>CACJFI010000004.1 GCA_902592615.1 uncultured SAR116 cluster alpha proteobacterium | reverse complement strand
TTAGTAAAATATTAGAGACTAGTGAGCCCAAATCCTTATCAATTGAAATTAAGATTTTTTCAAAAAAGCTCTCACGTTTACCTGATAATTCAAAAATCACATCTAAACTTTCAAGAGTGTCTAGAAATTTAAAAAAGAAAAAAGTAAATTATAAAAAAGTTGTTAAAGATTTTAATATTTCTTTTGAAGAGTATGAAAAAAAATATAGTGATCTTAAAAAAATTGATAACAAAGCAATCGATGCCTTAACAGTATTTCTTAATAGTACAAAGTTTACAATAGGGTTAAGACAACAGCAAGAAATTCCTAGGGATATTGCTTTATTCTTAGCAGGCTGTAAATCTGCTCACCGCGATTTATCTTTGTATTTTTAATAGGCATTATTATGCTTTCTTCAAAACTGTCTTATAATTATATGATGATTGCTCCTCATCATTTGGCTGCAAAAACTGGATCTGACATATTAAAAGAAGGTGGTAATGCTATTGAAGCTATGATTGCTTCTGCTGCAATGATATCAGTTTTATATCCTCATATGAACTCTATGGGTGGCGATAATTTCTGGTTAATTTCTGACAAAAACAAAAATGTTTATGCAATTGATTCCTGTGGACCAGCATCTAATAATGTAAATATAGATTTTTACAAAAAACTAGGTTTTAACTCTATTCCATCACGAGGACCATTGTCTGCTTTAACTGTTCCAGGCGCTGTTGCAGGTTGGAAACTGGCATATGATTTTAGTGTTAAAAATTTAGGAGGTAAAATTCCAATAAGTAGACTTTTGTTTGATGCTGAACAAGCTGCTAAAGAAGGAATTGCTGTAACTAATACTCTAAGAAATAATTTAAAATCAAAATTAAATCAGCTTGTTGATCTTGTAGGTTTCAAAGATGTTTATTTAAAAAATGGCAAAATTCCAAATGTTGGAGATAGATTAATTATTCCAAAATTGTCGAATACTTTTTCCTGCCTTATAAAAAATGGGTTAGAGGACTTTTATTCAGGTGAAGTTTTTAGTAAAATCATTTCTGATTTAAATAATTTAGGATCTCCATTAAATTCAGAAGATTTTAAAAATTATAAAGCAACTTTTGTAGATCCATTAGAATTAAAAATTAAAGATGCTAAATTATTTAACTTACCACCACCTACTCAAGGGTTAGCATCTATATTAATTCTAGGATTGCTAGATGAATTATCAATTACTTGTAAAAATGATGTTGAATTAATACATCTTATTGTAGAAATAACCAAAGTAGTTTTTAAAATAAGAGACAAACATATTTCAGACCCAAGATATATGAGTGTTAATGTCAATGACTTTCTGACAAAAGATTTTATAAAAAAACTAGCTAAGGAAATTAATTTTGAAAAAGCTACACCTTGGCCTGTGTCTTCTCTAGGTGGTGATACAGTTTGGTTAGGTACCACGGATACATACGGAAATACTATAAGTTTTATACAGAGTATTTATTGGGAGTTTGGTTCAGGTTTAGTTTTACCTAATACTGGTATAACAATGCAAAATAGAGGAGTTAGCTTTTCTCTTGACCCAAAAAATCATAATCATTTATTACCTGGCAGAAAACCATTTCATACAATTCAACCAGCATTAGCTCATTTCGATGATGGTAGGGTAATGTCATATGGGACTATGGGGGGAGAAGGGCAACCACAGACACAAGCTACAATTTTTTATAGATATAATGTTCAAAATTTAAATCTACAAAATGCCGTTAACGAACCAAGATGGCTATTAGGCAAAACATGGGGTGAAGAAACGACCTCATTAAAAATTGAAGAACGTTTTTCAGCTGACACCTTTGATAAATTAAAATCTATGGGTCATATTGTTGAAAAGGTAGGAGCATATGAAGAAATAATGGGTCATGCAGGTGCTTTATTGTGTTATCCTAATGGTCTGAAAGAAGGAGGCTATGATTTAAGAAGCGATGGATCAGCTATTGGGGGATAAAGTTAAAAATTTTCCCAATAATTATTATTTAATATTTGTCCTGGCTTAAACCTAGATTTGTATGACATGCTGGATAGTTCTTTAATATAATAACCAAGGTACAAAAACTCATATTTTTTACTTTTTCCATATAACAAACATTGCATGATCATATAATTGCCTAGTCCAAATTTGTTAAATTTTGGGTCAAAAAAACTGTAAACAGCCGATAAGTTTTTTTTATCTATATCTAATAGTACAGCTCCAATTAATTTTCTAGATTTGTCCCTAAACTCTAAAAGTGAGGTATTTATTGGTGATGTTTCTATCATTGATGTAAATTCATCTTCATCCATATCTGACATAGATCCACCAGTGTGTCTTGCTAATTGATATTTCTTAAAAAGTTCATAATGTTCTTTGGTTGATACATTTTTTACTAATTCATGACTAAAATTATCAAAGTTTTTTGAAACTCTTTTTAAACTTTTTGTTATTTGAAATTTTTGTATGTCTACCCTGTAGGATTTGCAGGCACTACAATTGTCACAAACAGGTCTATACATCCAATTTTCAACTCTCCTAAAACCGTTAATTGACAGTTCTTCATAAATATTTTTATTGTTAGATATATCTGTAGCTATTCTTTTTTCAACTTGTCCAGTTAAATACGGACACGTGGTTGCTTTTGTAAGCATGTAAATAGGTTGCTCTAGAACGTTTTTAGGTTTTATATCAATCATAATTTTATATACGACTTGTTTGCTAATTTTTAAAAAGTTTTATTGATTAATGTTTTTGCAACAAATGGAGCAAAATAAGTTATTATTCCATCACAGCCAGCTCTTTTAAAACACATCATAGTTTCAAATATAATCTTTTCTTCATGAAACCAGCCATTTTGAATTGCAGCTTTTATCATTGAATACTCTCCAGATACTTGATAGGCAATAACAGGAAAATTTAACTCATTTTTTGCTTTACTAACAATATCTAAATATGGCATTCCTGGTTTAATTATTATCATGTCTGCACCTTCATTAATATCAAGTCTAATTTCTCTTAATGCCTCAGCTGAATTTGCTGGGTCCATTTGATAACTTTTTTTTGATTTATTTGATAAATTGACCGCTGAACCAACTGCATCTCTAAAAGGGCCATAATATGATGATGCATATTTAGCAGCATATGACATGATTTGAACGTTAATAAGACCATGTCCATCTAAAGTATCTCTAATAGCTCCAACTCTTCCATCCATCATGTCACTAGGTGCTATAATATCACATCCAGCTTCTGCCTGAACAATTGCCTGTTTGCATAGAATATCTAGCGTTAAGTCATTATCAATTTGATCTTCTTTTATTATTCCATCATGGCCATGATCTGTATAAGGATCTAGTGCAACGTCAGTTATAACACCTAGATCAGGGTTAACTTTTTTAGAAATCTGTATAGCTTTGCATATTAAATTATTATTATTTAGAGCCTCTTTACCATCAGGTGTTTTTAATTCATTTTCAATTTTTGGAAATAATGCAATTGCAGGAATATTTAAAGAAGAAATATATTCAATTTCTTTGTGAAGTAAATCTAAGGAATATCGATAAATTCCAGGCATGGAACTTATTTCTTCTTTAACTTTTGATCCATAAGTAATAAAAATTGGGTAAATTAAATCGTTAACTGACAAATTATTTTCAGATATAAGTCTTCTAGAAAATTCTGATAAACGATTTCTTCTCATTCTTACTCTTGGAAAACCATTTATAGAAAATTGTTTATTTGAATGTTCTTTCATGTTGATGTCCTGTTAATAATTACATAAATTGTAATTTATACTGGTATAAACTATCAATCAAATTAGTTTTAATTTAATTTTAGATATAAGCCTATTAGGGAACAAATATAATGTTATTAACAAGATTTTTTCTTCCTGTTTTAAAGGAAAATCCAAAAGAAGCTGAAATTATATCACATATTTATATGCTTAGAGCTGGCATGATACAACAATCAGCTTCTGGAATTTATTCCTGGTTACCCCTTGGTAAAATTGTTTTAGAAAAAATCACAGAAATTTGTAGACAAGAAATGATAAAAGCGGGTGCTAATGAGATTTTAATGCCTACGCTTCAATCTGCAGAGATTTGGAAAGAATCTGGAAGATACGAAGATTATGGTAAAGAAATGCTTCGTATTAAAGATAGAAATAATAGAAATTTATTATATGGACCAACTAATGAAGAGCTAGTAACTGAAATATTTAGAACTCATATAAATAGTTATAAAGAACTACCATTAAATCTTTTTCACATTCAATGGAAATTTAGAGATGAGCTAAGACCAAGATTTGGTGTTATGAGAGGAAGAGAATTTTTGATGAAAGATGCATATTCTTTTGATGTTGACTACAAAAATTCCATTAAATCATATAATATAATGTTCATAGCTTATTTGCAATTATTTAAAAAAATGGGTTTAAAAGCAATACCAATGAAAGCGGACACTGGCCCAATTGGAGGAGATTTAAGCCATGAATTTATTATCTTAGCTGAAACTGGTGAAAGTGAAGTTTACGTAGATAAACAATTATTAAATATCGAAGGTTCGTTTTTGAATATCAATTACAATGAAGATATTCAAGAAGAAGTAAATAAATTTACCTCTCTATATGCTGCTACAGAAGAAAAGCACGATGCAAGTAATTTTGATAATATAAATAATACCTTAATTAAAACTAGAGGTATTGAGGTAGGTCATATTTTTCATTTTGGACAAAAATATTCTTTGCCAATGAGAGCTACCATATCAGATAGGGTAGGAGAGAATATTCCAGTTTTCATGGGATCATATGGTGTCGGCCTATCAAGGTTAGTGGGTGCTGTTATTGAAGCAAATCATGATCAAAAAGGGATAATTTGGCCCAAAGAAGTAACCCCTTGGGATTATAACATAATTAATTTAAAATGTGGTGATATTGATTGTGATAAAATTTGTTTAGAATTATATAATGCTATGAATAATAATGCATTAAATGTCTTGTATGATGATACAGATGAAAGGGCTGGCGCAAAACTCGCTAGAGCAGATTTAATTGGTTTGCCATATCAAATTATAATTGGACCGAAGGGAATTAAAGATCAATTATATGATTTAAAGTGTAGAAAAAGTGGAGATATATCCAGATTATCCTACGATGAGATAATGAATTTTGTTCAAACTAATCAATGAAGCATATGAGTAATTTTATTTTTAATGAAACTGAAAGAACTATCGCCTTAAGGTATATTAAATCTAGGCGAGTTGAGGGTTTTATTTCAGTTTCAGCCTGGTTTTCTCTTGTTGGTATTGTTTTAGGTGTAGCCACTTTGATTGTAGTAATGTCCGTGATGAATGGTTTTCGAACAGAATTAGTTGACAGAATATTAGGAATAAATGGTCATTTAATCGTTTATAAAAAAAATGGATTATCAATTGAAAATTATAATAAAATAGTAAGTCAAATTTCAGACACACAAAATGTTGTTGCTGTCACCCCGTATTTGGAAGGGCAAGCTCTTGCCAAAACTAAGAATTCTATTTCAGGAATTATTGTTAGAGGTACAAAATGGTCAGATTTACCTGCTAAAAAATTACTATGGAAGTCTCTTGATAACACTGCCATTGATAATTTCAAATTAAATAAAAATATAATATTAGGATACAGGCTTGCTCAAAGATTAAATTTAAGAGTAGGTGATTATATATCGCTTATTTCTCCGAATGTTATGGAGACTGCGATTGGTGTATTGCCAATCAAGCAAAACTTTATGGTTGGTGGTTTTTTTGATGTTGGTATGTATGAGTATGATAATAACTTTATTTTTATACCATGGGAAAAAGCTGAAAAATTTCTATCAATTAAAAAAATTGCTCATGGCATTGAAATTTTTTTAGATAATCCAAAAACAACTCAAAATGTTTATGATGATTTAATTTCTAAATTAGATGAAAGTTTGACAATAATTGATTGGAAAAAAAGAAATTCATCTTTTATGAATGCTCTTGATGTAGAAAAAAACGTAATGTTTGTGATATTGACGTTAATAATTCTTGTGGCAACATTCAATATAATATCATCCATGATAATGCTAGTTCAAACTAAAAAATCTGATATTGCTCTCATGAGAACAATGGGTGCTTCTAAACATCTTATTATAAGAATTTTTATGTTAACAGGTTCAATTATTGGTATTATAGGTACAATTATAGGAGCAATTTTAGGCATTATTGTATCTATAAATATTGAAACAATCAGAAATTTTGTATCATCTCTTTTTGGGCAAGAATTATTCTCTTCTGAAATTTATTTTTTATCTACATTACCTTCTAATATAAATTTTAATGAAGTTTTAATTGTTATGGGGTTATCTATTTCCCTAACTTTACTAGCAAGCATGTTTCCTGCTTGGAAAGCATCAAAAATATCTCCAGCAGAGGCATTGCGATATGAGTAGTGTTTTGGATAATAAAGATTTTTTAATTTTAAAGAATATTTCTCATATTTATAATCAAGAATCACAAAATATTAGAGTTTTAAATAACGTAAATATTAAAGTTTTGAAGGGTGAAATGATTTCCTTAATTGGACCTAGTGGAACTGGAAAATCAACTTTATTAAATATCGCAGGTTTGCTTGAAAAACCCACATTTGGTTCAATTAGTTTAAGTGGACATGATTGTACAAAATTAAGTGAAGATCGTAAAACATTTATAAGAGGGGCTGAGATTGGATTTATCTTTCAGTCACATCGTCTTTTTCAAGAATTTTCTGCTTTAGAGAATGTTATGTTACCACAACTAATTATGGGGAAATCTAAAATAGAAGCAGAAAAAAAATCCAAAGAAATATTATCAGCTTTAGGTTTAAAGAACAGACTTGAATTTAGGCCTGCAAAGTTGTCTGGTGGAGAGGCTCAAAGAGTTGCTATTGCAAGAGCATTGTCAAATTCTCCTAATTTAATCTTAGCTGACGAACCTACAGGTAATTTGGATGCTACTAGTGCTAAAAACGTATTTGAAATTTTATACGAATTAGTTAAGTCATTAAACATAAGTTGTATTTTTGCTACTCATAATAGTGATTTAGCAAAACTAATGGATAGAAAAATAGTTTTAAAAAATGGTTCCGTTTCTGATGAATAATTTTAAAATTAAATTTTAAAAATGAAAAATGTATTTATTCACTTACGATTACACTCAAATTTTTCTCTTGCTGAAGGAATGTTAACCTTTGATGATTTATCAAAATTCTGCGTCGAAAACGATCAACCTGCAATTGGAATTACTGACACCAACAATCTTTTTGGAGCTTTAGAGTTTTCTCTAAAAATGATTTCTTATGGCATCCAACCTATAATTGGAATTCAAGTTAACATTAGTCAAAATGGAAAAGATAATGAAGATATTGGAGAAGTTGTTTTATTAGCTAAAAATGAAATTGGTTATAAAAATTTATTATTTTTATCTAATGCTATTTCAAGTAACGAAAATTATGAAAAATTTATTAGTGGAATTGAACTAGAAAAGCGCAAAGATGGAATTTTACTATTAACTGGTGGTATTGAAAATGGTTTTTTGGCAAAACCAGCTTCCTTAAACAATATAAAATTAGTAAGAGAACGGCTTAAATATTTGAAAAATATTTTTAATGATAATTTATATGTTGAACTCCAAAGGCATGGTATTAAAAGTCAGTTAATTGCTGAAAAAATTTTAACAGATCTTGCATGTGAATTAAATATTCCATTAGTAGCAACAAACGATTGTTTTTTTCAAAATGAAAATAAATTTGAAGCTCATCAAGTATTAACTTGTATAGATAAGGGGCTTACAATTTCGTCTGATAAGAGAAGAGTTCTGACTAAAGAACATTATCTAAAAAATCCTAAAAAAATGATATCATTATTTAAAGATATTCCAGAAGCAATTGAAAACACCATAACAATTGCAAAAAGATGTTCTTTCTTTTTAAAAACAATAAATCCAATCTTACCAAAGTATCCAGGTTTAGATAACATTTCAGAAGCTGATTACCTTCAAAAAATATCTCTTAAAGGATTAATTGCTAGGATAGATTCATTACCAAATAAATTTTCTGATGATGAATTAAATAATTATAAAAAACGTCTTGATAAAGAACTCAAAATAATTAATGAGATGGGTTTTTCAGGTTATTTTTTAATAGTTTATGATTTTATAAAATGGTCAAAAGAAAAAAAGATTCCAGTTGGCCCAGGTCGTGGGTCTGGAGCAGGATCAATAGTTTCTTGGTCGTTAAGTATTACAGACCTTGATCCTATAAGGTGGGGTTTATTATTTGAACGTTTTTTAAATCCAGAACGAATTTCAATGCCTGATTTTGATATTGATTTTTGTCAAGATAGAAGAGAGGAAGTAATTGAATATGTTAGAAATAGATATGGAAAAGATAAGGTTGCTCAAATAATTACTTTTGGAAGTCTTCAAGCAAAAGCAGCCATTCGTGATGTTGGAAGAGTATTAGAAATGCCATATGGTCAAGTGGATAAAATTGCAAAATTAATACCATTTGTTCCGACTAAACCTATTACAATTCAAGAAGCCGTTGATTCCAATGAGATACTTAAAAATGAAATAGCTGAGAATGATCAAGTACAAAATTTAATTAAAATTGCTATTGATATTGAAGGATTAAATAGACATGTTTCAACACATGCTGCAGGTTTAGTCATTGGAGATAAACCACTTCATGAATTAATTCCATTATACAAGTTTAATGAAGATGAAATTCCAGCAACTCAATTTAATATGAAATTTGTTGAAAAAGCTGGACTTGTAAAATTCGACTTTCTTGGTTTAAAAACATTAACTGTTCTTTCTAAAGCTGAGACTTTAATAAGGCTTAAAGATATAAATTTTGATCTTAGCAAAATTTCGTTAAATGATAAAAAAACATATGAATTGTTATCAACTGGATCTACTACTGGCATATTTCAGTTGGAATCTGCTGGAATGAAAGATGTTTTAGTTGGATTAAAACCAGACAGATTTGAGGATATAATTGCTGTTGTTTCGTTATATAGACCTGGACCTATGGAAAATATCCCAAGTTATATAAATAGAAAACATGGAAAAGAAAATATAGTTTATATGCATCCTAGTTTAGAAACTATTCTAGCAGAAACTTATGGGATATTTATATATCAAGAACAAGTTTTAAGAGCTGCACAAATATTAGCTGAGTTCTCATTGGGTAAAGCGGATATATTAAGAAGGGCGATGGGTAAAAAAGATAAAGAAGAGATGTCTCAACAAAAGAAATTTTTTTTAGAAGGTACGAATAAAAGAGGAATTAGCGAAGAAAAAGCAAAAGAAATTTTTGATCAAATAGCTGCTTTCGCAGGATATGGTTTTAATAAATCACATGCTGCTGCTTATGCTTTGATTGCTTACCAAACTGCCTGGATAAAAACAAATTATGTGCATGAGTTTTTTGTTTCTATGATGACTCTAGAAAATAATAATACTGAAAAATTATCTTTATTTGTAGAGGATGCAAAAAAATTAGGGTTAAAAATACTCAAACCATGTATTAATAAAAGTAGTTATGAATTTGTTATAGAGAATATTTCTTCTTGTGAATTTGGAATAAGATACTCATTATCTTCTATAAAAAATGTTGGAACTGATGCTATTAAAAAAATTATACAAATTAGAGAAAAAGATGGTGAATTTAAAAATATTGACAATTTTTTAAATAGGGTACCTTATTCCCTAATAACAAAAAAATCATTTGAAAGTCTTATTAAATCAGGAGCTTTTGACAAGATTGAAATAAATAGAAATAAATTATTCAAATCTATTGATTTGATGTTAAACTATTCTCATTCTATAGATAAAGAAAAAAGTTCCAATCAATCAAATCTTTTTAATGATGGAGAATCTAACAAGCTACTTATTAATCTGCAAGATTATACAGAATGGAGTTATCAAGAAAATATAAATAATGAATTTTCATCTCTTGGATTATATTTGTCAGCGCATCCATTAGATAATTACTCAAATATTTTATCAAAAATGAATGTTAGCACAAGTGTTCAAATACTGAATGGACATGAAAAATATAGCAAAATCAATGTTAAATTATGTGGTCTGATTTCTAAAATTCAAAAAAGACAATCTCCTAGAGGTAGATGGGTTTCAATCCAATTAAATGATTTAAAAGGCTCCTTAGACATAAATATATTTTCAGATGTTTTACTTAAATATGAAAACTATTTAATAGAAAAAAATCTTATTTTAATTGATGCTGAAATTAAAAATGAAAATTATCAAAATTCTAGAATTGTTGTAAAAAGAATACATTTGTTAAACGATTATATTGCAGAAAACAAATATAATATAACTTTATATACAAATACTAATAAACATTTAGATAAACTTGTTCCATTATTAAAAATCTTAGAAGTTGGACATTCTGATATTTTAATCAAAAGTTCGTATAAAGAAGAGCAAGTTGAAATTAAAATTAAAGAAAATATAAAATTATCATCTAAATTTATTAATGATCTGTCAACAATAAGTGGAATTCAACACTTTAGATTTTCATAATTTTCTATTTATTTATTAACTTGCAAAATTGATGAAAGTGATCTATTAGGTAAAAATCTTGTGTAATGTTTGGTTTTTTAACCGTCCGGTGTTCGTAAACATTACTTTAACATTAACCGGTAAAGGAATTATTATGTCATTACCTACGTTTACAATGCGTCAGCTGTTAGAAGCTGGAGTTCATTTTGGTCATCATACTAGAAGATGGAACCCAAAAATGGAACCATATATATTTGGAAAAAGAAATAACATTCATATTATTAATTTAGAAAAAACAGTCCCAATGTTATACGAAGCATTAGAAGCTGTACAATCTATTGCCAAAAATGGAGGTAAATTTCTATTTGTAGGAACAAAACGTTCTGCTTCTGATCTGATTGCGCAAGCAGCAACTAACTGTGGACAATACTTTGTGAATCATAGATGGTTAGGTGGAATGCTAACAAATTGGGAAACGGTATCTAAATCAATAAAAAAACTAAAAGATTTAGAAGAAAGAATTTCATCTACTGAAATAAATAATTTAACTAAAAAAGAAAGACTTAATATAGAAAGGCAAAAAGAAAAGCTTGATTTAACCTTAGGTGGTATAAAGAATATGAACGGTATTCCGGATGCTTTATTTATAATTGATACAAATAAAGAGGCAATTGCAGTTTTGGAAGCTAATAACTTGAATATTCCAGTGATTGCTATTTGCGATACAAATACCAATCCATCTGGTGTAGATTATCCAATTCCTGGTAATGATGACGCATTAAGAGCAATTTCTCTATATTGTGATTTAATTGCAGCCTCAGTTTTAAAAGGATTAGAAAGTAATTTAGAAGAGAAAGGTATCGACGTAGGCGAAGCACAAGATTTAGTAGAAGAAAAAATAATAGATGATGTTCCAATTGAAGATACTCCAATTAAAAAAAATATTAGTACAAACACTTCAATTGAAGAAACTATAAATGATGATGTATCTAGCAATAATGATTAATTTAATGTTATTTATATAAATTATATTCATACGTATTGAGAGCATAGAAAGGAAAAATTATGACATTGTCAGCATCAATGGTCAAAGAATTAAGGGAAAAAAGTGGTGCAGGCATGATGGACTGTAAAAAAGCTTTGGTAGAATCCAATGGGAATATGGAAGATGCAATTGATTGGCTTAGAAAGCAAGGTTTGTCTGCTATTGCAAAAAAATCAAGCAGAATTGCAGCCGAAGGCTTAATAGGTATAAGTACAAATGGTTTACAAGGAGCAATTGTTGAGATTAACTCTGAAACAGACTTTGTAGCAAGAAATGAATTATTCCAAAATTTTGTAAAAAAATGCAGCAATTTAGCTCTCACATATAAATCTGACATTAATTCATTAAAAGACTTACAATTTCCTGGCACGGATAGAACTGTAGATCAAGAACTCGGTAATAATATAGCAACTATTGGAGAAAATATGAATATTAGACGAGTTGAATATCTTGAGGTGTCAGAAGGTATTTTAGTATCATATATTCATAATAAAATCACAGAAGATCTTGGAAAATTAGGTGTAATTGTTGCTATTGAAACACAAGCAAAAGAAAGTCAATTATTTGATGTTGGAAAACAAATAGCTATGCATATTGCTGCTACGTCTCCTAAAGCTATAAATATTGATGATCTTGATAGTGATTTAGTTAATAGAGAAAGAGATGTTCTAATAGATCAAGCAATGTCATCTGGAAAGCCTAAAGAGATCGCAGAAAAAATAGTTCAAGGAAGATTGCAGAAGTTTTTTCAAGAAGTCGTTTTAAACGAACAAATTTCAGTAATCGACGGTGAAACTAAAATAAAAGATATCATTAAAAAGTTATCTAATGATCTTGGTGTTGAAGTGCGAATAAAGGACTTTAAAATATTCAAATTAGGTGAAGGAATAGAAGTTGCTAAAAATGATTTTGCAGCTGAAGTTGCTGCTACTGCTGATATGAAGTAATCAAAATTAAATCTTAGGAATGGTTTTGAATAATTTAAATTGGAAAAAAATTCTTCTTAAAATATCTGGTGAGTCCCTAATGGGTGATGATTCCTTTGGGATAAATTCTTCGGTTGTAAAGAACTTCGCTAATCAAATTGACGAAGTCGTTAAATCGGGTGTTCAGTTATGTATAGTAGTAGGTGGCGGTAACATATATAGAGGCATATCAAATGCTCAAAATGGGATGGATAGAGCTACTGGAGACTATATGGGTATGCTCGCTACAGTTATGAATAGCCTAGCAATTCAAAATGCAATGGAGAAAATAGGAATTCAAACAAGAGTTCAATCAGCATTGCCAATATCAGCAGTTTGTGAACAATACATAAGAAGAAGAGCAAAAAGACATATGGAAAAAGGTAGAGTGGTAATTTTTGCTGCTGGAACTGGAAACCCATATTTTACGACTGATACTGCAGCTGCTCTCAGAGCATCAGAAATGAACTGTGATGCAATTATTAAGGCTACCCTTGTTGATGGTGTATACTCTGCTGATCCTAAAAAAGATAAAACAGCAATTAAATTTAAAACTCTTAATTATCTTGATGTATTGAGTAAAGATCTTAAAGTCATGGATGCATCAGCTGTATCTTTAGCAAGAGAAAACAAAATACCAATTGTGGTTTGTTCTATAAACAAAAAGAAAAATTTAACAAAAGTTTTAAAAGGTGAAGGTTCTTTCACTATAATTACTGATTAGGAGCAACTTAATGGCTGAATTAAAATCTAGTGAAATAAAAGCTCGAATGGAAAAAGCTATTAATTCTCTAAAAAAAGATTTAAGTGGACTTAGAGTTGGAAGGGCGTCTTCCTCGATGTTAGATCAAATTAATGTTAATGCTTATGGAAGTTTAATGCCTATAAACCAAGTTAGTTCTATTAGTGTACCAGAGGCTAGATTATTGTTAGTGAATGTTTGGGATGCATCATTAGTGGCTGCAACTGAAAAAAGTATAAGAGAAAGTCCATTAGGACTTAATCCTATGGTTGAAGGTAATGCAATTAGGATTAATATTCCCCCTTTATCTGAAGAAAGAAGAATAGAAATTACTAAGGTTGCAGCAAAATATGCTGAAAATTCTAAAATTGCGGTAAGGAACATCAGAAGAGAATATGTTGAAATTGTTAGAAAACTTCAAAAAAATGGTGAAATTAGTGAAGATAAAAAACATCAAAACGAACAGTTAATCCAACAAATTACAGATGAAATTATAAGTAACATTGATAATATATTTTCGAATAAAGAAAAGGAAATATTAGATAATTAATATGAAATTAGATCATATAGCTATAATTATGGATGGCAACAGACGATGGGCTATTGCTAATAACTTACCAACTTATGAAGGCCATAGAAAAGGTGCTGAAAACTTATGGAATATAATTAACAATATTCAAGATTTTAAACTAAAATTCTTAACTGTTTTTGTTTTTTCAACAGAGAATTGGAAAAGGTCTTCTAAAGAAATCTCTTTTTTAATGACTTTGTTGAATGAATTCTTAGACCATACAATATCTAAAATTAATGAAAATAATTTTAGATTAAGGTTTATTGGTAACTTTTTACCTTTTGAAAAAAACATTAAAGATAAAATCGAAATTATTCATAAGAGCTCTCAACTCAACAACGGTGTTGTTATAACTTTAGCTCTAAATTATGGTGGTAGGTTGGATATTGTTTCTGCGATTAATGAAATTCTAATTCACAAAGAAAATTTTAAAGAAATAAGTGAAAAGGATTTCAAGAAATATACTTTAAACAAAGATTTGCCAGACCCAGATCTATTGATTAGGACAGGTGGCGAGATGAGATTATCTAATTTTCTTTTATGGGATTTAGCTTATACTGAATTAATGTTTATACCCCAAATGTGGCCTGAATTTAATAAATTAATATTAGAAAATTGTATCTTAGATTATTCTAAAAGAATAAGAAAATATGGTGGTGATAATTAAACTTTTTAATAATATAATATCCTTGATGAAAATGCAGGAATTTAGAAAAAGATTTATCTCAACTACAGTATTATCATTTTTATTCATGCTACTCCTTTTATTTGGAAATCCATTTGTTTCAATTTTTTTTTATATACTTTTTTGTGTAATACTTTTTGAATACGAAAAATTGACGGTAAAAATTTTACAAAGACAGCAATTTTTTAAAATTTTTTTATTACAAATACTTCTTTTGTTTTTTACAATTTTAGAGATAAATGAAATTGAGATTGTATATTTATTTTTTAATAACTTTATTACCTTTCTTTCTATTTCTGTTTTTTTTAATACAATCTTTCTTTTATACAAAAAAAATGAAATGATAAATTTGATCCTATCTAACTTAATAATTATTTCTTTTTTTTCTCTTATTAGTATTTTACAAAGCCCTAACGGATTATATATTGTTTTATATGTCGTAATTTTAGTAAGTGCTATGGATATTTTTGCTTATTTGGGAGGCAAATTATTTGGTAAAAGAAAAATCATTCCTTTAATAAGTAAAGGTAAAACCATTGAAGGCACCATTATTGGGCTATCTTTTACTATTATGATTTCTTATTTTATTAAAGATTTAATGAACTTTAATGTTATTTATTCTTTAATATATGGTTTTTTTATAGGTGCCATTGCTTTTTCTGGAGATCTTTTAGAGTCAATTTTTAAAAGAAACATAGGAGTAAAGGATAGTGGGAAATTAATCCCCGGTCATGGAGGTTTAATGGATAGATTTGATGGTTATTTCTTAGTAATACCTTTCTTATATATATCAATTAATTGAAAAATTAATAATGAATAAAAAAAAAAATATTATTTTATTAGGAGCAACTGGTTCTATAGGTGAGTCCTCTCTTCGTTTGTTAAGAAAAAATAGGGAAAAATTTAATCTTGTTGGTGTGTCTGCTCATAATAATGCAGAATTGTTAAGCAAAATAGTAAATGAGTTTGATGTTCCTAATGTAGTATTATCCAATACCAAAAATGCTAAATCATATTACGGTAGAAGTGAATTAAATGTAGGTAAGTCTAATTTAATTGAATTAGCCAAGATAAGTTGTGATGTTGTAATATCTGGAATAGTTGGTATGTCAGGCTTATATCCAGCATTCGCTGCAATCAGCGTTGGGAACAATCTTGCTATCGCAAATAAAGAAACATTGGTTTCTGCTGGCCAAATTTTTATGGAAAAAAGTTATGAGAAGAAAGCTAAAATCTTACCAGTGGATTCTGAGCACAGCGCAATATTTCAATGTCTAGATAAAAATAATATTTCAAATGTTGACTTTATTACACTTACTGCGTCAGGAGGTCCTTTTTTAAATATGCCAATTGAAAATTTTAAAAATATCAAACCACAAGATGCAATAAAACATCCTGTGTGGAAAATGGGTAAAAAAATCTCAGTAGATAGTGCAACAATGTTTAATAAAGCTCTAGAAATTATTGAAGCTTCTGTGCTATTTAATATTGAAAGTAATAAAATTGAAGTTGTAGTACATCCTGAACATATTATTCATGGATTAGTTCATTATAAAGACGGTTCAACTTTAGCAAATTTAGGTCTTCCTGATATGATAACACCACTAAGTGTTGCTCTTAACTGGCCTGAGAGATTAGATTTAAATTTAAAAAAAATATCATTGCATAATATTTGCAATTTAAGTTTTTTCCAGCCAGATTTTAAAAAATTTCCAGGATTAAAACTAGGATGGGAAGTGCTTCAAAATCCTTATTTGTCTCCAGTTGTTCTAAATGCCTCAAATGAAATTGCCGTCGATGCTTTTTTGAAAAATAAAGTAAGTTTTACTGATATATATAATATTGTTTACGAAACTCTAAATGTTTCTGATTCATCTATTCCAAAAAATATTACTGACGTAATAGAAATTGATAAAATAGCGAGGATGAATTCATTAGATTTAATTAAGAGGAAATTTTATAAATGATAGAAAGCGGTTTTTTTACATCATTAATTGGTTTTTTTATTGTTTTAACTCCATTGATATTCTTTCACGAACTTGGTCATTATTATGCTGCTAGAAAGTCTGGAGTAAAAGTTGAGTCTTTCTCAATTGGTTTTGGACCTGAATTATTTGGTTATACTGATAAAAACAATACTAGGTGGAAGTTTTCTCTAATACCCCTAGGTGGTTATGTGAAAATGAAAGGTGAACTTATAAATCTAACAAAATCAAGTAACAAAAACTTATTGGAATCAGATACTTTTTTGAAAGCAAATTTGTTTTCTAGATTTTTGATTGTTTTATCTGGACCGTTAGCTAATTTATTTTTAGGATTACTTTTAATTACTAGCCTTTATTACTTTAACGGAAGACATGTATCCCCGCCAATTATCAACAAAGTTTTACACTCTAAGCCAGCTGAGATAGCAGGTGTAATTTCTGGAGATCAAGTTCTTAGTATAAATAAAAAGAAAATTGAAACTTTTTCTGATATAAAATTTTTTGTTGAAAATAATCCTAATAAAAATCTTTTATTCAAAATTTTAAGAAATGATAGTGTTATTTTTACTAATATTATTCCTGATGAATTTTATGAAAAAAAATCAAAAAGAATATTAGGTAGAATTGGTGTTACAGCTTCACCAGCTGAATTAAAAACATTATCTATTTTACCAGCTTTAAAGTTTGGTGTTTTGGATTCCATGAATATAACAATTGAATGGTTAAAAGGTATAAAAGCTTTATTTATGTTTGAAGTTAATAAAAATGACGTATTAGGACCTATTGGTATAGCAAAAATTTCTGGTTCAAGTCTTGATAGAGGTTTTTTTTCAATAATTTTTTTAATGGCAATTTTGTCTATTAACCTTGGATTAATAAATCTTTTACCCATACCAGCTTTAGATGGTGGGTATATTCTACTTTTTACTTATGAGTTGATATTTAGAAAACCTTTGTCTGGACCAATACAATTATTTTTGCTTAAGTTTGGTTTTTTATTTTTAATTTCATTAATGATATTAGTAACAGCTTTTGATTTAGGATTATAGATATAAATGCTATACATTAAAAAAAAAGAAGATAAAATATGAATATGTTCAATTTTGCAAAATTATTTTTTTTATTAAATAAATGTTTATTTTTATTTTTCATTATAGCAAAACTCTCGTTATCACATGCTGATCAATTAAAAATTGAAGAAGTTAAAATATATGGAGTAAAAAGATTATCTACTTCTTTTATTCTCAATTTTTTTCCAGAATATCCAAACACTAAGTTTAACAACGAAATTTTAAATAATTTTACTAAAGATTTATATAACTCAGGTATGGTTAACAAAGTTAGTTTGAAAGTTGATAATTATACTTTAATTATAAATATTGAAGAATACCCAATTATTAATGAAGTTTCTTTTTCTGGAAACGATTTGTTAAATAATGAAACCCTAAGTAAAATAATTTCAATAAACCCTAGGGATATTTTTAATAAAAATGATTTAAGTGATTCAATTGAAAAAATAAAATTAGAATACCAAAAAATTGGACGTTATTTAGCTGAAGTTAACATTAAGAAAATTGAGATAGGTGACGGAAGGGTAAATCTAAATTTCCAAATAAATGAAGGTGCATTACTTGTTGTTAAAAATATAAATTTTATTGGTAATAAAAATTACTCTGATAATGAGTTAAGGTCAAAAATATCAACTAAAGAAGATGCTTGGTATAAAATTTTTGGATCTAATAAATTCATACCTGAACGTTTAGATTATGACAAACAAAAACTAAGAGAATTTTATAGTCATAGAGGTTATATAGACTTTACTGTAAAAGTAGCTAGAGGGGATCTTCTGCCTGATTTATCAGGTTTTAATATAAATTTTATAATTAACGAAGGACAAAGATATTCTATTGATAAAATAAATATTAATTCTTCATTTGCAGATGACAAAAAAACTAAATTTTTATTAAAAGAGTTATCACTACAAAAAGGTGATTTTTATGATTCAAGAGCTTTAGATGAGTCTACGAAATATTTAATTAAATATTTTGAAAACAATGGCTATAATTTTATTAAGGTAGTTTCATCTCTAAAAAAACGTAAAAATTTAATCGACATAACATATGATGTTACTGAAGGTAATAAAAAGTTTATAAATAAGATAATCATACTTGGTAACACAAGAACTAATGATAATGTTATTAGAAGAGAGTTAACTGTTTTAGAAGGTGACCCTTTTAATAAAGCTAAACTTAATTTATCTATAAATTCACTTAAAAGACTAGGTTATTTTCAGACAGTAAATTATAAAATAAAAAATACTAATACACCACAATCCGTTGACGTTATAATTGAAGTTGAAGAAATGAATACTGGTTCCGTATCATTGGGCGTTGGATATTCTTCATTGGATAATACCACATTAACCTTTGGTTTAAAAGAAAAAAACTTTCTTGGCGAAGGAAAAAATGTACGTTTCGAAACTAGTTTATCAGAGCTAAAAACATCATACAATATAGGCGTCACAGAACCTTATTTTTTAGAAAGACATCTCTCTCTTTCTGGTAATTTATTTGATGAAGAAATTGAAAATAAAAAAGGAGATGTAAAAACTAATAGATCTGGAGTAAATTTTGGTGTTGGTTTTAAATTTGATGATATATCTCAAGCAATTAAATATAATTTTTCAACGTCTGAAACAACAACTTCAAGTTCATCTACAGCAGCATCTGAAACTGGAGAGGAGGGTAAAGAAATCACTACTTCTTCTGTCACTTATAGTTTGTTCCAGGATACAAGAGATAATTATTTCAACCCAACATCTGGATATAGATGGGGTTTTGATAATACTATAGCTGGTATTGGTGGAGATGCAAAATTTTACAAAACAGAAATTAAAACCAAATCATATTATCCAATTGAATATGGTGATTATGTATTAGGTTTTAAAACTGGTCTAGGATTAATTACAGCAATAGAGGATAAAATCACTTCATCAAATCGTTTTTTCTTAGGGGGTAAAACAGTTAGAGGATTTGATAATGCAGGAGTTGGACCACGTGATACAGGAAATAATCAGGCTATCGGTGGAAATAATTATTACAATGTATCTTTTGAATTAAAATCTGACGAATTCATGCCTGACGATACCGGTTTGGAATGGTTTGTGTTTTCAGATGTAGGATCAATATGGGGAACAGACTTTAAATCAGGAGTTAAGGGTTACAATGATAAAGAACCAAGGATCACAAATGGTTTTGGTTTATCAATGATTACTCCGGTAGGGCCATTGCAAATGGTTTGGGGGTTTCCTGTAAATAGTGAGACTTATGATATTGAAGAAAACTTTCAATTTTCTATAGGTACAAGTTTTTAAATTTTAATATTGGACTTGATATGTTTTTTTTTGATTTACTTGTATTTTCAATTTTAATAGACAGTCAGTATGTAGAGTATATGAATTATACATCCAAAAAAAATGGTTTTAATGTTCACAATACTCTAAAAATTTCTAAAAGTGTTGAAAATAACAAGATTGGTATTGTTGACTTTAGATATATCTTAAAAAGTTCAAATGCAATGAAGCTTCTTGGTAACAAATTTTTGATTTTAGAAAAAGAAATTAATAATAAAATTAAACAAAAACAAAATTTTCTTAAACAAAAAGAAGAAATTTTAAAAAAAACTAAATCGGACTTAACTGAATTTGAATATAAAAAAAGAGTAAAATTATTTAAAAAGGAAGTTTTTCAAATTCAAAAAAAATATAAAGACGAAAGAGCTGTGCTCAACAAGTCTTTTCAAAAAATTCAAAAAGATATCAAGGATTTACTAGCACAAATCATTAAGGATGTTTCAACAAATAAAAAAATTAATGTTGTTTTGCTTAAAGAAAATGTTTTTTTATTTAACAATAAAAACATTGATTTTACTAATGAAGTACTTGAAATATTTAATAATAAGACAAAATCAATGAAAATTATAATTAAGTCTCCCAGATAATTTGGAAAATAAATGAATAAAGATTTTTTTAAAATTGATCATAAAATTAATTTATTAGATATTTTAAAAGTTTTAGATTTATCAAAAGAAGATCTCTTTTTTGAAAAAGGTCATATTGCTTTTTTTCCAGAAAAGATTTTTATAGAAGATTTTGTTTCATTTGAAAATTTAAAAAAAAATAAATTATCTTTTTTTACAAATATAAAAAATAATTTTAAAGATGTTACTGCTGGCATTTGTATTGTTGAAAAGAAAAATATCAAATTTTTAAGTAAAAATATTATTAAGATACCTTATAGTCACCCAAAAAAAGGATTTTCAAAAATTTTAAAAAAATATTTAGATGAATATCAAATAAATCATAAACAAAATAAAATTCATCCATCAGCAATAATTCATAAAACTGCTAATATTGGTAAAAATGTTTTTATAGGCGCATATTCTATTATTTGTGAAGGTGTTATAATTGAAGATAACACACACATTTCTGAACGAGTTACTATTTCAAGAAATTGTAAAATCGGAAAAGATTGTATTATTGGCGCTGGCGTTTTTATAGAATGTACAGTTATAGATAAAAAAGTAATTGTTGCTCATAATACTGTATTAGGCAAAATAGGATTTGGTTTTATTCCAGATAATAATAAAACAAGGTTAACACCACATGTGGGAGGTCTAATTATTGGTGAAGGAACTAATATTGGATCTGGTTGTACAATTGACAGAGGGTTGATTGATAACACTTTAATTGGTAATTATGTTATGATTGATAATCAAGTACACATTGGTCATAACTGCATTGTAGATGATTTTTGTGTTTTAGCAGGACAAGTAGGTTTGTCTGGGTCTGTTATTTTAGAAAAAAAAGTTTTTTTAGGAGGTGATGTTAGTATTAAGGACAACGTTAAGATTGGTCAAGATTCTATAGTAGCTGGTGCTTCAAAAGTTTTTAATAGTTTTCCAAAAGATAGCAAAATAGGGGGGAGTCCAGCCCAAGATATTAACTCTTGGAAACGACTAGTTGCATCACAAAGATTAAGTTATAAAAAAAGAAAGAAAAACTGATATGGTTCTAAAAGACGAAGAAGGCGAAATAATCACACTTTTACATAACGATATAATTAAATTAATCCCTCATAGATATCCTTTTTTATTGATTGATAAAGTAACAAATATAGTAATCAAAAAAAGTATAACGGGTTCTAAATCCGTAACATTTAATGAACCTTTCTTCCCTGGTCATTTTCCTGATTACCCAGTTATGCCTGGTGTTTTGATTTTAGAGTCTATGGCCCAAACAGCTGCATGTTTAATATCTTATCAAGATAAATCTTTGTCCAATAATAATCTTGTTTTTTTTACTGGTATAGAAAAAGCTAAATTTAGAAAACCAGTTATTCCAAGTAATGAACTAATTTTAAAAATAAATCTTATTTCAAATAAACGATCTCTCTATAAATTTAATGGTAATGCGTTTGTCCAAAATAAGTTAGTAGCATCTTCAGAATTTTCAGCGATGCTTGTTAACGAGGAAAAAGCAAAATGATCAATATACATCCAACATCAATAATTCGAGATGGATGTGAAATTGATCAAAATGTCTCTATAGGCGCCTATTCTATAATTGGTCCAAATGTTAAAATTGGAAAAAATTCTATAATTCATTCTCATGTTGTGATCGATGGTAATACTACTATTGGATTAAATAATGAAATCTATTCTTTTTCTGTATTAGGATCTAATCCTCAACATTTAAAATATCAAGGTGAAAAGACACAACTTATAGTTGGTAATAATAATATATTTAGAGAACACGTAACTGTTCATCCAGGAACAAAAGTTGGTATCAAAAAAACAATTATTGGTGATAATGGATTTTTTATGGTTGGTTCACATGTGGCTCATGATTGTTTGGTAGGAAATAATGTTGTATTTGTAAATAATGCAGTTATAGGAGGACATGTAGAAATTTCTGATTTTGTTTATTTAGGTGGTCAAAGTGCTGTTCATCAATATTGTAGAATTGGAAAACATGCTATAATAGGCGCTGGAACTACCATTGACGGTGATGTTATACCTTATACATCAGTTATTGGAAGTAGAGGTTATCTTAGTGGTTTAAATTTAGTTGGTTTAAAGAGAAGATCTTTTAAAAAAGATGAGATCAAGACATTAAGAAATGTTTATAGACTTCTATTTGCCCCTGAAGGAACATTTAATGAAAGACTTTTAGAGGTAAGTGAAACATATAATAAAAATGTATTAGTGAAAGAAATATTAAGTTTTTTAAAAGAAAATCTTAATCGTCCATTAGTACACCCTAAAATGGGCAAGCACTAATGAAAATAGCTATAATTGCTGGTAGAGGTGATTTTCCTATTCAAATTGCAAAAGAAAATCCAGACGCCATTGTTTTGTGTATTGAAGATCATTCATCTACAAGTGCATTTGAAAATACTTCTGAAGTTATTTCTTTAAAATATCCATTAAGTTGGATTTCAGCATTAAAGAAAAATAAAGTTACCCATTTGGTAATGGCAGGTAAGATTAATAGAATATCAAATGAAAAATTCCATGATAATGAATTATCTCATGACTTAATAAAAAAAACATTTTCTTTAGGTGATAATTCGGCCTTAAATCTTATTGAAAAATTTTTTAATGAAAATGGTTTTGAAATAATACCAGTTACATCTATGCTCAAGGACTGTTTTTTTTCAAAAGGTTTTTACAAAGAAGAGTTTTTTTCTAAAAAATTAAAAGATTTTGTAATTCAAAATGCTAGGTTTGGTAGTAATTTTCTTAATAAAATGTCTGAATTTGACGCTGGTCAATCTGTAGTTGTAAGTAACACTATAGTGTATGCTATTGAAGCTTTAGAAGGCACTGACGAAATGATAAATAGAGCAGGAGAATTATATAATAATTATTTCCAAAACAGTATTTTTGGGCCAGTTTTAATTAAAATTCCTAAATTAAATCAAAATTTTAATATGGATTTGCCAGTTATAGGTTTAGATACTATAAAAAAATGTCATGAATTAGGTTTTAGTTCAATCGTGTTATCTTCAAAGGGTACTTTGATTACAGAAATCGATATTGTTAAAAATTATCTAAAAAAGAAAAAGTTTTGCATTTTTGCAATTTAAAATTTAATTTTGATAATAAAATTATGAAATTAAACAAAAATAATAAAATTTTTATTTTAGCAGGAGAAGCCTCAGGGGATTATATAGGTTCCTGTATTATGAGAGGTGTAAAACAAAATAATAATAATATCAAATTTTTAGGAGTTGGTGGAAGTTTCATGAAAAATGAGGGTTTAAGCTCCCTATACAATATAAAAGAGTTTAATGTAATAGGTTTTTTAAATACTCTAGTAAAACTAAAAAAACTAAAAAATTATGTTAATGAAATTGTAAAATTTATTATCAAAGAAGAACCAAAAATTGTTATCACAATTGATACTAAAGGTTTTTCTCTTGCATTAGCAAAATCTTTGAAAATTGCTTTCAAAAATTCTAATTACAAATGTCCTTTAATCCACTTTGTACCCCCAACAATATGGGCCTATGGTAAATCAAGATTAAAAAAATGGAAAAACATTCATGATGAACTAATTTGTCTTTATAAAATTGAAGAGGATATTTTCAAAAAATATGATACTAAGTGTGTTTATTTAGGAAACCCAATCATAGAAAAATTTTTAGATTTTGAACAGTCAAAAAAATTTAAAAACAATTATAATAATGGTTCAAAAAAAAATAATATCCTATTATTACCAGGAAGCAGAAGTAGTGAAATAAAATATGTTCTTCCTGAATTTATTAAATTAATAAAAAATACAAATAATAAATTTAAAAATGTAAATTGGATTATGCCAATAACTAAATCACAATACTCAAATGTTTTATCAAAAGTAGATGAAATAAAATCTTACCCTATAGAAGTAATTATTTTAGAAGATAATTACGAAATTCTTAAGCATTCAAGTTTTGCGATTGCATGTAGTGGGACAGTCACTCTTGAGTTAGTATTATTCAAAATACCTACTGTTGCCGTGTACAAAACAGATTTTGTCAGTGCTCTTATAGGAAGAATGTTAGTAAATTTTAAAAATGTAATTTTACCAAATTTTTTATTAAAAAAAAATGTTGTGCCATTTCTTTTTCAAGAAAAATGTAATTATATTCATATGCAAGAAGCGTTAATTAATTTCATGAATAATATTGAGATACAAAATAAACTATATGAGAATTATTCAAAAAATATACTTAAAAACATGGGTTACTTAAATAGTAAATCAACAAATTTTACAATTAACTCTGGTAAAATTATAATTAATCTAATTAATAGTTATGAAAGATAATTATCTATTTTTTAACTCAACAAAATCTCTAATAGTGTTGCCTGTATAGAGTTGTCTAGGTCTGCCAATCCTTTGAACTGGATCAGTGATCATTTCGTTCCATTGAGCCACCCAACCAACTGTTCTAGCTACCGCAAATAGAACTGTGAACATGTCTGTAGGGAAACCCATCGCTTTTAGAATTATTCCTGAATAAAAATCAACATTAGGGTAAAGTCTTTTTTCAATAAAATAATCATCGTTGAGAGCAATTTTCTCTAATTCCATTGCTATTTCTAATAGTGGATCATTTTTTATACCTAACAAATCTAAAACTTCATGGCACGAAACTCTCATTACAGCTGCTCTTGGATCATAATTTTTATAGACTCTATGGCCAAATCCAAATAATCTAAAAGGATCATTTTTATCTTTTGCTTTGTTTATGAATTCATCGATTCTATCTACAGTTCCTATTTCAGACAACATTTTTAAAACAGCTTCGTTTGCACCACCGTGAGCAGGGCCCCACAGGGAAGCAATACCTGCTGCAATACAGGCAAAGGGGTTTGCGCCGGAAGATCCAGCAATCCTTACAGTTGAAGTTGAGGCATTTTGTTCGTGATCAGCATGTAAAATTAAAATTTTATCCATGGCTCTAGCGATTATTGGATCTATTTTGTATTTTTCAGCAGGAACTGAAAAGCACATATGTAAAAAGTTTTCTGCATAAGTTAAATCATTTTGAGGATAATTAAATGGTTGGCCTAGTGAATATTTATAAGCCATTGCTGCAATAGTTGGGATCTTAGCTATCATCCTTCTTGAAGAAACAAGTCTTTCATATGGATCATTAATATTTGTTGAATCTGGGTAAAATGATGAAAGAGCGCCAACTACACCAACCATAATCGCCATTGGATGCGCATCACGTCTAAAGCCTCTATAAAAATTTATTAATTGTTCATGCACCATAGTGTGATAGGTTATGGCATTTTCAAATTCATCTTTTTCTGGTTTTTTAGGTAAATCTCCATTAAGCAATAAGTAAGCGACTTCTAAAAAACTACTTTTTTCAGCCAGTTGATCAATGGGATAACCTCTATGTAGTAATATTCCTTTTTCTCCATCTATATAAGTGATTGCTGATTCACATGAACCAGTCGATCCGTATCCAGGATCATAAGTAAAAATGCCTAGATCACTATAAAGTGATCTTATATCTACTACAGATGGCCCAACAGTCCCTGACAAAGTGTTTAATTCCATTTCTTCACCATTAAAGATAATTTTATTTTTATCTGATAACGAATCGTTTGACATGTTTATAACCTATATTAATTATTAAGATTTATTTGGATTTTTTAATTTTTAGTAATTATAATTTAATCGATTTACAGTAATAGTACAACCTAGTTCATAAATAATTGAAACTAAATCAGGAGAATTAGTTTTGCCAGTTAAAGCCATTCTTAGGATTGGTCCAATATCCTTGAAAGTTAATGATTTATCTACAATATACTGATTAAGTGTGTTTTTTATATTTTCTACGCTCCATTCACACTCTTTTAATTTAAATCCAATTTCTTTGAGCATTAAATTATTTTTTTGTAATTTTAATTGATAATTTTTATCTTTGCAGAAAAAGTCTTTTTGAAAAAGCCAATCAAATTCTAATTCTAAGTCAGTGTAAACTTGAACTCTTTTTAGGAGTTCAGGTAGTAAAGATTTAAATCTTTTTTGTTCCTCATCATTCAAAGAGAGCTTAAATCTATCAATAACCAACTTGTATATATCACTTGTTTTCATACTATTTAGGTTTTTAGCGTTAATATTATTAAGTTTTTTTATATCAAATTTTGCTGGAGATTTGCTTACATTTTCAAGAGCAAATAACTTGATTGCTCTGTCAATACAATAGTCTTCATCATTTTTAGCTGACCATCCTAATTGAAGTAAATATGAAAACATTGCATCACCAGTGTAACCTAAATCATGATAATCAAAAAGACTTGTGGCTCCGTGTCTTTTAGATAGTTTAGCTCCATCTTTTCCATGAATTAGGGGTATATGTGCGTAATGTGGTATATTCCAGTTAAGATATTTAATAATTTGTATTTGTCTAAATGCATTGTTAAAATGATCATCACCTCTGATTACATGGGTAATTCCCATATCATTGTCATCTACAACTGAAGATAACATATAAGTTGGTGTATTATCTGATCTTAAAATAACCATATCATCTAGGATTTCATTTTTAACAGTCACTTTTCCTTGAACCATGTCATCAATTGTTGTTGTACCATCAGATGGCATTCTTAAACGTATAACAAATTCTTTTTTTTTATTATCATCTAGTTTTTTTTTGTTTCTCCATGGTGATTTTATTGGGATACCATTTTCACGGCTTTTTTTTCTTAATTTTTCTAATTCATCAGAATTTAAGTAACATTTGTATGCATGCCCTTTTTCTAAAAGTTCATGAGCAACTTTAATATGAGAATTAAAGTTTTGAGATTGGTAAACTACGTTATGTTCAGAATTTACATTCAGCCAATTTAAACCTTTATGTATAGCCTCAATGGCTTCTTCAGAAGATCTTTTTTTATCGGTATCTTCAATTCTAACTAAATATTTACCTGAGTGTTTTTTTGCAAACAAATAGTTGAAAATTGCAGTTCTTGCTCCCCCGATATGTAAATAACCTGTAGGTGAGGGTGCAAATCTTGTAACTACGTTCAAATTACTTCTCTTGAATAAATTAAATCAAATATTTGACATAATTTTATATAAATTTAAAGAATTAATGATATATTTTTTAAAAATATTTTCTTATGAGTGCACACATTTTCCCTTGTATCGTAACTCTGTCTGGTCCGTATATTTGGGTTTTATAATGTTTATTAGCTGGTTCAAGAGCAATACTATCACCTTTTTTTCTAAATTTTTTTAATGTTGCTTCTTCTTTGTCTATTAAAGCAACAACAATATCTCCATTATTAACATTTGTTATTTTACTTATTAAAACTGTATCTCCATCAAATATACCTTCGTCTATCATTGAGTCTCCCTCAACAGTTAAGGCAAAGCTTTCTTCGGAAAGTAAATGATTTTTAGGTATTTCTATAAGCTGGTCATAATTTGAGATTGCCTCAATTGGTGTTCCGGCTGCAATTTTCCCCAGCATTGGTATTTTTTTTATGTCTTCATTCGATGGTTCTATAATATTTCTATCTTTTGGATATAATAACTGATTTATATCGATCACATTGCTAATATAAGGTTGCCCATTTGGGTATTTAGTTGGAGCAATTGCTCTAGCTTTATTTTTAAGATGTTCAATATAACCTCTTTCTTCAAGAGCTTTTACAATTCTGTGAATGCCAGATTTAGATTTTAAATTAAGCTCTAAACAAATTTCTTCATATGAAGGAGAAATACCATCTTGTTCTATACGCAGAATTAAGAAGTTTAATAATTGATTTTGTTTGTTTGTTAACATTACTTCCTCGTGTTCACTTTTTGTTCTAATGTATTTTTAAGCAAAACACAAGTTTTAAATATTATTTGGAAATTTTAATACTTTTACATTTTCACCATTACTAATTGATTTTTCAATCGGATCTCTTACAATCAAACAGTCAGCTCGAGAGAAATTTGTAATCATTGAGCTGTCTTGCAAATTAAATGGTGTTACGTTTAACACACCATTATTATAACTTGATATTGCTCTTACAAAATCCAGTCTTTTATCATTTTTAGACAAATTACCAATTAAAATACCATTTTCCAAAAGAGGGTATGAGCTATTGTCGCCTAACATTTTTCTTATAGCTATATTTACAAATATTAATGAGCAAACACCTGACGAAACAGGATTTCCAGGCAATCCAATTAATGGAGTATTATTTATTTTTGAAAAAAGCAAGGGTTTCCCGGGTCTCATAGCTATTCTCCAAAATTCAATCTTGTTATTAAATTTTGATAAAGCTTTTTGTATTAAATCATATTTTCCAACTGAAACTCCTCCAGTTGTTATAATTAAATCACTATCAAGAGCGTCTTTTAATATTTCGTAAATATCTTGTAAATTATCTCTAGCAACTGGCAAAATTCTAGCTATTCCTCCAAACTCTTTGACCATAGATGCTAACATAAGGCTGTTTCCACTAGGAATTTTATCATTTGATATTTGCTCTCCTACTTTTAAAATTTCATTTCCAGTAGATAAAATAGAGACTGTTGGTTTTCTAGATACTGTCAACCAAGCTTGTCCAGTCATAGCAATAGATCCAAGGTGACGTGATTTTAAAATCGTTCCTTCTTTAAAAAGTATGCTGTTTCTTTTAAAATCTAATCCTTTCTTACGAACAAACTGATTTTTTTTAGGAATTTCTTCAATTATTATAAAATTTTCATTGTTTAAAGCTTTCACATCCTCTTGAATAATTACAGTATTGCTTCCTTTAGGTAATTTTGCACCTGTAAAAATTCTGACTGTTTCTTGAGCATTGATTTTTTTTGAGTAAGGAAAACCAGCAGAAGACTCACCAACAATTTTGAACTTTTTAATTATTCTGTCTTTTATTTTAGCAAAATCCTTGTAATTTACAGCATATCCGTCCATTGAAGAAACATCATACTTAGGGTTGTCTATTTTGCTAATTATGGGTCTGGCGAGACATCTTCCTAAAGCATCTTTAAGAAAGATGTCTTCATTACTAATTTTTTGAAAGCTTGATTTGATTTTACTGATTGCTTCATCTAAAGACAGCAAGTCAGACTGCATTGAATTCTCCAGATTTTCCTCCAGATTTATGAATGAGTTTTATACTTGTTAATATCATTTCCCTGTCAATCGCCTTACACATGTCATAAATGGTAAGACCAGCAACTGAGACTGCAGTTAAAGCTTCCATCTCAACTCCAGTTTTCCCAACAAGAGAGGCTTCAGAAGTAATTTTTATAGAGGACTCTTCAATATTTGGTTCTAAATCAACATTAACATATGATAAGGGAATAGAGTGACACAAAGGGATAAGTTGGTCTGTTTTTTTTGCAGCCATGATACCTGCTAATTTTGCTACACTAAGAACATCGCCTTTTTTAATTTCTAAGTCTAATATTTTTTTTAGAGTATTTGCTTTCATTATAATTTTACCAGTTGCAATAGCTATGCGAACGGTAGAGTCTTTTTGGTTTATATCCACCATTGAGGCGTTTCCGTTTTGATCAAAATGTGTAAGTTCATTCTTGCTCAATTTTAAATTCCTAATATTGTTTTTGTTGCTAAAGTTAAATTTTTTTCTTTCATAAGGCTTTCTCCAATTAAAAAATTTATTATCCCATTTTCTTTTAACAACTTAAGATCTATTTGTGTTTTTAATCCACTTTCTGCCACGATAATCTTGTCTGGACTAATAAATTTTTTTAATTTTATAGTATTATTAATATCTACTTCCATTGTTTTTAAATTTCGATTATTAACGCCAACTAATTTTGATTTAAGTCTATTAGCCATCTTAATTTCTTCGTGTGTATGTGTCTCAATAAGCACATCCATACCTAAATCTAAAGCCTCTTTTTCTAATAAGATTGCTTCTTCTAAATTAAGTGCTGCCATTATTAACAATATACAATCAGCACCTAAGGATCTAGATTCTTTTATTTGCCAAGGATCAATTATAAAATCCTTCCTCAAAATTGGTAAATCAACTTCTTTTTTTATAATGTCAATATACTTATTATTCCCTTGAAAATATTTCTCATCGGTTAAAACAGATAAACAAGAGGCACCTCCATCTTGATAACATTTTGCTAGCTCTAATGGATCAAAATCTTTTCTTATTAATCCTTTGCTCGGTGACGCTTTTTTTATTTCAGCTATAAGGTTAAATTTATTTGGATTATTAAGATTTTCTAAAAATCTCCTTGGTTTTGTTTGTTTATCAATTTTTGATTGTAGATCATAGTTATTTGTTTGATTTTTTCTAAAAGTAAATTCTTCTCTTTTATAGTTTAGGATTTCTTGAAGTTTTGTAACCATTTTTATATTTAATCCTACAAATTAGTCATTTCTATTAACATTTCTAATTTTTCCATAGCTTTGCCTTTGTCTAATGATTCAATAGATTTTAATGCACCTTCTTGAAGATTGAGTGCATTGCCTGTTGCAACTAAAGCAGAGGCAGAGTTTAAAATAACTACATCTCTAAACTTACTTTTTTTACCATTAAACAATTCAATGATTTCTCTAGCATTTTCTTCTGGTTCTCCGCCAACAATATCAGAAATTTTAGCGGTGGGAAGGTCTATATCGGATGGATTTATTGAAAATTCTTTAATTATTCCATTTTTAAGTTCAGCGCAATAAGTATCACCTGTTATTGTAACTTCATCTAATCCATCACTCCCATGAACTATCCATGCATGTGTGGATCCAAGAGTTCTTAATGATTCTGCAAATGGTAAAATAAGAGATTTGTCGTAAACACCTAATAATTGTTTCTTAACTAAAGCTGGGTTGGATAAAGGTCCTAATAAATTAAATATAGTTCTTATACCCATTTCTTGTCTTATTTTGCCAACATATTTCATTGCAATATGATGTTTTGGAGCAAGAAGAAAACAAATACCAATTTTATCCAAACATCTTTTTACTATATCAAGTTCGCAATCAATATTAACTGATAGAGATTTTAAAACATTTGCAGCCCCTGACTTAGAGGTTGCAGAATAGTTTCCGTGTTTTGCTACGGAGATATTTGTTCCTGCTAATACAAATGAAACTGCAGTTGATATATTTAATGTACCTAAATTATCTCCTCCTGTTCCTACAACATCGATTGTATTTTCTTTAGACTTAATTTTTGAACATTTATCTCTGAGAATTTCTGCGCCTGCTGCAATAACAGTAGGGTTATGGTTTTGCATTTTGATAGCTGTCAAAAAAGATGAAATTTGAGAGTCAGTTGCTTTTCCAGACATTATTATTTCAAATGCTGATTTGCTTAATTGATAACTTAATTCTTTTCCATCAGTAACAATTTTTAAAATGTTTTTAAAATCCAAATCATAATTCATTTATTAGCTCATTAATAATTGTGTTAACATATATAAATCATACTAATATTTTTTATCAATTTAATCTATATTTCTTTAGCTATCATCGCTATGTGGTATTATAATACTCAATAAATTAAGTAATTGAAATTATTATAAAATAATAGGAACTTTTTAATTGACTGTTAAAGATAAAAAGGTTAACTAAGCTTAATTTTTATATACAAATTTTCATTAAGGAAATATGAAATGGCCTTAAAAGGTACTTATTCAGCAAAACCAAAAGATATTAATAAAGATTGGTATGTTATAGACGCAGAAGGGTTGATTTTAGGACGCTTGGCTGTAATTATCGCAAATAAATTAAGAGGAAAACACAAGGTTAGTTATACTCCACATATGGCATGTGGTGATAATATAATTGTTGTTAATTGTGAAAAAGTTGTTTTGACTGGAAACAAAAGAACTCAAAAAACATATCATTGGCATACAGGATACCCTGGGGGTATTAAAGAAAGAAAAGCTGATAAAATTTTAGATGGAAGATTTCCAGATAGAGTTATTCGTAAAGCTGTAGAAAGAATGGTTCCTCGTGGTCCACTTGGGCGTCAAGTTATGAGACAACTATATATATATGCTGGCAATGATCATCCACATGAAGCTCAATCTCCAGTAAAATTAGATGTAAAATCTATGAATAGAAAAAATAGTTAAAGGTTTAAATATGGCTGAAGAAAATAAAGAAACAAATAGTCTTGAAGATTTATCAAAATTGAAAGCTGATGACAAAGAAGAGGTTATCATAAGTGAACCAAAAATTGATACTCTAGGAAGGTCTTATGCAACTGGAAGAAGAAAAGAATCTACTGCTCGTGTCTGGGTAAAACGAGGTACTGGAAAGATTTCTATTAATGGTAAGGAAATGGTACATTACTTTGCTAGACCAGTTCTGCAAATGCAATTGAATTTTGTGTTTGACGTTACCGAAAGAAAAGATCAGTTTGATGTAATTGCCACAGTTAAAGGTGGTGGATTATCTGGCCAGGCAGGAGCTGTTAGACACGGATTAAGCAGGGCACTTAGTCTTTTTGAGCCGGATCTTAGAAAATCATTAAAAACTGCTGGTATGTTAACCAGAGATTCTAGGGTTGTTGAGCGTAAAAAATATGGTAGAGCTAAAGCTAGAAAAAGTTTTCAATTTTCAAAACGATAGAAATTAGGATATTATTTTAAATAAAAAGGTGTGCATTGCACACCTTTTTTTTATCTGAAAAATATTTTATAAGTATTTTGTTAATTTTAAATGAGAAGGAAATGAAATGAAACCTATAAAAATAGGAATCGCAGGGCTAGGAAATGTTGGTGAAGAGGTTGCTTATCAGTTAATTAAAGGTTTCAGAGTTCAAAAAAATTTATTCCAAATTGAGTTAGTAGCTGTTTCAGCTAAGTCAAAAAATAAAAAAAGAAAAGTACATATAAATAATCTTAAGTTTTTTGATAATCCTACAGATATGGTGTCAGACAATAATATTGATGTGATTGTTGAATTAATTGGTGGTGACGAGGGTGTTGCAAAGGATTTATGTTTTTCTGCTTTAAAAAATAATAAGGCAGTTATTACTGCTAATAAGGCACTAATTGCAAAATATGGTAAAGAATTAGCCGAAATAGCTGAGGAAAGAAATTTATTTTTTTCTTTTGAAGCTTCTGTTGCAGGTGGTATTCCAATCCTCAAACTCATTAGAGAAGGATTAATAGTAAATGAAATTACTAAACTCACAGGCATTTTAAATGGAACTGCAAATTATATTTTATCCGAGATGGAAAAAGAACAAAAAAGTTTTGATATTGTTCTCAAAGAAGCGCAAAAAAAAGGTTTTGCAGAAGCAGATCCATCTTTTGATGTAGATGGAATAGATGCAGCCCATAAAACCATAATTTTATCAGCTTTAGCTTATGGGAAAATGCCAAATGTTAATAATCTTACAATTAAGGGAATTAGAGATATAACATTGAATGATATTTTATACTGCAATCAATTAGGATATAAAATAAAGTTATTAGGTAATTCTTTATTATCTAAAAATAAAAAAGGTGAAGATGAGTTGTGTTGTTCTGTTGAGCCATGGCTTATATCAAAAAATCTTGGCCTTTCAAGTGTTGCTGGGGTGCTAAACGCTGTTCAAATTGAGTCAAGTTTAGCTGGCTCTGTAATGATTACAGGTGCTGGGGCTGGTGGAGAACCTACCGCATCTGCTGTCTTAGCAGATATAGTAGATTATGCTAATGAGACTAAGTTATTTTCATTTGGAAGAAATTCAAAAGATATTAAAAATAATTATAATACAATACCTTATACAAATAAATTTAGGTATTACTTGAGGTTAAATGTAGTAGATAAATCTGGAGTATTAGCTGATGTTACGTCCATTTTTAAAGATTATGGATTATCAATTGAAAGCTTTATTCAAAAATCTAATCAAGAAGACAAAACAGCTGAATTGGTAATACTAACTCATGAGGCTGAAGGTTCAGTGTTAAACGATTCTTTATTAAAAATATCAACATTAGATGGGGTAATTACAAAGCCAGTTTGCTTAAGTATTTATTCCTAATAATTATAAGAAGTTAATTTGAAAAAAACATTATTATATAACTCAAATCCATCAGTAAATAATGCTGACTGGCAATTAATTATTTCAAATGATTTTACAAAAAGGTCTGTGGATTATTTATATCAAAAATATAAACTGCCAAGCTTTATTACGCCTTATCTTTTGTATAAGGGTATAAATTTAGATGATTTTGATAATTTCTTTACTCCTAAACTTAAAAATTTATTACCAGAGCCTTTTAAATTTAAAGATTTAGAAAAAGGAGTGAAAAGGGTAGCTTCTGAAGTAATTGCATCGCGACCTATAGGTATTTTTGGTGATTATGACGTAGATGGAGCTACATCAGCAGCAATTATATCAAAATATTTGGAGCAATGTGGCTGCAAAACTTTTATACATATTCCAGATAGGTTTTTAGAAGGATACGGACCAAATGAAAAAGCTTTAAAAGGACTTTATAATAAAGGTTCCAAATTAATTATTACTGTAGATTGTGGTATTTCTTCTTTTGAACCGCTTAAAGCAATGAACTCAGTTGATATAGATGTAATTGTTATTGATCATCATATACCGAATATAAAATTACCTCCAGCATATGCCATTATTAATCCTAAAAGAGTTGATACTGAAAAAGGATATGAAAATTTATGTGCAGCTGGAGTAACTTTTGTTTTCTTAATTGGTTTGAATAGAGAATTAAGAAAACTAGGTTTTTTTAAAAACAGAGTTGAACCTAATTTGTTTCAATTTTTAGATTTGGTTGCTTTAGGAACAGTTTGTGATGTGGTTCCTTTAAATAATCTTAATAGGGCATTTATTAAGCAGGGCCTTAACATAATGAAAAGAAGAGAGAATATTGGCATCAAAGCTCTGTCAGATATTAGTAAAATAAACAGTGCACCAAGCACCAAATCTCTAGGCTTCTCTTTGGGCCCAAGAATTAACGCAGGAGGAAGAATAGGAAATAGTGAACTTGGTGTAAATCTTCTTAAGGAAAATGATGAGAGTAAAGCCATTGAAAAAGCTGGAAAATTAGATGAATTAAATAAAAAAAGAAGATTTTTAACAACTGAATTAGAAAGTAAAGTCATAGGATTAATAGAAAAAATTAAAAAAAATAATAATAATAAGACACCTAACGCCATAGTAGTAAATGGCGATGATTTTCATCTAGGTATAACAGGTATTGTTGCCGGCAAAATGAAAGAATTATATAATCGACCCGTATGTTTAATTTCAATTAATGACGGAATTGGAAAGGGTTCAGGTAGATCAGTCTATGGCATTCCACTAGGAGAAATAATTTTAGAAGCGTTAAATTTAAATATAGTTAAAACTGGTGGTGGACATGATATGGCTGCTGGATTTACGATTGATCCATCTGATATAAATAACTTTAACATCTTTTTAAATGATAAAGTAAACTACTTTATGGAAAAAGGAGTACCAAGACTTTCTTATATTGCAACATCTGTTATTCCAATTTCCGCCTGTACTTTAGAGGTAGTTGAATGGCTTGAAAAATTGGGTCCTTGGGGTGCAGGAATAGAGGAACCAAAATTTATAATACCCAACTCTAAAATATCATCATTTAGAAGATTTGGCTCTAATAATGAGCATGCTTCATTTTATATAAATGATGGTTCTTCAACAAAATTAAGAGTAAAGAAATTTAATTTATTAAATAGTGATTTGGATAAACTGTTCAAAAATTATGAAAATATAAATTTTGATTTTTTAGGCACATTAACTATTGATACATGGAATAATTCTAAAACTATTGAGTTTATGCTTGATGATATAATTTATGCAGATGTTACTTGATTTTTAATTAAATTGTAGTTAATAACTTATCCAGTGGTCCCTTCGTCTAATGGTTAGGACTCAGCCCTTTCACGGCTGCAATAGGGGTTCGAATCCCCTAGGGATCACCATTTAATTAATGTTAATGGAAAAAAATTTCTGATTTTTTTATTTCTTTAGTTACAAGTATGTTCAAAGTTTAAAAATTTGTAAGGGCTAAACTTTTAAATTAATCTATGATTAATAATTAATATTGAGAAAATCCATGGATAACAAATTACCAACTAAAACAATTACTATGGAAAATATTGAAGAAATATATGAATATATTTTTGCACCCTATGTAAAACAACTTAAACTCTCATTTTTAGAAATAGAAGAAGGAAGGGTGTTAGCTAAATTAAAAAATTCTAAAGATTATCAATTTGTTACAGGTGCTGTTTCTGGCCAGGTTTTAATGTCCATAATTGACACAACAATGTCTATAGCTATGAATACCTCTGTTAAATCACAAAGAGGTACGCTTTCTCAGAACAATAATTTTATTCGTCCAGCATTTGGAGATTATTTTATCATTGAAAGTATCGTTCAAAGGTTTGGAAAATCTATTGCAATTGGTGAGACTAAAGTTTACTCAGAGGATAATAAAGAGAAAATTATTTGTCATTCAACATCAACTTTTCCACTTAAATAACTGTATAATAATAAATATTATACGGAATTGACAGATATTTTTAGATATGTAAAATTTTGCAAGTTATTACAAATGTTAGCGATTTATTTATTAATTAATTTAATATATTTTTAAAAAATATTTTTTTTAACCAACCTAAATATATAATGAAATTTATAAAAGAAAAAATTAACACATCTGAAATCGAAATCATAAAGGCTCAAGAGTTATGGGCTCAAAATATTATAGAAATAGGAAATTTATATTCAAAAAATGAAGATTACAAGTTAAAAGCAAGTATTTTTGTTAAGAGATTTTATGCGTTTGACATATGTGAAGTCTTATTTAAACCTACATTAGCTTCAGAAAAACAATTTCGTTATTCTTATGATGAGGCATTATCTTATTTTATTGGTGGCCCTATATCAGAAGATAAAGGTTTTGCACTTAAACCTTGGAAAAAAATTCGTTTTAGTGAAAGAAAAATCATTATTTTTGAAGAAAATGCATTGTCTATGGGAAATTATTTTTTTCAAAGTTTTAATGATACCGATGAAGTAAAAGTTGAATATACTTTTGGATATATAAAAGACAATAATGAAAATTTATTAATAAATCTTCATCATTCCTCAATTCCTTTCACAGGCTAACCTTAATTTCATTATATTAGATTGTTTTGATGTTATGAAATTTACAAAATATAATAGTAATTATTAGAATTTTAAATTATTTAAAGTCAAATGGTGGTAATTCTTTGATACTTTTTTTTAAAGATTCGCCCCAACTCTTTGATATATGCTCAAAATAATGATCATTCTTTTCAATTCTAATTTGATTAATGGCTTTAAATTCATTTTGATTTAAAGTACATACATCAATTGGCATGCCAACAGAGACATTAGCCTTCATAGTACTATCAAATGAGACTAGAAGTAATTTTATTGCGTCACCAAAGCTAGATTCTTTTTCTAAAGCTCTAACAATTATTGGTTTACCGTATTTTGTTTCCCCAATTTGAAAAAATGACTGATCATCGGAAGACTCTATAAAGTTTCCTTCTGGATAAATTAAAAAAAGTCTATGTTCCTGACCAATTATTTGACCACCTAAAATTAAGGTTGAAGAATATGGGTTTTCACCTGCTTGATCATCAGAAGCATATTCATTTGAAATATTTCTTAAAATTTTGCCAACAATTCTGGCAACTTGAAACATTGTTTTAGTTTTTAAAATATTGTCTGTATCATTATTTGGATTCTCAATCGCTTCATTTATAAGATTTATACAAGCTTGTGATGTTGCTAAATTACCAGAAGTTAACAAAACAATATTTCTTTCATTTTTTTTGGTCCAGTGAAACATTTTTTTGTTGGTGTTAATGTTGTCAATGCCAGCATTTGTTAGCGTGTCAGACATAAAAACCAAGCCTTTATTTAATTTTAATCCAACACAATAAGTCATTGAACTTTCACATTATTGGTTAAGCACATCAATTGTTAATTCTAAATTTTGATTTTCAATAAAATTTCCATTTATTATACCTTTTACAGGCACTACATCATTATAATCAAAACCTTTTGATATTACTACATATCTTTCGTCAGGAGAAATACCGTTAGATATATCAAAGCCTATCCATCCAAGATCTTCTATAAAAACTTCTGCCCATGCATGCATAGATAGATTTATGTTATTATCTTTTGGTATAAATAGACCACTAATATATCTGCATGGGAGATTATACATACGAACAAGGGATAAAAAAATATGAGTGTGGTCTTGACAAACACCAGTACCTTTTTCGAATGCATCTTCAGCAGTTGTCTTATAATTTGTAGTTCCTTTTTTATATCTAATTCTGGATTTAATATTCAAAGATAATTTATGTAAGCTTCCAATAATATCTTCAAAATTGAAAGTATTTTCTTTATAGAACTTTGATATCAATTTACCAGGGTTAGTCAATTTTGTTTTATCAACATAACACCAAAGTGGAAGGTCTTTATTTGAACTTTTAATTAAACCAAAGTTAGGTAGCGTTTCTACTTTACCTGAAACGTTATATTCTATCCTTTTAGAATTATTTTTTATACTTATTAAATCTATATGATTGCCAAATTGATCTCTAGAAATGAGTTCTTTATTTCCACCATCTACAATAATTTCCCAATTTAATATATTTTGATATTCACTATTTTGAGGTGTAAGTAATAATTTATTATACCCAAAATTAATTAAGCCATCAATTTCATATATAATTTTTTGTTTTATTTCTAATATCATTGTTTCAATGGAAATTAAATTCTTTCTCTATATTTGAAGCTAGATTCATATTTAATTTGATTAAACTATTTAAAAATGAATAGTTATTTAAACTTGTATTTTTTTGTTTAATCTTCTTTTGAATACTTAGAGCATTAATATAACTTTTACTGTTTTTAAAACTTTTTTTATTTATAAATTTTAAATTTTTTATAATTTCATTTATACAAAATATAAGTGATTTTGGCATGTCTTCGTCTGAAATCAAAAAATAAGAAACTTTTTTAGGATTTATTTCATTCTGATATTTCCACATAAATGATCTATAAGAAGACATGCTTCTTAAAATCATTTCCAATTGAAAATTATCATAACCTTCTAAACGATATTTTTTCTCATCTAAAAATAAATATTGTCTTGTATTTAATATTCTTGCTGTATTATCAAATTTTTCTACGTAAGTCCCTAAATGGCAAAAATTAAGAATCTCATTTTTTAACATTGTCTTCTCAAGAAAGCCAAAAATTAGAGCGATCTTCTCTTTTGTAGTTTGTAATATTAATTGAATTTTATTTTCGGTAATGTGTTTATTTAATTCTTTATTTAAATACAACCAACATGTGTTTATTGATTCCCATACATCAGTAGTTATTGAAACTCTTGATTTTCTTGCATTTTCTCTAGCTTTTGAAATAAGACTTAAAATATTATTAACATTTCTAGAATCTTTCAGCATAAAATTGATTATCTTCAAACTATCTAAAGAACTATTTTTTTTTAAAAAATATTGCCTTATAGAATTTGTTCTTAAAATTGCATCCCATTCATTATGTAAATTCGTAGATGATAAAAGATACAATTGGAATCCACTTTCAATTACGCATAAGGTGTTTTCTGCTCGTTCTATATATCTAAACATCCAAAATAATGAGTCAGCTGTACTACCTAGCATTACGTACTCAATATCCAGGTATCCTTGGTTCCTCCACCTTGACTGGAATTAACAATTAATGAATTCTTTTTAAGAGCAACTCTTGTAAGTCCACCACTTATGACTTCAACTTTATCTTTAGCCAATAGAGCAAAAGATCTTAAGTCTACATGTCTTGGAGTTAACCCCTTTTTAGAATAGATAGGACAAGTAGATAGAGCTAATGTGGGCTGAGCAATATAATTATAAGGATTCCTTCTTATTTTTCTTTCAAATTTCGATATCTCGTTTCTGCTAGCCAATGGACCTATAAGCATGCCATATCCACCTGAACCATGGACTTCTTTGATGACTAACTTATTAAGATTATCCAACACAAATTTTAAATCTATTTTTGAGCGGCATTTGAACGTTTTTACATTTTTCAATATTGGTTTTTCGCCCAAATAAAATTTTATTATATCAGGAATGTAAGAATAAATGGCTTTATCGTCAGATATACCTGTGCCTGGAGCATTTGCTATGGTTACATTTTTGTTTCTGTAAACTTCCATTAATCCTGGCACACCTAAGAAGCTATCTTCTTTAAATGATAATGGATCCAAAAATACATCGTCTATTCTTCTGTAAACAACGTCAACCTTTTTCCATCCATCAATAGTTTTCATATTTAAAAACTTATTGATAACACGTAGATCTTTACCTTCTACTAATTCAACACCAAGCTTGTCGGCTAAAAAAGCATGCTCAAAAAAGGCAGAATTATAAATGCCAGGTGTAAGTAAAACAATATTTGGATTTTTCTTATTTTTCGAAGGAGCAACTACTTTTAAAATTTCTGACAACTTATTGGTATAGTTCCTATTGTCTGCAACGTTATATTTTGAAATTAGTTCAGGAAATAATTTTATCATTGTATCCCTATTTTCAATCATATATGAAGCACCTGAAGGAACTCTAACATTATCTTCTAGAACATAAAATTCACTCGTATCTGTTTTAATTAAATCAATACCAGAAATATGGTTATAAGTTTTTTCTTGTGGTGTGAATCCTATCATTTGTTTTAAAAATGCAGGGTTATTTTGAACCAAATCTATTGGCAATACATTATGTTTAATGATTTCTTGTTCATTATAAATATCATTAAGAAAAAAATTTATTGCTAATACCCTTTGTGTTATTCCTTTAACTACTTTATTCCATTCTTTATGATTTAAAATTCTGGGAATTATATCAAATGGTATTAGATTCTCTTTGTTTTCTGAAGCTGAATAAACCTTAAAAGTTACTCCAGTTTTTTCAAAGAAATTTAGCGCATCAATTTGTTTTTTTGATAATTCTGATTTTGGTTGTTTTTGAAACCAATTATAGAACTTCTTATAATTAACTCTAGTGGAACTATTACTAATAAATGCTTCATCATATTTGTTTATATTATATATCATAATCTAATTATTATCGACATTATCATATGATTTATAAAGTTCAGTTAAATCAAAAATATTTTTTTCTAAACAAATGCTTAAAAAGTGAGCTTTTTTAGATTTTAGAATTTCAAATATAATTAATTTAAATTTTTAATCCAATTAACCATTATTAATTTTGCATTCTCAGTTTGGTTTGGAGAAATAATATCACCAGCTAATACGTGTGAAAATTTATCATCCTTATTTGAAAGTTTAATGATTTTTGTTGTTCTTTCTCCTCCCCAATTAGATATAAACTTTTTGATTTTATTAGGATCTACAACTTTATCCTCCATTGAAAAATAAAAAAGTGCAGGTTTGTCCACTGTGCTGTAATCCTTGTTATTTACTTCTCTTATTAATTTACCCATAGGTATAAGAGCATTTGTTGGGTACGACATTGTCCAAAATTTTTTGTTAAGCTCATTTCTGGGATTGTGTTTTATATTTTTACCAAGAATTAATTTTAACCAATATTCAGAAAATGGCCACGAAATCATATTTGCAAATTTGTTATTTATCCCAAAATTAGGTGACATAAATATGTATCCTAAAATTTTTTGTGAAAATTCTTTATCTAAAGCAGAAGTTACACTTATTGTTCCACCAGTTGATGAAGACATTAAAATAACCTTTTCACCAATTCTTGAGCCAATCTCAATTGCTTCATGTAAGTCCTTCATCCAATTTGAAATTGAGCATGATTCCATTGCTCGTGGGTTTCTTCCGTGCCCTGTTAATCTTGTAAAAAAAAGATTTGCATTTAAGTCTCTAGCGATTTTATCAGGTAGAGGACGTACCTCTTCTGAGGAAGCTGTAAAGCCATGGATATAAACTATTGAAATTGGTGTTTTTTTATTTTTATCAGCCCAAATTACTTTTTTTTCAACTCCTTCTCTAATGTCTGAAAATTGTCTCTCAATTTTTTTTAAATATTTGTCTATGTTTGGCCCAATTAAATTTGGATTAAAATCACTTGAGAATTTTATTTGATTTTCATTCATAGATATTATTAAAATAAAAATAATAAGTATTATAATAGATATAATATATTTTAAAAATATTTTGATATCTCCTCATATTTTAACATGTATTTTAATTGAAAATTTAATAAAAAAAACAGTAAATATTAAATAATAAATGTAAATATTTAACTATTTGTGTTTATATAATTTTAATATTTTAAGAGTTTAATTTATGAATAATTTACCACAAATTTTCTTTAATAATTCAGAATTATATGAAAATAAAACACTATTTGGTTTTAAAATAAATAGTAACTGGGAGCACCTTTCTTGGAAACAAAGTGCTGATTTAGTTTTAAATATAAGTTCAGCATTGCATGATTTAGGTGTTAAAAAAAATGACAAAATATCTATTATCGCTGAAAATAGCTATAAGTGGTGTGTCTTAGATCTCGCTATAATATCTTTAGGCGCAATAACTGTGCCTGGTTATACAACAAGCAATAAAGAAGAGATTTCTTATCTCTTATCTCACTCAGAAACTTCAATAGTTTTTACTAATGAAAAACTCTTATCACTAGTTTTGAATATATTACCTTGTTTAAATAAAATTAAACATGTGATTTGTATTGATGATGTAAACACTACAAAATTTGAAAAATTTAACATCAATTTTTATACATTCAATCAACTATTAAACCTAGGTTCAAAAAGTCATGTTAAGAAAATTATAATACAAAGTTTTATTTCTAAAATTAACGAAACTGATGTGGTTTCAATTATATATACATCTGGAACTAGCAATAAGCCTAAAGGAGTAATGTTAACTCATAAATCAATTATTTCTAATATAGTTGGAGCAAATGAATTAGTTTCCGAAATTAAAATCAAAAATCATAAATTTTTATCTATCATTCCACTATCTCATGCTTATGAACATACAGCTGGTTTCTTTTTGCCTATTTATATTGGTGCAGAAATTTATTTTAATGAAAATCGTGATCAAATAGTAAATGATTTGTTAAGCGTTAAGCCTACATTGATGACTGCAGTTCCTAGACTTTACGAGGTTTTATATAGGAAAATAAATAGCAAATTATTAACTAAAAATAAATTTTCTCAAATACTATTTGAAAAAACAATAACATTTGGAACTAAGAAATATAAAAAAATTAAATTAAGTTTTCTAGAAGAAGTTCAAAACAAAGTTTTGGATAAGCTAGTGAGAAGAAAATTTCAGAAAAATTTTGGTGGAAATTTACAAGCTTTTATTTCTGGTGGAGCTGCTTTGAATGAACATGTTGGTTTATTCTTTCAATCCCTGGGAATAAAAATATTACAAGGTTATGGTCTAACTGAATGCTCTCCGCTAATATCATGTAATCCAATAAATAATATAAAAATAGACACTGTGGGTGTGGTTATCAAGGGGCTTCAGGTAAAAATTTCTAATGAAAATGAAATTCTTATAAAGGGCAGTTCTCTTATGAAAGGATATTGGAAAGATAAAAAAAACACTGATAAAGTTTTGTTAAACGGGTGGCTTCATACAGGAGACCTAGGATCAATTGATGATGACGGGTACTTAAAGATTTTTGGAAGAGCAAATGAAATGATAGTTAACTCAGGTGGAGAAAATATTGCTCCCGTTCCAATTGAAAATATTTTGCTATCATTTGAAGAAATTGAACAAACTATGGTTTATGGTCATAATAAACCCTTTTTAGTTGCTCTAATTATTCCAAATGAAAATTTCTTCAAGGAGCATCAAAGCAATATAAATGATTTAAAAGAAAAATTTCAAAATATATTAAATACAGTTAATCAAAATTTATCTCAAACCAAAAAAATTAGAAAATTTATTTTATCCAATGAGGTTTTTAGTACTGATAATGGTCAATTAACGCCAACACTTAAAATAAGACGGCATGTGATTACAGCTCGTTACAAAGATGAAATAAATGACTTATACAAGAAATCCTTTTTTTAATTATGATAAGGTCTCTAAAAAGTGAGATTTGATTTTTTAAATCCACAAGTAAAAGATAATCCTATTTCTTCTCTATCAATGCTAGTTTTAGGGGTGATAATTTTATCTTTGCAAGATAGTCTAATTAAATTAATGTCGAGTGAAACAAGTTTTTGGCAGTTACAATTTATTAGATCAATTGGAAATGTAGTCTTATTGATGTTAATAGCTAAATTTACTAGAAGTATTCATCTTCTATTTCCTGTCAACTGGATGCCTGTATATTTTAGAGCTCTTATGATGACTACTTGTATGTTTTGCTTCTTTGCAGCATCTCCAAAATTAAGTTTTGCTCAGATGGCAGCTGGTCTTTATACTTTCCCTATTTTTGTATCTTTGTTAGCAATAATTTTTCTTAATGAAAGAATTGGGATATGGAGAATTTTCGCGTTGATATTAGGTAGTTCTGGCGCTTTATTGATTTTAGAGCCATGGTCTGAAAATTTTTCTTTATTGCAAATACTTCCTATAATGGCTGGTTTTTTCTTTGCATGTAATATTATTCTTATCAGAAAATATTGTAGAGAAGAATCCGTTATGTCTCTAACTTTGGCAGTTGGTGTAATGTTTTTTGCTTCTGCTTCTTTAGGAATATTATTTTTTGAGTATTTTTATGTTGAAAACGGCTACAGAGAAGCAAGTCCATTCGTATTTAAAGGATGGCCATTATTAACTTTTACAGTTTTTTCTTTTTGTTTATCATGTTCAATTTTAAATATTACAGGTAATATGCTCTTAGCTAAAGCTTATCAGACAGCTGAAAGTAGTTGGTTAGCTCCAATGGATTACTCATATTTAGTTTTTGCAACCATTTGGGGTAAACTGTTTTTTGGAGATTGGCCTAATTATTCAAATATATTTGGAATGTTTTTAATTGCTTTTTCAGGTATTTTGATTGCTTTTCGAGAAAAGATAAAAACAAAAAATCAATTAGAAAAATAATCTTCAATATTTTGATCAAAAACCACATCAGAAACATTTATCGCTCTAGTTAAAAAAAGACCATTTAAAGAAGTAACTCTACTTAATGCTACATAGGTTTGACCAGGAGCAAACGAGCCTTTGTCTAAATCTATTATAGCTTTTTCAAATGTTTGTCCTTGGCTTTTATGTATTGTTACAGCCCAAGCTAGCTTGATAGGGTATTGAGTAAAAGTTGCTACAACTTCATGCATAACTTGACCATCTTTAATTAAATAATCAAATTTTTCCCATGTATCTTGTATAATTTTATAGATTTTATTTTTAATTTTTAAATGAATAGAATTTTCTGTTAATTGAGTAACTATACCAATTGATCCATTAACCCATCTTTTAGGAGATTTTAAATCATTTTTAATGAGCATTACTTGAGCTCCAACTTTTAACTCAAGAATTTCGTCAGCTGGCTTTTCTTTGAAGTCACCTGTTTCGGATGACTCATAAGAAAATGTTTCACTGTTTATATTTTGAAGGTTAACATTATTTATAGAATCAACTCTTTTATTTGTAGGTGACAATATAATTGTTTCTGACGGTATATCTAAACTTTCATTAACGATCCTGTTGTTTAATATAAAAAGATCATTATCATTTATGTTCCCAGATCTAATATTGTTGAGTATATTAATAAAATCTTTATCTTTTTGTCTATAGACCTTTTTTAATTCGTAGGTTTTAATATCACTGTCCTCAAAGCAATTAGCATTAAAAAAATAATGACCAAGTGGATAAAAATTATTAAAAATTTCTCTTTCATTTTCCCTTATTACTGGTGGGAGTTGATGCAAATCTCCTAAAAGAATAATTTGAACACCACCAAAGCTTTTATCGCTATTTCTGTTTAATCTAAGTGATTGATCTATAGCATCAAGTACATCGCATCTAATCATAGAGCATTCATCAATTAAAATAGTATCAATTTTGCTTATTACTTTGCTTCTTAATCTTTTGATTTTTTCATTAATTAATATTCTTGGTGGAAATAGAAAAAAAGAATGAATAGTTTTTCCTTTAGCATTTATTGCAGATATTCCCGTTGAAGCTAATATTACAAAATTCTTTTTTGAATTAAGTCTAAAATATTCTAATAGGGTAGTTTTTCCTGTGCCAGCTTTTCCAGTGATAAAAATATTTTGCTTAGAATACTCCATTAGATTAAAAATTTCTTTAAATTTAGAATCTAATTTGATTTTTTCAGGTATATCATTGTAATTATTTGTTTTATTTTCCATAATGAAGCTTGTTTTTAATAATAGAAGTTAAATGTGATGTCGTTTCTTCTGGTGTAAGAGTTTCTTCTAATGTTATGCATACATTTGGTTCTTCCAAAATAGCGAATTGACTATCAACTAAACTGTCAGGCATGAAATGATCTTTCCTATTTTTTATCCTTGTCTTTGCAGTATTTTTGGTAATTTTTAAATAAACTAAATAATCTTCTTTAACGTTTAATATTGATCTATATTTTTCTTTAAGAGCAGAGCATGAAACAACTAAATTTTGAAAACTTTTTCTTTTATCGATTTCTTCTTTAATTTTAATAAGCCAATCATACCTGTCGTCGTCACTAAGTGGAATTCCAGCACTCATCTTATCTATATTTTTTTTACTATGGTAATCATCTGCTTCAATTAAAAATGCATTTATTTTTTTTGATAACAACTTTGCTATCGTTGTTTTCCCAGATCCAGCGACACCCATTATAAATAGAGTAACAAATTTTTCGTTCATAATTTAGTCCAATAAGGATTTATATTATTTTTTCCTTTTTTGTCTTTAATCGGATGAAGGCCAAAAAAACTTCTTTGTAACTGTATTGTTTCACCAATTATATGATTTGAAAACATTTGGTCATAATATGCTAGATTAGAGGATAAAACAGGGCAAGTTATTCCCATGTTTATTGCACTTGAATTGAATTCTCTAATTGATATTAATTGATCTGAGCAATTTCTTTTAATTAAATTATGTAAATATTCTGGATCAATTTTTTTTCGTATGGTGAATTCTTTTGAAATAATATCTAGGTACCTACCTTGTAAAATGCACCCAGCACTCCATGCCTTAAAGATATCTTCGATTTTAAAATCAAAAAAATCCCATTTATTCGATTCATTTATAAGGTTTAGACCTTGGTAAATAGAGCATGCAAAATTAAAAAAAATTATTTGTTCAATAGAAATTTCATTATATTTATCATTTAGATTATATTTTTTATTATTAGAATTTTGTTCAAAATTATATTTAAAATTTTTTGAGTTATATCTTGCAGATACAGCTTCGTATATTGATGGAATTCCAACCCCTAAGTCTAGTGCGGCTTTTATAGTCCAAACACCTGTTCCATTTTGTCCAATTACAGGATCAACTTCATCTATAAAATATTGATTATTTTCATTTTTAGCATTTATTATTTCAGAAGTTATTTTTAACAGAAATGAAGAAGAGTTAGTTTCAAGTATTTCTTTAAATTTTTTTGCTATTTCATCATTATTTAGATTATAAACTTTATCTAGGATATTAGTTACCTCAGCTATTCCTTCCATAAGTGCATATTCAATTCCATTATGAACTAATTTTACAAAATGTCCTGAACCAGCGCTGCCAAAAAAACAACAAGCGCTTTGATTGTTATTTTTGGCTGCAATATCCTCAAATATGTGTTTAGTTTTGTTCCATGCTTTTTTTGAGCCTCCAGCCATTATTGCTGGACCATTTTTAGCTCCTCTGGGCCCACCTGAAACTCCAACGCCTAAAAAGTTTATCATATGACTGTTTAATAGAGTATTTCTTTCTATAGACTTCGAATAAAGTGAATTTCCAAGATCAGCGACAATATCTTCAGGTTCTAAAAAATTAGTCAATTCACTAATTACCTCATCTACTTTATCAGCTGGCAAGCTGAGCATAATTATTCTGGGCGATATAACCTTGTTTAAGAGTTCACTTAAAGATTCTGTTAGAAATAGATTTTTTACTTTATTTTTTTTGAGGTCATTATTTATTGCTGGATTTTCTTCATATGCATAAACAGTGTTTTTTTTTGATACGATATTCTTGGCTAAATTTAATCCCATCGAGCCAAGTCCAATTATTCCAATGTTCATGCGACAATTTACCTTTTTGATGTGAATAATATTTTTATATCAAGTTTAAATATTTTTTCTATCACATTGATTAATTACTTTTAAATTTGAAAAAATTAGAAATTGGAGAATAAAAAATTTCTAATATTACAAATCCAGTTATTGCAAAAATTGCAATTAATTGATTAAGAGTAATTTCGTCTTCTAGAATAAAAAATGCTAATCCTAGAGCAATTACAGGTTTCAAGAAAAACAAATAATTTCCTCTTGCTACGTTAGGAATATTAGATAGCCCCCACAACCAAAGTATGAATGCTATACAAGTATTCCAGATCCCAAGTGTTATTATGGACATATACTCAACATGTGTTCTATCAAAAAGATCAAAAGGATTTACCCATATGTTCCAAATAATACCTATGGATGGATATAATGCTATAAAGCCCAGTACGAAAGTGTATGTGGTCATTCTTATAGGTCCATATACTTGAACATAAGGTTTGACCATAACAAGATAAATTGCTCCAACTAAAGCGCACCCAATTGATAAATAAATTCCCAAGATACTTTCACCAGCTCCCTTGAGTTGTTCTAAGTATCCGTCGTTAAGTAAAAAAACACATCCCAGAAAGGCTCCAATCCCACTTATAATTTTTGGGGGTGTTATTTTAGTGCCTTCAATTATACGAACTACAAAAACAACACCTATTGGCATTATTGTAACCATAGTAGCAACTTGTACAACAGAAGCAAAATCTAAGGCCCAATGAAATAAAAATTGTCCAAATGCCATGCCAAAAACTGAAAGAATAACAATGGGGTAGGGATCTTTTTTAAGTGGTATAATTAAGTTTCTGGATGATGGATTAATTAAGCACAATATTAGTAAGGCAAGCCCACCTAAGCCAAATCTCCAAACAGATACCTCCACTCCAGAAATCCCTGAAAGTTTAACAAAAAATTCAGAACTGGCGTGGCCGCATACACCTAAAAATGCAGAAATATAAGCTAATAATATCATAGTTTTATTATCTTGATTCATCGATCTAAATAATAAAACTACTTTTGCAATTAATTACCTTCGATAATCTTCAAAATTTTAGGTGGAGACATTGGAAGGCTGTACGAACGTTTACCGATTGCTTTATAAACTGCGTTTGATATAGCTGCCAAAGGTGGAACTAAGGGAACTTCACCTACACCTCTTACCCCTTGCGGATGTTTTGGGTTCGGAATTTCGATTAATACAGTGTCTAACATTGGTAAATCTGAACATACAGGCATTCTATAATCCAAAAATCCAGTATTATCCAAATGACCATCTTTATTATAGATATATTCTTCGCTTAAAGCCCAACCAATACCTTGAACACAACCACCATGAAGCTGGCCTTCTACATAATCAGGATGAATGGCTTTACCAACGTCTTGTATAGATGTGTATCGCTTTACCCTTACTATACCAAGATCCATATCTACTTCAACATCACAAATATGAGTTGCAAAGCCACCTTCAGCACCTTCAGTGTTTACCTGGTATCCAGCTCCAATTGGGCCGCCTGTTGCAGTAGCTTTTTCTGCTAATTCAGCCAATGTAAGTGGGGTAAATTTTCCTGCATTATCACCGGCAGGTCTAGCTTCGCCATTTTCCCACTCAATAGCTTCTTCGTCAATACCCCAAATTTTAGCTGCTCTTTGTTTTAATTGTTTAATTACTATTTTAGCAGATTCAGTTACAACCATTGCAGAAGCAAATAATACTCTACTTCCACCAGTTAGGTTGCTGTATCCAATTGTTGCTGTGTCACCTATTAAAACCGACACTTTATCATGATGAATACCTAATAATTCAGCAGTAATATTGGCTATAGATGCTCTGGAACCTCCAATATCCGGATGTCCTGTTGTTACAACCACATTACCGTCTTCAGTAATATTTAATTGTGCACTTGATTCTCCACCAGCATTAAACCAAAAACCACTAGCTACGCCTCGACCTTGATGCTTGTCTAAGGGAGCTTTATAATGAGGATGGTTTATTGCTGCTTCAACTGTTTCCAAATATCCCATTTGAGGATAAGTAGGGCCGTGGACTGCTTGGGTTCCTTCTTTTGCAGCATTAATTTTTCTTAACTCCAAAGGACATATGTTAAGTTTTTCAGCAATTTCATCTAAAACACATTCAACTCCATATGCACCAATAGGAGCTCCAGGAGCTCTGTATGCAGCAACTTTACATCTGTTAGATACTACGTCATAACCAAAAGTATGGGCATTTGGAATGTCATATGGTGCAAGAGAGCATCCTACTGCACCTCTAATAGGTGATCCGGGAAAAGCTCCTGCTTGTAAATAATATGTTCCTTGTGCTGCTACAATCTTTCCATCTTTAGTAGCACCAATTTTTATTTTACTTTTAGATCCAGATGTGGGCCCGGAAGCTCTCATTGTATCTTCTCTGTTCATAACTATTTTAACTGGACGACCTGTTTTTTGTGACAAGATAGTAGCTAATGGCTCTAAATAAACAATAGTTTTGCCTCCAAATCCTCCACCAATTTCAGCCGGTATTGCTCTGATTTTACTCTGTGGTATACCAGTTAAATATGATGTCATAGCTCTTACCATAAATTGACCTTGGCTTGAGCTCCATATAGTAGCTCTACCATCTGCCGCAACACTTACTAAACAAGAATGTGTTTCTAAGTAACCTTGATGTACTGCTTCTGTTTTAAATTCTCTTTCTATGATGATATCAGCTTCTGAAAAACCTTTATCAATGTCACCTTTTTTATGCTCAAGAGTGCCAGCTATATTAGATGGTTTTCCTTCAAATTGGATGTGATCATGTAGAATGGGGGCGCCGGGTTTAATTGCATCGTCAATTTCAATGGCCCATGGTAAAACTTCGTATTCTACCTCTATTAATTCACACGCTTTTTCTGCTATTTCTTCAGTTGTAGCTGCAACTGCTGCAAGTGGATGGCCATGAAAAAGAACTTTGTCTCTTGCCATAACGTTTCTACACATCCATCGCATATCTTGGATACCAAGTATAACTGGCGTATCAATTGGAAAGTCAACAACATCTTTTGATGTGATGACTGCCTTAACTCCCTCTAATTCCTCAGCCTTTTTTGTATTAATAGATAAAATTCTAGCATGTGGGTGAGGGCTTCTTAACACATGACCCCAAATCATACCTGGCATTGTTGTGTCTGATGAATATTGAGCTCGACCAGTTACCTTATCCGCGCCATCTGGTCTTATAGTGTTTTTACCAATCCATTTGTTACTAATTTCATTCATTATGCGCTCTCCTTCATTTCATCAGCAACTTCTAGTACAGCTTTTACAATTTTGTCATATCCTGTACATCTGCATAGATTACCGGCCAACCAATATCTAACTTCAGTTTCTGTTGGCGAAGGATTGTGATCTAACAGTGCCTTAGAGGCCATTAAGAAACCAGGCGTACATATGCCACATTGAAGCGCAGCTTTTTCAAGAAACTTTTGTTGTAATGCATGAAGCTTTCCACCCTCAGACATACCTTCAATAGTTTCAATATTACTTCCATCTGCTTCTGCAGCTAACATCAAACAAGAACAGATTAATTCACCATCAAGGATAACACTGCAGGACCCACAGTCACCTGAACCGCAGCTTTCTTTTGATCCAGTCAGATTTAATTGGTTTCTCAAAACATCCAACATAGTATCATGTGGTTCACACAAATAGTCTACTTTTTCGTTGTTTATTTTAGTTGAAACTTGAATTTTTGCCATGATATTAATTTCCTCTAATTCTATCAGTTGCTAATTTTGTAGCTCTTTTAAACAAAACGCCTGCAACTTTTGTTCTGTAATCAACTGTTCCTCTTTTGTCATTAATTGGGTTACAAGATTCCATACACATTTTAGAAACTTTATCTAAAGTATCATCATCAAGCTTTGATCCAACCAGAATTTTGGAAGCTTCCTCAATTAATAAGGGTGTTGGTGCAACAGCACCTAAAGAAACTCTTGCATGAGTGCAAGTATCATTTTCTAATGAAATATTCACACCACAACCGACAACAGCAATATCCATCTCAGTTCTAGGTGTCATTCTTAAATAAGCATCCGCAGAATTTGAAACACGTTTAGGAAACTTTAAACTCACTAGCATTTCACCATTTTCTAAAATTGTTTTTCCTGGCCCTAAATGAAAATTTTCAATTGGGATATCTTTTCTACCTTTTGGACCAGCAATAACTGCTTTACAACCAGCTGCAATTAAAGCTGGAACACTATCGCCAGCTGGTGACCCGTTACATAGATTTCCACCTAAAGACGCTCTCCCCTGTATTTGTTCTGATCCAATTAATCTAAATGCCTCTAACACTCCGGGCCAAAGTTTAGCAAATTTAGAATTTCTATTTAAATTAGCGCCTGATACTGAAGCACCAATCTCAAATTCACCATCTGAAATTTCATTAATGGAATTTAACTCAACAATTTTTTTAATGTCTATAACTAAGTTAGGTTTTCTAATACCGCTTTTGATTTGAACTAACAAGTCTGTTCCACCAGCAAGAAACCGTGCTGTTCCATTGGCATTGTTATGAGCGTTAACTGCTTCATCAATAGTTTTTGCAGCTAAATATTGTGTTTCTGACATTTTATCTCCCAAAAATTAAATTTGAATATAAAGAAAAAGAATTATATTAGATAAATAACAATTAATTTTTTTTTATTCAATATATTTAAGCGTATTATATCCAAAAATTTATGAAAATTTTAACCAATCCTCACTTTTTATTAACATTGACGTCAATCTTTTGGGCTTTCAATACTGTCGCTGGAAGAGCTGCAGTTGGAGAGATTTCTCCTTTATTAATAGTCAGTGTGAGGTGGTTTTTTGTTTCAATAATTTTATCAATTTTATGTAGAAATCAATTAATTGAAACTTGGTATATTTTGAACAAAAGAATTAAATGGCTTATTTTCATGGGCCTGTTTGGCTTTACTGGTTTTAACTCTGCGTATTATGTTGCTGCACATGATACAATAGCTATTAATCTTGGTTTGGTCCAGGGAACAATGCCTGCATTTATAATTATAATTGCATGGATATGGTTGAAAGATAAAATTAATATTACCCAATTCTTAGGCGTTTTGATAACTTTTATAGCAGTATTGATTGTTGTTTGTTCTGGAAACTTTAATTATTTAATTGAACTAGAATTAAACAGCGGTGATATAGTAATGATATTCGCTTGTACCTTGTATGCAATTTATGCAGTTGGTTTAAGAAAAAAACCTAAAATTGGTGCTTTGACTTTATTAACTTTTTTTGCATATGTAGCATTCATGGGTTCTCTTCCTGGTTTAATATATGAAACTTTATCTTACGAATTAATTTTGCCTGGCCCAAAAGGAATCATGATATTGGGTGTTATAATCATCTTTCCATCATTTTTAGCACAGATTTTTTTTATGAAAGGTGTTGAAAAAATAGGTCCTTCAAGATCTGGTTTGTATACAAATTTAGTACCAGTTTTTAGTTCTTTATTAGCAGTATTTTTTTTAGGCGAAGAATTTCAGTTTTTTCATTTATTATCATTAATAATGATTTTTATTGGAATTTATCTTTTTGAATATAATCAAGCACAGAATTTGAAATAAGATTTATGTTTACTGATTATAATAAATTTGTTGAGCTCTTTTCTTATTCTCCTTCAAACTCTCTAATTTTATTAATTATATTCATTGTTTTTGGAAGATTATTTATAGTTAATTGGAAAAATAAAAAAGAGGGGTGGCAAACAAAAGCCTGGATTAATGGAATAATAACTTTAGTTTCGTTTTTGATACTTGCATTTTTTACCTCTCAAATAAATTAAATATGTTAAATCTTTTGAGCTCTTTTACAGTTAAGTTGAGTTACCAAAGGGCTGTTAGGATCTATATCTTTATTACATACTGAGCATTTATTTGAACCAGAGATGGCATTCAAACCTCCACAACTTCCCTTAATATTTTTATTCATTAAAATTACACCTAATGACATAATTAGAATGATAATTAAAAATACTACAAATGTTATAATAAAAATTTCCATACTTACACTTACTACTTATATTTGTGAACCTCAATCAATTTTGTTTAAATTTAGAAATTTGTTACTTTTAAACTTTTTTAGCTTACCATCAATTTTATCAATAAAAAGAACTGCTATATTTTCTCTTTTTGCTAATTTTAATCCATCCACCCTTCCTAATGCTAAAAGAGCTGTAGCCCATCCATCAGCTTTCATTGAACTTTCATGGATTACAGTTACTGATTTAGTTTTATGAGTAATTGGTTTTCCAGTATTAGGATTGATTATATGTGAATATCTTACACCACTTTTAGAAAAAAAATTTTTATAATCTCCAGAAGTAGCTAGACCTTTATTCGATATATTAACAATTTCTTTAATTAATTTTTCATTTAAATTTGGATTTTCAATTCCAATAACCCAATTCTCTTCTTTTTTATTGTAGCCTTTAGTAAGAATGTCTCCTCCAATATTGATTAAGTAATTTCTTATTCCAAGTTCATCTAATTTTTTTCCGATTAAATCAATTCCAAATCCTTTCCCAATAGATGAAAGATTAATTTTTACATTTTTATTTATTTTTCTGAGCTCGTTATTTTTGTAATCTAAATTTATAAGTGATCTTTGACCTACAAGAGATAATGTATTTTTGATTTGCAGTTCAGTAGGTACTTTTTGAATTTGTTTTTTGTAACCAAATCCCCAAAGTTCAATTATAGGATCAAGTGTTATATCAAAAAAACCATTGCTTTTAGTATTAATTTTGTTTGCAGTTTTAAAAACTTCATTTAATTCATCTGAAATTTTTATTGGTGTGGTTATATTCAATTGGTTAATTGTGCTTATTTCAGAATTTTTATCCCAATTAGATAAAATTTTATTTACCTTTACGAGGGTGTCTAGAACTACTTTTTCAATTTTTTTAATTTTTATTTTTTTTGGAACATGTAAAAGATCTATTACATAATATGTCCCCATTGTATTCCCTTTTAATTGAGCATCATAGTATTTGTTTTGAGAACATGAAAAAAAACTAATACAAATGATAAATATTAGAAAAAAAATTGAAAATTGATTCTTAAAAAAATCATTTGTTTTATTTTGTTTCAATTTTACCATTGCAATTATTTATTTATTTATTTAGTTAGTTGGTTGAATTTTTGTCATAAAAATTTTTTATTAAAAAAAACAAAAAAAATCGATATATGCTCTTGTTTTTTTTTTTATATATTATATACAAAAGTTAAATTCATATAAACTTGTTTTAATCATATTAAAATCATTTTTAAAATAGAGGCAAATATTACTTTTAATGTATAAATTCAATCTTAAGAAAGGTCTGAATATTCCTGTTTCAGGAGTACCAAAACAAGTTGTAGAAGACACTAAAATTCCAAAATCGGTAGCAGTCTTAGGTACTGATTATAATGGTCTTAAACCTAAAATGTTAATAAATGTAGGAGATAAGGTAAAGAGGGGAACACCTCTTTTTTGTCACAAAGACAATCCTGAAGCTTTTTTTGTTTCGCCCTGTAAAGGTTTTGTAAAAGAAATTAATAGAGGAGAAAAAAGGGCACTATTGAGCGTTGTTATTGATATAGAGGATTTAGAGGATAAAGGTATTGAAATAAAGAAACTTCACACAAAAGAAAAATCAAATAAAGAGTTCACAAAAAAATGCTTGTTTAGCAGTGGTTTATGGACTTCTTTTTTAACAAGGCCTTACTCAAAAATCCCTGATAGTCAATCTGAACCATCTTCAATTTTTATAACCGCCATGGACACAGAGCCACTTAGCCCAGATGCAGATATTATTATTATGAATGATCTGAAAGCATTTGAAGAAGGTGTAAAACGTATTTCACTATTGACAAACGGCAATATTTTCATATGTAAAAAAGAAAATAGTGAAATTAGTGTCAATGGTTTTGATACATACGAATTTTCTGGACCACATCCTGCTGGTTTGAGTGGCACTCATATGCATTTTTTAGACCCACCAAATGCAAATAAGACAGTATGGTCAGTTAATTATCAAGATGTTATTGCAATTGGTAATTTATTTCTAAAAGGCTATATTGATATCAATAGAACAATTTCAATATCTGGTCCTTTGTCTTATAATCCCAGATTAGTTAAAACAATTGTTGGTGCATGTCTTGATGATATTCTAGAAGGAGAATATAACAAAACAGAAGATTGTAGAATAATTTCAGGTTCTATTTTGTCAGGGTTTCATGCGAATGGAGACATGGCTTATTTAGGAAAATATTCTAGGCAAATTACGATTATAAAAGAAGATAAAGAGAAACATTTTTTTGGTTGGATTAAACCTCAACCCAACAAATATTCAGTTATGCCTGTCCTTTTATCTGCTTTTAGTTTTTTTAAATTATTTAATCTTACCTCAAATTTAAACGGAGGAAGAAGAGCAATGGTTCCAACTGGTGTTTTTGAATCCTTAATGCCACAGGATTTCTTACCAACACAATTACTAAGATCTCTTTTGGTAATGGATACCGACGTTGCTCAATCATTAGGTGCGCTAGAACTTGATGAAGAGGATATTGCATTGTGTACTTTTGCATGTCCTGCAAAATATGAATATGGTACTGCTTTGAGAGACAGTTTAACAAAAATTGAAAAAGAAGGTTAATTAATGTCATTAAGAAATTATTTCCATTCTCTAGAACCTCATTTTGAAAAAGGCGGTAAATATGAAAAATATTATCCACTTTTCGAAATGGTTGAGACAATATTTTTTACAAGTAATACAGTTACAAAAGTTGCTCCCCACGCAAGAAGCTTTGTAGATATGAAAAGGGTAATGACTTACGTTGTGATCTCTACTATACCATGTATTTTATGGGCCCTTTACAATACTGGGTTACAGACTAACAGTGCTTTGGCTACTGTAGGTGTTGAAGCGCAATCAGGATGGCGTATATCATTGCTTCAATTTACTGGCTTAGGAATCAGTCCTGAGAGTTTAGTATCGAATATTTTTCATGGATTATTGTATTTTTTACCAATATATTTAACGACTTTAATAGCTGGAGGTATTTGTGAAGTAACATTTGCTACAATTAGAGGTCACGAGGTAAATGAAGGTTTTTTAGTTTCTTCTATGTTATTTGCATTAACCTTGCCTGCATCTACTCCTTTATGGCAGGTAGCGCTTGGTATTGCCTTTGGTGTTGTCGTTGGGAAGGAGGTTTTTGGTGGAACTGGGAAGAACTTTCTTAATCCTGCACTTACAGGTCGTGCATTTTTATATTTTGCATACCCTGCTTATATGTCAGGTGACTCAATCTGGACACCAGTTGATGGATATTCAGGAGCAACTTCTTTAGGGATAGCAGCAGCCGAAGGTTATGAAAGTTTAAGTAATTATGGAATAACATGGACAGATGCTTTTCTTGGAACAATTCAGGGATCACTTGGCGAAACCTCTACTCTTGCATGCGCCATAGGTTTGGTTTTTCTTCTTTTAACAAGAATTGCAAACTATAGGATGGTTGTTGGATGTCTTTTAGGAATGATTATTTTTTCTTCATTTCTTAATTGGGTAGGTTCAGATACAAATCCAATGTTTAGTATGCCTTGGTATTGGCATCTAGTCATTGGAAGTTATGCTTTTGGCTTAGTTTTTATGGTAACCGAACCTGTATCTGGAAGTCATACAAATCTTGGAAGATACATATATGGTGCATTAATAGGTTTTATGGTTATCATGATAAGAGTATTAAATCCTGCATTTCCAGAAGGTATGATGCTTGCTATTTTATTTGGAAATATATTTGCGCCATTGATTGATCATTTTGTAGTCATGGCTAATATTAAAAGAAGGACAAAATTTAATGTCCAAACCCAATGATATCCTAACAAAATTTAAAAATATGCCAGTTGATGGCATGACAAAAACTATAATAGTCGCAATAACCCTTTGCCTTGTTTGTTCTATGGTCGTTTCATTCGCTGCTGTCAACTTAAAAGAAGTTCAAGAAGTAAATAAAGCAGTTGATAAGCAAAAAAACATTCTTCAAGTTGCAGGACTTTATTATGAAGGTATAGATGTTAAAAAATCTTTTTCTTCATTCGAGCCAATTGTCGTAGACTTAAATCAGGGTAAATTTACAAATCGCTTTGATCCTCTCAGTTTTGACGATAGAAAAGCTGCTGAAGATCCTCAATTAAGTATATCATTAAAAGAAGATCCAGCGTCAATTGGAAGGAGAACAAATTTTGCAACTGTCTATCTCCTCAAAAAAGATGATGGATCTTTAGACAAGATAATACTTCCAATACATGGATATGGTTTATGGTCAACTTTATACGGTTTTATAGCTTTAGAAAAAAATGGCAATGATATTTTTGGTCTTCAATTCTACCAACATGCAGAAACACCTGGGTTAGGAGCTGAAGTAGATAATCCTAAATGGAAAGCACAATGGAAAGGAAAGAAGCTTAACAATGATAGTGGTGAACTGATGATTACAGTTGCCAAAACTCAAAAATATAAAGAACATCACATTGACGCTTTAGCTGGAGCTACACTTACATCAAATGGTGTTGATAATTTAGTAAAGTTTTGGATGGGTGAGGCTGGTTTTAAAAAGTTTCTTACAAATTTACAGAATGGAGAAGCTTAATGTCTCAAACTAGAAAACAATTACTTACTGATCCATTGGTAGATAACAATCCCATAACACTTCAAGTTTTAGGAATTTGTTCAGCTTTGGCAGTTACCTCTTCTTTGAATGTAGCTTTTGTTATGTCATTAGCTGTGATTGCTGTTTGTGGATTTTCGTCTTTATTTATTTCATTTTTAAGACATTATATTCCTAATTCAATCAGAATTATTGTTCAGATGGTTATAATTGCATCTTTAGTGATTCTTGTTGACCAAATAATAAAAGCATATGCTTATGAGATTTCTAAAACATTATCAGTTTTTGTTGGTTTAATTATCACAAATTGTATTGTTATGGGAAGAGCAGAAGCTTTTGCAATGAAAAATAAGCCTTTTGAATCATTTGTTGATGGTGTTGGCAATGGTCTTGGGTATAGTCTCTTATTAATGAGTGTTGGTGTAATTAGGGAACTTTTTGGATCAGGTTCATTATTTGGGGTAATGATTTTTGATCCAGTGAGCAATGGTGGATGGTATGTTCCAAATGGTTTGTTATTGCTGCCTCCTTCAGCATTCTTCATTATTGGGTTTATCATCTGGGGTGTAAGGACATGGAAAAAATCTCAAGTTGAGGCTCGTGAATACAAAATACAAACATTAAAGGAACATTAATGGAAGGTTTAATATCATTAGCTGTAAAAGCAATTTTTGTAGAAAATTTAGCTCTATCTTTTTTTTTAGGAATGTGTACTTTCATTGCTGTATCAAAGAAAATATCAACAGCTATTGGCCTAGGTATTTCAGTAATGATAGTTCAATCAATAACCGTTCCCGCAAATAATATTATACTTTCATATTTGTTAAAACCGGGTGCATTAGCTTGGGCAGGTTTCCCAGATATTGACCTGACCTTTTTAGGACTTATTTCTTACATAGGTGTTATAGCGGCATTGGTTCAAATTCTAGAGATGATATTAGACAAATATTTTCCACCATTATATAATGCACTAGGTATATTTTTACCCTTAATTACTGTGAATTGCGCAATTTTAGGAGGTTCATTATTTATGGTAGAAAGAGATTATAATTTTTCTGAGGCTACAACATATGGAATAGCATCGGGATTTGGTTGGGCCTTGGCAATTGCTACTATGGCTGGTGTTAGAGAAAAGCTTAAGTATAGTGATATACCGGATGGCTTGCAAGGTCTTGGAATTACATTTATTACTGCTGGGCTTATGGCAATGGCTTTTATGTGTTTTTCCGGTGTTAAACTTTAAAGGATTTAGAAATGGATACATTTGTACTTGGTATAACTCTTTTTACAATGATAGTACTTACTCTGGTATCAATCATTATATTTGCTAGAAGTAAGTTGGTTTCGTCTGGTGATGTTAATATTACAATTAATGGTGAAAAAACTGTCTCTGTTCCTGCTGGTGGTAAATTGTTACAAACACTTGCAGCTGAAAAACTTTTTGTACCATCAGCTTGCGGTGGAGGTGGTACCTGTGCTCAATGTAAAGTTAAAGTTCACTCAGGTGGTGGAGCTATCCTGCCTACTGAGGAAAGCCATATAAATAAAAGAGAAGCATCTTGTGGCGACCGCTTATCGTGTCAAGTTGCAGTAAAGCAAGATATGGAAATTGAGGTACCAGAAGAAGTTTTTGGTGTTAAGAAATGGAGATGCAAAGTTAGAAGTAATGATAATGTTGCTACTTTCATAAAAGAATTAATATTAGAACTTCCTGAAGGTGAAGATGTTAACTTTAGAGCAGGGGGGTATATACAAATTGAAGCTCCAAGTTATTCCTTATCTTACAAAGATTTTGATGTTGCAAAAGAATATCATGCGGATTGGGATAGATTTAAAATATGGGATTTTAACGCTGAAAGTAATGAGCCAATAGAAAGAGCTTATTCCATGGCAAATTGTCCTGATGAAAAAGGCATTGTAATGCTAAATGTAAGAATAGCCTCTCCACCGCCTGGTTCTACGGGAATTCCTGCTGGAAAGATGTCTTCATATATTTTTAACCTAAGACCTGGTGACGAAGTTGTAATTTCTGGTCCTTTTGGAGAATTTTTTGCCAGAGAAACAGAAAAAGAGATGGTTTTTATTGGTGGTGGTGCAGGAATGGCGCCTATGAGAAGTCATCTTTTTGATCAATTTAATAGGATTAAAACTAAACGTAAGGTTACTTTTTGGTACGGCGCTAGATCTAAAAAAGAAATGTTTTATGTTGAAGATTTTAATAAATTAGCAATAGAGAACTCAAATTTCAGTTGGCATGTGGCTCTTTCTGATGCTATGCCTGAAGATAAATGGGACGGTCTTACCGGTTTTATTCATAACGTTTTATATGAACAATATCTTAAAGATCATCCTGCGCCTGAAGACTGCGAATATTATATGTGTGGTCCACCAATGATGAACCAATCAGTTATAAACATGCTTCTTGATCTAGGTGTTGATAGAGAAGATATAATGCTAGATGATTTTGGTGGATAAATTTAATTATTTATTCCAATTTTTACACTTAATTTTTAATTTGCATTCATAATTTTATATTATATTTTAAAATAAAAATTAAGTCGTGAAACATGGAAATATTTTTATTTATTTTCCCATTATTAAGTTTTTTATTATTTCAGTTTTTTAATCAAAATTTAAAAACAGAATTATTATTTGTTATAAATATTATTATATACGGTCTTTCTTTTCTATTAAGTCTATTTATTTTTATAAAAATTTTGAATTTAGATAAAGATATACCACTATTTTTCTTTACATTAATAAAATATGATCATTTGTTTATTGACTGGAGTTTAAGATTTGATTTGCTTGTTTCAGGCCTAATTGTTTTAATAACGGTTATTGGTTTTCTACTTACAATATTTTCAATAAATTTTAAAAAAAACCATCTACCAAATTTTAAAATAAATAGTTATCTGTCACTTTCAATTTTTAGTGTATTAGTTCTAATAACTTCAAATAATCTGTTTCAGTTTTTTTTAGCATGGTATTTAGTAATTTTATCAACTTATTTGATTTGTAATATTTCACAAAATAAAATTGATAATAGTAATATATTTTTTGAAAACAGAGTATCTGACCTCTGCTTTTTTTTAAGTTTGTATTTTATTTACACACTCTCAAACTCAATAAATTTTGATATTATATTCAAAAATATTCAAATAATTGAAAATAATTACACTATATCGAATAAATTTTTTAGTAATTTTGAAATTGTAACTTTTATTTTATTTTTCTCTTTTTTATTAAGATGTCGTCAATTTTATATTTCAAATTCCAGGTACGATTTGTTAAATCTCAATACAACTTCTTATTCACTTGTTTTATATTTACTATATCTGCCTGTTGGACTCTATTTTATTCTACGTTTCTTGACATTTACTCAACTGAGTTTAGACTTCTTTAAAGTTATATTGTTACTGGGTTCTTTTTTAATTTTCATTTTTTCAATATTACTGTTTCGAACGTATAATTTGAATAAATTGATTATATATATATCGTCTATTCAATTTGGCATTTTATTGATTGGAGTTGGTTTAAAGTTATACAGTGCTGTAGTTTTCCATTTTTTAACATCTACAATTTCTTTGTTAACACTGTCTTTGTGTTTTGGAATCATTTCATCAAAACTTAATAATGAACAAAATATCAGGAGAATGGGAAATCTTATTATAAAATGTCCTTCTATGTTTTTGTTCATTTTAATTGGATTTGTTTCTTTGTTAGGAATACCACATTTTTCTGGGTTTTATTCAAATCAATTATTTTTATCTCAATTATCATTAGTCAATGATGTAAGCTATTTATTAATTTTTTCTTACTGTTTTTTTTATACTTTTATTATTAGCTATATTTCTTTTAAGGTCATTATTGTTGTTTTTTTAGGTCAAAATAATTGTAATATTCATATATATAATAAGATAGAAGAAGGTTCACTTTATTTAAGATTAACTCTATTTATTTTTTCTGTTTTTATAATCTTTTTAGGTTGGTATTTGAATAATTTATTTTCAGGTAATTTTGGAGAAATCATATGGCGTTTGTTATTTATAGGTGATACTAGCTTTTCTCTTAATCATAATTTTAATGATAATGAATTACTTTTTGAAATTAGAAACACTGTTTGCTATATTGGAATTTTTTTAGCTTTTTTAAATTATTTTATTATTCCAAAATTAGGAAATAATTTAAAACTCAAAAATAATAAATTATTTAAATATTATCTAAAGTCTTTTACTTCTTATGATTTTAATAGATAAAAATTTATAGGTATCTCTTGACATATTTTGATCTCAATATTTTGCAAACTTGTTCTAGTACAAATGATATAGCCATTAAAAATGCAAAAAAAGGATTACCAGAGGGTAGTTCATATTTATCTTATTTACAAACAAATGGACGAGGTCGAAATAATAATAAATGGGTGTCAATGAGAGGAAATCTATTTTTATCAACTATTCTTAGACCAATTACGAATAAAGTAAACTGGCATCAATTATCGTTAATAATTGGTTTGTCAATATTAGAAACCTTAATTTATCTGGGCGTAGATAAAAGAAAAATTGTATTAAAGTGGCCAAATGATGTTCTTGTCATGGGAAGAAAAATCTCTGGTGTTCTTTTAGAGTCTTTTGATAGTTTTATTGTTGCTGGAATTGGATTAAATGTTTTAAAAACTCCTAGAAATGAAATTAATTGGAATACTACTAGATTATATGATCATACAAATAAAAAATTTTCTCTTATATATATTGCTAAAGTCGTATTAGAAATAATTTTCAAAAATTATGTTATTTGGGAAGTTAAGGGTTTTAACTTTTTCAAGCAAAAAATAAATGAGACGATATATAATATTAATAATAAAATTGTTATCAAGTTAAACTCTCAATCTAATGATATAAGTGGAGTTTTTTTAGGATTAGGAGATAATGGGAGTTTAAAGATTAAAGTTGGCAATAAATTTTTAGAATATTATTCTGTCGAAAGTTTTTATTTTCCAGATGAAGAAACATTATGATATTAGCAATTGACTGTGGCAATACAAATACTGTTTTTGCTTTATACACTACTGGTAAACAAATCAAACAACTAACCAGTTGGAGAATTAATAATGATATTAAAAGGACAGCTGATATGTATTATCCATGGTTATTAAAAATGTTTGAAATATCAAAACTTGAAATTAAAAGTGTTACTGGAGTATCTATAGCATCAGTAGTTCCAGAGACGCTCATAAATATTAAATCCTTAATTAAAAAATATTTTAATGTTAAGTCATTAATTGTTAATGAAAATATCCTTAATTTGGGGATAAAAGTAAAAATTGATAATCCAAAAGAAGCAGGTGCTGATAGATTAATTAACTCATACGCTGCTCAGAAATTAAAAATTTCTCCCGCTATTATAATTGATTTTGGAACTGCTACAACTTTTGATATTGTTGGTAAAGATGGTAGTTATAATGGTGGTATAATTGCCCCTGGGGTAAATTTATCTCTGGAAGCCCTTTATCTTGCTGCAGCTAATTTGCCAAAAATGTCGTTAAAACCATTAACAGATGAGAATTCTTCTATAATTGGTAAAAACACTATAAATGCCATGGAGTCTGGAATATTTTGGGGATATGTATCAATGATTGAGGGTCTGGTTGAAAAAATAAAATCAATTAATGAATACTCGGAATATAAAGTTATAGCCACTGGCGGATTAAGTAATTTGTTCAAAAAATCTTTAAAAAGTATAGATTTAATTATAGACGATTTAACTTTGATTGGGTTAGTAAAGTTATTTTTAGATAATAAAAATTAATTAATTATTCGAAGGAAAAAAATGTATTGGAAAAAATCTGATTTATTATTTTTGCCTATTGGTGGCTCTGAAGAAATAGGGATGAATGCAAATTTGTATCATTATGAAGACAAATGGATTCTTGTAGATTTTGGAATTTCATTTCCTGATGAAACAGATTTAGGTATTGATGTTTTATTGCCAGATTATGAATTCATTAAATCTTTAGAAGATAAATTTTTAGGAATAATTCTAACTCATGGACATGAAGATCATATTGGAGCAATACCATATTTTGCTGATATAATAAACTGTCCTATTTGGGGCACACCATTTACCATTGCTCTTTTAAAAAGAAAATTAAAAGAAAATAATAAAAATAATAATATTAAATTAAAAAATTTAAATATTAATGAAAAATTTGATATTGGTCCCTTTAAATTAAAAGCTATAAGGACTTCACATTCCATCCCTGACCCAATATCAATTTTAATTTCAACTCAAATAGGAAATATATTTCATTCTGGAGATTGGAAACTAAATGATGCTTCTAATATCAATGAAAATATTGAAATAAATGATTTTCGAAGTATAGGAAAAGATGGAATTTTGGCAATGGTTTGTGATTCCACTAACGCTTTAGTTGAAGGTAGAACACCATCAGAAGATTTTGCGTATGATGGATTAATGGAAATTATACCAAAAACAAATGGAATAGTTCTAGTAACTTGTTTTTCTTCAAATATAAGTAGAATTAAATCTTTACTAAAAATTGCTAAAAAATCGGACAGGTCTGTATTAATTATTGGTAGAGCTTTGTTGAGAGCAATTGACGCAGCAAAAGAAGTTGGAATTTTAGATAATTTACCTGATCTATTGAATGCAACTGACATTAATTTAATTCCAAGGAGTAATATACTAATTATTTCTACTGGGTCTCAAGGTGAACCAAATTCAGCTTTAAATAGGATTTCTAGAGGCGCTGACAAATATATTAAACTTAAGAAAGGTGATACAATAATTTTTTCTAGCAGGAAGATTCCTGGTAATGAAAATTCAATATTAAAAGTGCAAAATAGATTTATAGAAATGGGTGTTGAAATAATTACTGATGACGACAAAAATGTTCATGTTTCTGGTCATCCTTCAAAAGATGAATTGGTAGATATGTACTCTTACATAAAGCCCAAAATTTCTATTCCTGTTCATGGGACAAGAGAACATATAGATGCTCACGTAGAGTTGGCAAATCAATGTCAAGTGCCACAAATCATAAAACCTAGAAATGGAGATGTAATAAAATTAAATGGATCTAATCCTTGTGTGATTTCTAAAATTGATTTTATTAATCATGTATATGATGCTGGTGAAATAGTTCCTATTAATAATGAGAGATTTACAGTGAGAAGACATTCATTATGGAATGGTTTTGTTAGTGCTTCAATTGTTATTAATGAAGAAGGTTTTTTAGCAACTCCCCCACAAATATCACAAGTTGGAGTTTCGGATAGTAATTCTATGGAAAATTTTTTGGTAAACATTTCTTTAAAAATTGAACATTTGATTGATGAAAATTCTGTAGGGATATTAAATTCTGACGATGACATTATTAATAAAGTAAGAAAATTAATAAGAAGTGAATTTAAATCAACATTTTTAAAGAGACCAACAATAAATGTTCATATTAATAGAGTGTGATTTAGATAGATGAATTTAGTATCATTTATAGTAGTTTTTTTAGTAGTGTGGATGATTTTATTTTTTATTTCCCTTCCGGTAGGGGTAAAAGTCTCTGAAGATCATGAAAAAGGATTTGCTAACTCAGCACCTGATAAAACTAATTTAAAAATGAAAGTTATTACTTCTTTTTTAGTATCATTTATTCCTGCTTTCGTAATTTACTTGGTAGTAGAAAAAGAATTATTTAATAACTTTTTTAATAATAATTTATTGTAAATAAATTATCTGATTTTAATTAAATTTTGAAATTGAACTTTAAGTTTTTCTGGGGTAAAAATCACATATGTTTTTAATGGTACTATTATAATGGTTAGTAAAATTTTTTTATCTTCAGATCATGCTGGTTTTGAACTTAAAGAAAAAGTTAAAAATTATTTTATAAAAAATTTTATAGAGTTTGAAGATTTGGGATGTACATCTCTAAAACCGGTTGATTATCCAGACTATGCAAAAATTTTATCTAAAAAATTGTCATATGAAAATGAATCTAAAGGTATTCTTTTTTGTGGAACTGGGATTGGGATTTCTATGTCGGCAAATAGATTTCCACATATAAGAGCTGCACTGTGTACAAGTGTTGAAATGGCTTCAAAAAGCAGAAAACATAACGATGCAAATGTACTTGCATTAGGTGGAAGAATTTTAGAAGACAAATTAGCCTTAGAAATAGTTAAAGAGTTTTTATACACTGATTTTGAGGCTGGAAGACATAGTTTAAGAGTGGATAAAATATAAAAATTAAAAAAATAAGGAAAAAGATATGTTCTATAAAGACGGTTTTTTTAAAAAAGATATTAATGATTATGACCCAATTTTATCTAAATCTCTTAATAAAGAACTTAATAGACAACAATATCAAATTGAGTTAATAGCTTCTGAAAATATAGTATCAAAATCAGTTCTACAAGCTCAAGGTTCAGTTTTAACAAATAAATACGCGGAAGGGTATTTTGGTAAAAGATATTATGGTGGGTGTGAATATGTAGATGAAGTGGAAAAACTGGCAATTGACAGAGCAAAAAAACTCTTTAATGCAAACTATGTGAATGTTCAACCACATTCAGGTGCACAAGCAAATCAGGCTGTATTTTTAAGTTTACTAAACCCTGGTGATACTATTCTTGGAATGAGTTTATCAGCTGGTGGACATTTAACTCATGGTGCGAAACCCAATCTTTCGGGAAAATGGTTTAATGCAATCCAATATGGTGTAAGAAAAGAAGACTCATTAATAGATTTTGACGAAGTTGAACTGCTTTCTGTTAATCATAAACCAAAACTGATTATTGCAGGGGGCTCTGCTTATCCTAGAATAATAGATTTTAAGAGGTTTAGAGATATTGCGAATAAAATTAATGCTTATTTTTTAGTGGATATGGCCCATTTCTCAGGGCTAGTAGCAGGAGGTGTGCATCCAAACCCTATCGATTATGCTGATATAGTAACTACAACCACTCATAAAACCCTTAGATCTGGAAGGGGTGGAATGATTTTAACAAATAATGAAGACCTGTTTAAAAATATAAATTCTGCTGTTTTCCCAGGCCTTCAGGGTGGACCTTTAATGCACGTAATTGCTGGTAAAGCAGCAGGTTTTGGAGAAGCCCTCACAAATGAATTTAAAATATATGCTAAAAGTGTTGTTTTAAATGCACAATGTTTATCTAAAATATTAATTAAAAGAGGATATGAAATAGTTTCTGGAGGAACAGACAACCATATAGTTTTATTAAATTTAAATAATAAAAATATAACAGGGGCCAGTGCAGAGTTGGCACTTGAAAATGCTGGTTTAACTTGTAATAAAAATGGTATTCCATTTGATCCACTACCACCTTCTATTACATCAGGTGTTAGATTTGGCACAGCAGCAGCCACTACTAGAGGTTTTCAAGAAAAAGAATTTGAATTAATAGGAAACCTAATTGCAGATGTTTTAGACGGATTTAAAGATAATAAATCTAACATGCAAATAGAAAAACGTATTTATGAAAAAGTTAAAAATTTATGTGCAAATTTTCCAATTTATTAGTTTATAGGAGAATACTATGAGATGCCCTTTTTGTGGAAAAGACGACACACAAGTAAAAGACTCTAGGGCAAGTGACGATGGTGTTTCAATTAGAAGAAGAAGATTGTGCACTAGTTGTGGTTCAAGATTTACGACTTTTGAAAGAATCCAATTAAGAGATTTAACAGTAATAAAGAGGAATGGAAAAAAAATTCCTTTTGAAAGGGATAAAATATTAAAATCAATGTTGATGGCACTCCGCAAGCGCCAAACTGAGGAAGATGCGATTGAGCGAGCTGTAAATGGCATTGTAAGGCAGCTTGAATCTTATGGCGAAAATGATATCCAATCTAAATTTATTGGTGAATTAGTAATGAATGCTCTAGCTGAAATTGATAATGTTGCTTATATCAGATATGCATCAGTATACAGAGATTTTAGAGAAGCTGGAGATTTTGGCAAATTTGTAGAACAAGAAATCAAAGAATAATAAAATATAGTTAATAAATGTTAGCAAACCACACTAAATGGATGAATTTTGCAATTCTACAAGGTTTAAGATCAAAGGGTGCGACAGGAAAAAATCCACCAGTTGGATGTGTCATCGTTAAAAACGATATGTTGTTATCTTATGGAAGGACAGGTGTTTCTGGCAGACCGCATGCTGAAGAAGAAGCAATTAATAATGTTTCTGATAAAAAATATTTACTTGGATCTTTGATGTATGTGACACTTGAGCCGTGTGCTCATAAAAATAAAAATGGTGTATCTTGCGCTGAGCAAATTTATAAATCTGGTATTAAAGAAGTTTTTGTTAGTTGTATAGATCCTGACAATAGAACAAATAGAAAAGGGATTGATTTCTTAAAAAAAAAAGATATTAAAGTTCATGAAAATTTTATGACTGGTGAAGCATCTAAACTTTACAATGGTTTCTTTTCGAGAATATTTTACAAAAAACCATATATTTCACTTAAAATTGCCTGTTCATTAGATGGAAAAATTGCTTTAAAAAACAATAAATCTAAATGGATAACTAATGAATTGAGTCGTTCTTATTCACATTTTTTAAGGTCACAAAATGATGCTATTATGACCTCAAGTTCTACTATATTAAACGATAATCCAAGAATGAATTGCAGATTGAATGGATTAGAAAGAAGAAGTCCTACTAAAATTATACTAGATAGATATTTAAAAGTTTCATCAAACTACAAAATATACGATCAATCAATAAAAAGTGATATTTTTCTTTATTCTGTCTTGCAAAAGAAACATCATTTGAATGAAAATAAATTTGTAAAAAAAATAAAAGTTGATAAGAAACTAAATAATGAAGATTTTTTTAATTTTATTTTTAAAGACTTAGCCAGTAAAGGTATAAATAATTTACTAATTGAAACAGGTTCGATTATTAATACTTTATTGTTGTCTCTAAATTTAGTAGATGAATTATTAATATTTCGCTCAGGAAATATCATTGGTAATGATGGTCTTCCTTTTGTAAACAAATTAAACTTTTTAGAAATTAATCAACTCACGAATTACAAAATTTCTAGTTTAAAAACTTTTGAAGATAATATTTTAGAAATAAGAAATTTGACAAATAAGGATAATAGATGTTCACAGGTTTAATAAGTCATATAGGAAAAGTTAAAAAGATATCACATCCTAATGATTGGGAATTATTGGTCGAAGTAATAAATGGTAATAATTCAAGTATTAATTTTGATATAAACTCTTCAACAATTGGTGCTTCTATATCTTGTTCAGGAATTTGTTTAACTTTAAAAAAAATTTCTGAAAATATTTTATTTTTTGATGTAAGTGATGAAACTTGGGAAAAAACTAATTTTTCTACTTGGAAAGTTGGATCATTAATTAATTTAGAGAAGTCTCTAAAAGTTGGAGATGAATTAGGTGGTCATTTTGTTTATGGACATGTTGATACTACTGCTTCGATAAGATCTATTGAAAAGATTAATGGTTCGTACAAAATAACTTTCAATATAAATAAAGAATTTTTAAAATATTTTGCATCTAAGGGTTCTGTATCAGTAGATGGTGTATCTCTAACAGTCAATATTGTTTATGAAGATACCTTTATAGTCAATATCGTTCCTTATACTTGGTCACATACTAGTTTTAAGAATTACAAGATTGGAACTATTGTAAATATTGAAATTGACATTTTAGTAAGATATTTAGAAAGTCTTAATGCAAATTAAATAACTATGATATCATGTTAGAAATAAGATCATTTTTCTTGGAGTTAAAATGGGTTTATCTAGTATTGAAGATGTAATAAACGATGCAGCTAATGGAAAAATTTTTATATTAGTTGATGATGAAAACAGAGAAAATGAGGGTGATTTATGTGTTTTAGGAGAATTTGCTTCACCTGATGCTATAAATTTTATGGCAAAGCATGGTAGGGGGCTTATTTGTTTGTCTTTAACACGACCACAGTCAGAAAAATTAGGTTTGTCTTTGATGGAAAGAAGAAATGAAGGTAGATTTGAAACTGCTTTCACAGTGTCCATTGAGGCAAGAATCGGCGTAACTACAGGTATTTCCGCATCAGATAGATCATTAACAATTAAAACAGCAATTAACCCTAATGCATCTAAAAATGAAATCACAACACCTGGACATGTGTTTCCATTGATTGCCAAAGATGGTGGAACTCTAATTAGAGCTGGACATACTGAGGCAGTAGTGGATATAGCAAAACTTGCTAAAGCAAATCCTTCAGGAGTTATTTGTGAAATAATGAAAGATAACGGAGAAATGGCCAGGTTACCAGATCTTATAAACTTCTCTAAAAAGCATAAAATCAAAATTGGTTCAATTTCAGATTTGATTTCATTTAGAAGAAAACATGAAATTTATATAAAAAGAGTTTCTGAGTCAATTCTAGAAAGTAAATTTGGTGGTATTTGGAGAATAATTATATTTAAAAATATAATTGATAAATCAGAACATATTGCTCTTGTAAAAGGTATAATAGATCCCGATAAGACAATCTTAGTAAGAGTTCACGCACTTGATCTTTTATCGGATGTCTTAGGTAATCAATCAACTGACAGAAATGGTTCTGAATTATCTTCTGCGATGGAAACTATTTCTAATAAAGGTGATGGTATAATTATTTTAATTAGAGATTTATCACCAGAATCTCTGTCTAAGAAAATTTCACAATCTTTAAAGTCAACTCAGAAAACTAACACAAGTATTAGAGAGTATGGCATAGGAGCTCAAATTTTATCAGATTTAGGTGTAAAAAATATGACTATATTATCTAATAAAAAAGCGACTGCAATAGGTTTAGATGGATTTAATTTGACTATAAAAGACTGGAAAAAACTAGGTTAGGATTATGATTGATAAAATAAAAATTTTATTAGTTTGTTCTCCATATTATAATGATATTACTGATAATCTTATAAGTGGAGCTTCAGAAATTTTAAAATCTAATTCAGTTTGTTACAAAATTTTAAATGTTCCTGGAGCATTAGAGATTGCTCCAGCAATAAAACTAGTTTTAGACAAATCTAAAAAAAAACCAATTTTTGATGGTTATGTAGCATTAGGTTGTGTTATAAAAGGTGAAACGTATCATTTTGAAATTGTTGCTAATGATTCTTCAAGAGCTCTCATAGATTTATCTTTAAATTACTCTGTGCCAATTGGAAATGGAATTTTAACTGTTTCTAATAAAGATCAAGCTATTAAAAGATCTGACCCTAATCAATTGAATAAAGGTGCAGGTGCTGCTTTAGCTTGTTTATCTCTAATTAACATTAAAAATAGTTTCAACTATGAATGATACTAAAAATAAGTTAAAGAAAAATTTAAGACATATTTCAATAAGAAAAAAAACAGCCTCAAGAATTTGCTCTACTCAAGTATTATATGGTGCCTCTTTTTCAAATTGTGATATTGATATATTGATTAAATCTTACATGGTAAATTATCTTTCTTCAATTTTAAAGGAATTAGACTTAAAGGATTTGGATTATGAACTCTTGAACACGATTATTAGAGGTGTTTATAAAAATATTTCAATAATTGATGAAATAATCTCCAAAAATTTATCAAACAATTGGTCTATTAATAGATTAAGTGAAACAGAAAAATCTGTATTAAGATTAGCCACTTATGAATTACTATTTGAAAGAAAATTTAACAAAATAACTATAATTAATGAATATATAAGTATAATTAGAGTGTTTGGTGGAAGTCCAGATTTCGCTAATGGAATATTAGAAAATATTTCAAAAGAATTAAATGAAAATTATAATGAATGAATTTGATTACATAGATAAATATTTTCGACCTTTAACAAATAAATTTGCCTTAAATTTAAAAAACGATGCAGCAATATATAATCATAACTCATCTTTTGATTTGATTATTAGTACTGACACTTTAGCAGAGGGTATCCATTTTTTTGGAGATGAAGACCCAGCTAATATAGCAAAAAAAAGCCTTAGAGTTAATCTATCTGATATGGCAGCAATGGGTGCCAAGCCAATCTTTTATAATCTTTCATTAAGTATACCAAAGAATAAAGCAAGACAATTTATTCCTAAATTTGCAAAAGGACTTAAAGAAGATCAGGAAACATTTGATGTAAAGTTAATTGGTGGTGATTTAACATCATCACTGAATCACATAAATATTACAATTACAATTTTTGGTGAGACCCTCAATGGTAAATCAGTTCATAGAAACGGAGCTAAAATAGGCGATTGCTTATATGTTTCTGGGATTTTAGGTTTGTCAAAAATTGGTTTAGATAATTACAAATCAAATTTTAACGAATTCCAAGAAGCCAAAAGAAGATATTTACTCCCACAACCAAGAGTTGATTTAGGTATTTCACTTAAAAATATTGCTAATTCAATGATTGATATATCAGATGGATTAGTACAAGATGCAACTCATTTAGCAAAAAACTCTAAGTTAACTGTAGAATTGAATTTATGTAAAATTCCATTACCAAATTTCAAGCAACTTAATAAAAAATTAATTCTAAATTCAGCTTTGTACGGAGGTGATGATTATGAGTTATTATTCTCTTGTAATACTCTTAATGAGAGTTTAGTAGAAGAGTTATCAACAAAAATGAATTTAAAGTTAACAAAAATAGGTGTATTTAAAAAATTTAAAAAAGAGTATCTCGAGTTTAAAAATAATAATTTAAAACCTAAAAGCTCTTATCTACACTTTTAATCTATAGTGTTTCTTCTTCTTAATCCATTAATTATATCCTTCCAAATTGAAATAAAATTTATATCTTTATCATCTTGATCTTTAGATATTTTGATTTCATGACTATCCTTCTCAGAATAATTTTTGATTTGTTTTACAATGTTTTTGTCATCTAATATGATTTCTAATACTAATAATTTTTCGGTTTTACGCTTGTCAAAAGTTCTATAACTTGTACCATGAGAAATATAATAAATAACATTATTATTAAATAAATTTTCAAAAATTGGAGGTCCATAATTATCCATTAAATATTTTTTTGATGTTTCACCAATTTTAATATCAAAATCTTTTAATTTTTTTTCTGACAAACCATTATTTTGAAATGTTTGAGTACATGAACTTAAAATAAAAATTAAGAAGATTATAATAAGTTTTTTATTATTCATATATGTTTCCATTTTTATTAATTTGATGTATTAATTCACATTATTGATTTCTTTTTGAGGAACATTTGTATATGTTTTTTAATTCTTACGTAATGACTAAGCAAAAAAAGAAAAATTTAATTGATTTACTTTATCAAAAAATTGTTAATGTTTCTAGAAATAAAGTTTTTTATACTAAACTAAACATACCTGACACATTAGACGGAAGATATGACTTATTAGTATTATTTTCTATAATATTAACTTTTTCTTTATCAAAAACAGGAAAAAAAGGTGCTGAGTTATCCCAAATTTTATTTGATAAAATTTTTCTGGATTTAGATTTAAGTTTACGAGAAATGGGAGCAGGAGATGCAGGTGTTCATATTAAAATAAAAAATATGATTAGATCTTATATGGGAAGACAAAAAGCCTATTGTGATTGTTTTGAAAAAGATAATTACTATAATTTTGAAAAAAGCATTATCAGAAATATCTATAGGAATGTAAATGTTTATGACAAAGAACCGAATTTATTGGTAAAATATTGCAAGGGGTGCATTTATAAATTTAAAGATAAACAAATTGAATATTTTATGTCAAATAATTTCAGTTTTCCTAAATTAGATAACTTTTTTGAATGATTTAAATTTCTATAATTTATTAATTTGCATTAATCAAATGTTATTGTTAATAGTTTACTGTTTTAATTTTCGTAGTTCTTTAAAAATTTTATTGGAGTTATTTTGACACAATCAATTCACTTATCACTAGACGCAATGGGTGGTGACAATGCTCCTCAGATAGTTATAGAGGGAGCTGCTCAATCCAAAATTAGGCACCCAAACTTAAAATTTTCTTTTCTTGGAAACAAGGATAAGATTGTTCCGTTAATAAATTCACTTGAAATATTAAGAAATTCAAACGTTATTCATACTGACGAAATAATTGATGCAAATGAAAAACCAAGTATAGCTCTAAGAAAAGGTAAACATTCATCTATGGGAATGGCTATACAACTTGTTAAATCAGGTAAAGCAGATGCAATGGTTTCAGCAGGTAATACAGGTGCTCTTATGGCAATGTCAAAATTAATTCTTAGACCAATGGATGGTATAACAAGACCAGCAATCGCTGCCTATTTCCCAACAATTGTTGGTGAAAGTTGCATGTTAGATTTAGGCGCTAATATTGAATGCGATGAAAAAAATTTAGTTCAATTTGCTTTTATGGGCCAAGCTTTTGCTAATATTGTAATGGGTATTAAAAATCCTTCAATTTCTCTTCTAAACATTGGAGAGGAAGAACAAAAGGGCTTGGATTATATAAAAGAAGCTTCAAAAATTTTGTATAGCCTAGATAAACAAATTAATTACATAGGGTTCATAGAAGGAGATAAAATTGCACAAGGCATGGCAGATGTTATAATTGCTGATGGATTTAGCGGTAATATTTCTCTTAAAACTGCTGAGGGTACTGCATTATTAGTAACATCTTATTTAAAAAAAGCACTTACAAGCTCTTTAAGTTCAAAAATTGGTTATTTCTTTGCCAAAAAAGCAATTAATAATTTTAGACTTCAAATGGATCCTAGAAAATATAATGGAGCAGTTTTTTTAGGTCTCAATGGTATAGCTGTAAAAAGCCATGGAGGCACTGATTCTTTTGGGTTTGCAAATGCAATTGGTGTTGCTGTTGATATGATTAGATATAATTTTATATCTGACTTAAAAAATAAAATAAGTAAAATAGAGTATAGGCTTTAAAAAATTATGTTTTTGGGAGATTAAAAAATTTCATACAAAATATTGATAACGGGTGTAGGATCTTATTTGCCATCAAACATATGTTCAAATGAATATCTTTCAAATTTTATAGATACTTCGGATGAGTGGATTTCAAAAAGATCTGGAATAAAGAACCGTCATTTTGTATCAGATAATGAGAATACTTCTGATATGGCATTTTTTGCAGCAAATAAAGCTATTGAAAATGCAAAAATTTCTAAAAATGATATTGATTTAATAGTCTTAGCAACAACCACTCCAGATAATACTTTCCCATCAACTGCAACATTAGTACAAAAAAAATTAGAAATTGATGCAGTTTCATTTGATATTCAGGCTGTATGTGCTGGATTTGTTTTTGCACTATCTGTTGCTAAATCCATGATGACAGAAGGCAATTATAAAAATTGTTTAGTAATTGGTGCAGATACCATGTCAAAGCTATTAAATTGGAAAGACAGATCTACATCTGTTTTATTTGGAGATGGTGCAGGAGCGGTCATTCTTCAAAAAATTAAAAATATAGAAAGTAAGTATGATGATTGGGGGATTTTGTCCAATATTATACATTCAGATGGTCAATTTTATGACTTACTAAAAACTAATGGTGGGTTATCAAAAAATAAGAAAATAGGGTTTATTGAAATGGAAGGTAAAGAGGTTTTTAAACATGCTGTCGATAAACTTTCTTCTTCTCTTGAAGAAGCTTTAAAAGCTTCAAACAAAAATATTAATGATTTGGATTGGTTGGTTCCTCATCAGGCTAATCAACGAATAATATTAGCTGTTGCTGATAAAATGAAAGTTGATATAAGCAAGGTTATTTCTACTGTAAAAGATCATGGCAATACATCTGCTGCTTCAATTCCTTTGGCGTTAGAAAATGCTATAGCTTCAAATAAAATCTTAAATGGAAATTTAATTGGATTACATGCAATTGGGGGTGGTTTAAGTTGGGGGGCGTCTATTATAAGAATTGGTAAGCCAAAAATTTTATAAAAAAAACTTTTAACTTTATAAAATTACACTAATATAAACATATGAAAAAAACATGGACTAGAAATGATATTATTGAAGCCATTAGTGACAATGTGGGGTTGTCTTTTACTGATTCTTCATTAATAATCGAAGAAATTTTTGAGTTTATTTTAAACGAACTTGAAAAGGGTGAAGACGTAAAGATATCTTCATTTGGAACTTTTTCTGTAAGACATAAAAGACCTAGAATTGGAAGAAACCCTAAAACTGGTGTAGAAGTTCCTATTACAGAGAGAAATGTTGTTTCTTTTAGTTCTTCCAACGTATTGAAGTCATTTTTTAAATAGTATTAATGTCTAATTTAAAGTCTAATGTAAATTCTTTTTTTACAATATCTAAAACTGCTGAAATTATTGGTGTTCAATCTCATGTATTAAGATTTTGGGAAAAGAAGTTTACTTCAATTAATCCAAAAAAAAGTTTAAGTGGAAGACGTTTTTATTCCTCAAATGACATTGAAACTTTGTTAACAATTAAAAAATTGCTTTATGAAGATGGTTTTACCATTAAGGGAGCAGTAAATTTTATTGATAAAAAAAACCAACAAAATATGGAAAAGATTGATAACCCAGTAAATATAAAATTAGAAAAATCAATAAAACTGATTCAACAAGGTTTGAGTCTAATAAAAAAAAATATTAATTAAACTAATTATCTTGTTGTTTAATAAAATAATTTTCTAATTCTCTATAGTTTCTTTTTAATTTATGTTTTGAAGCTAAATGTTGAACATATAAATTAGAAACATCATTAAAAAAACTTTCAGAGAAGCTTCGATTTAAATCGTTAAATGTTTTTTTATCAAATTTGTAATTATTTGTTCTAGTTTTAATAACCTTTATTGCAATTAAATTATCTGCTGTTACAAAATATTCTATTTCTTTATTATTAATTTCAAATATTCTATTTATTAAATATGGATCATCTATATTTCCTAAAATCTTATCGTTTCTTTTAATAGAGGATTTATTCGACAACTTATTATTATTTGACGAAACTATTCTTTTAACTATGTCTTTTGTTTTTAAAATTAACTCCTGTTCAAGCCATTGATCAAAAACTTTATTTTTTACTAAATCAAATGTTGGAATTTCACTTTTTGTTTCATTGATAATTTCTATTATAAAATAACTATAATCATCATTTGAATTAAAAATATCACTTAATTCGTTAACTTCTGTATTCCATATATTCTTAACAAATTCTGGTTTCTTTTCTAAAAACTCCGTCTTTCCAACATATGAATAAATAAAACCTTGTTTCGATATTTTCCTTAAATTTTTAACTATTATTTTTTTATTAAAGATATTTGACTTTACAATCTCATCAAGATTATTACCCTCTGCAATTAAATCTTCAATATTATTGAGTTTTTCAAATAATATTTCTATAGATAATTCTTTAATTAATTTTTTCTTAATATCATCTATTATAAATTCATAATTAGGTTCTTTTTCTGGTGATATTGTTATTATTTTATATATATTTAATCCAAATTTTGTTTTTATCGGACCTAAAGTTTCATTTAATTGAGCTTTAAATATTAAATCAGCACTTTCTGATGGAAGTTCAGATTTTTTTAAAAAACCAATATTTGTATCTGATTTATTAAGATTAAAATTGTTTTTAGCAAGTTCATTGAAATTGCCACCTTTTTTAATTAAATCAACAAATTCACGAGCTTTAATTTCATTTTGTGTTGTTATTTGTAGTATTTCTCTCGTTTCTTCTGTTTTATAATTTGATTTCTCAATTTCATATTTTTCATCTATTTGTTTTTTATTTATTACCACCTGATCCTCAAAATGAGATGGAGTGATCTCTATATAATTTACGTCTCTTGTCAAAGGTATTTCATAAGATTTTTTATTTTTTTTATAAAAAGATTTTAAAACATCGTTAGATGGTTTTTTAATTTCGTTTTTATTCACAATTTTAAAAGTTTCATACTCAATATCTTTAACTTCATTTTGCCAACTAATAATTTTTTTTATTATTTTTTCATTATAATAATCGTTTTTCGTAATTGGCATAGATAGTTGTTTAAAATTGGACTCAGTTTTAATAATGTCTAAATATTTTTCTTCAGACAATCCTGCATTTTTAAGAGATTGTATAAATTTTTTTTGTGAAAATTTACCGAGAGCATCATTGAATGCTTTTTCTTCTTTAATTAATTTCATTTGTTCAGATAAAGGAACATTTAAATCTAAAAAATTAGCCTCTTCATTTATTAACATTTCTTGTTCTAGCCTATTTAAAACACTCTTATACATACCATTTTTAATTGTTTCTTCTAAACTTGGTTTATTGGGTAACATATATCTTGCTCGGTTTATTTTATTAAGAGCTTCTTCAATTGAGATATTTTGATTTTCAACACTTAAAATGCTTTTGCTTTTTGAACCTCCGGTTAAATCTCCTACTCCCCATAAAGCGAAACCACAAACTAGTAGGACAAGAAAACATTTAAAAAAAATAGATTGTGTTTGGTTCCTAAGAGATCTTAACATTACATTACCTAGTAAAATTGTTAATTTTTTTTAATTAATATACTATTTATAAAATATTTTAAATAATTTAATTTTTATTTATTTTATAAGTTAATTTTAATTAATTTGGGAATTTTAATTATATGTTTATAGCGGCTAATTGGAAAATGAATTTAGATAAAAAATCGATTTCAGAGTATGCTAAATTTTTACAAAAATTTAAGTTTTCTGATAAAGTAGAGACATGTATTTTTCCTCCAACGATTTACATAGATTATTTACACAGCCTAATTAATGATTTACCAATATCTATTGGTGGACAGAATTGTCATTACAAAACTTCTGGAGCGTTTACAGGTGAAATTTCTCCAAATTTTCTTAGAGATACTGGTTGTAAATATGTAATTATTGGACACTCTGAAAGAAGAATAATAAATAATGAAAATAATGCCGAGATAAAATTACGTGCTGAGGCAGCATTAAATTCTAGTTTGAAGGTTATACTATGTGTTGGCGAAACCTTGATTGATCGACAAGAAGGTAAAGCTCTACAATTCATAGAAAAACAAATAAATGATTGTTTGCCGGACAATTATGAAAATTTATTAATAGCTTATGAACCTATATGGTCAATAGGTACTGGTAAAATTCCAAGTGTATTTGAAATTGAAGAAATGCATACTCATATTAAAAAAATCATAAATAAATTCGTCAACAAAAAAATAAACGTTATTTATGGTGGTTCAGTAAATATTAAAAATATAAATGAAATACTAGATATCACTAATGTTGACGGTGTTTTAGTTGGTGGAGCAAGTCTGAAAGCAAAAGATTTTCTTGCAATTTACTCAGCAGCAGTTAAATATCTAAATATTTCTTAATAATTACGGGTCATTAAATGATTACAGTTATATTGATTATTCATGTTATTCTGGCGATATGTATAATTTTTGCAGTACTAATACAAAAAAGTGAAGGTGGTGGATTAGGTATTGGAGGATCTAGTGCTGGTGGGGGGTTTATGACCGCAAGAGGTACTGCAAACTTTATGACTAAATTAACTGCATTTCTAGGTGGTTGTTTTTTCTTAACTTCAATTATTCTTGCATTATTATCTTCTCAAGACACTCCTTCGATTTCAAACGAAGTAAAAAAAACAATTGAAGAAAAACCTACAAAAGTTCCTGCTGTTCCTCTTGATAATTAATTAGGTTATTAAATGAAAAATACATCGGTAAAGTTTATTTTTATAACTGGAGGTGTTGTTTCATCATTAGGTAAAGGTTTAGCTTCTGCATCTTTGGGTGCTTTGCTTCAAGCTAGGGGATATAGTGTTAAATTAAGAAAATTAGATCCATACTTGAATGTTGATCCTGGCACGATGAGTCCTTATCAACATGGTGAATGTTATGTTACAGATGATGGAGCTGAAACAGATTTGGATTTAGGCCATTATGAAAGATTTACAGGAGTTCCTGCAAAAAAAAATGACAATATTACAACAGGTAAAATTTATTCTAATGTTATTGCCAAGGAAAGAAAAGGTGAGTATTTAGGGGCTACTATACAAGTAATTCCTCATGTTACAGATTCAATAAAAGAATATATACTATCTGATATTAATGATGAAGACTTCATTCTTTGTGAAATTGGTGGAACGGTTGGAGATATAGAATCACTTCCTTTTATTGAAGCAATTAGACAATTGGGTAATGAATTAGGTTTATCTCAAACTTGTTTTTTACATGTTACTCTGTTGCCTTATATAAAAACTGCTGGAGAATTAAAAACTAAACCCACTCAACATTCTGTAAAAGAATTGCAAGGAATGGGTATACAACCGGATTTATTACTTTGTAGGACTGAAGACAGGATTCCAAATGAGCAAAAATCAAAAATTGCCTTATTTTGTAATTTAAAGCCTGAATCTGTAATTGAAGCTCTTGATTGTCCATCAATATATGAAGTTCCAATTTCTTATCATAACCAAGGACTTGATAATCAAATTTGCAAACATTTTAACCTAGGTTTATCAAAAAAAATTAATCTAAGTCGTTGGAACAAAATAAATGAAATACAAAGATCATCTGATGGAAATGTAAATATCGGCATTGTAGGAAAATATACGTCTTTGCTTGATGCTTATAAATCTTTGATTGAAGCAATAAATCATGGTGGTTTAGATAATAATGTAAAGGTGACAATTAGATGGGTGAATTCTGAATCTTTAGAAGACCAAAATTTAAATTTAACAAATTTTTTTAAAGATATAAATGGCATAATTGTTCCTGGAGGATTTGGTGAGCGTGGCTCTGAAGGCAAAATAAACGCAATTAAATATGCTAGATTAAATAATATACCTTTTTTCGGTATTTGTTTTGGTATGCAAATGGCTGTAATTGAATTTGCTAGAAACGTTCTTAATATGAAAGATGCATCTTCATCTGAGTTTGGGTCAACAAAATTGTCGCTGGTAGGTCTTTTAACAGAATGGCAAACAAAAACTGGACTAGAAAAAAGAGATAAAGAATCTGATCTTGGCGGCACTATGAGACTTGGGGCTTATGATTGTAAACTTTTAGACAATAGTTTTGTAAGTTCAATTTACAAAAAAAAGACTATTTCTGAACGTCATAGGCATAGATATGAGGTAAATAACAAATATATTTCAGATTTTAAAAAATATGGTCTGATATTTTCAGGAATGTCGCCTGATAACTCTTTACCAGAAATACTAGAAGTTCCAAAACATCCCTGGTTTATTGGTGTTCAATTTCATCCCGAACTAAAATCTAAACCTTTTGATCCACATCCACTTTTTTCTTCATTTATTAATGCAAGTTTAAAGCAATCAAGATTATTATGATCATAAATATTTTGGTATTGTATTAGATGACACAGAACATTGTTGAAATATTAAATTTTAAAGTATCTAATAGACTTCCTTTATTTTTAATTGCAGGCCCTTGTTCTATTGAAAGCAAAGATCACGCAATTAACCATGCAGGTATAATTAAAGATATATGTAAAAAATTAAATATAAATTTTGTTTATAAATCATCTTTTGATAAAGCAAATAGAACCAGTTCAAAGTCTTCCAGGGGGGTGGGCCTTGAAAAAGGTTTAAGTATTTTATCTGATGTAAAAAAAATCTTTAATTTACCAGTCTTAACTGATGTTCATGAAACACATCAATGTAAAGATATTGAAGAAATTGTGGATATTATTCAAATACCTGCTTTTTTATGTAGGCAAACTGATTTATTAATTGCTGCTGCTAATACTAAGAGGATAATAAATGTTAAAAAAGGACAATTTTTAGCCCCTTGGGACATGAAAAATGTATTAGACAAGATTTTAAATAACGGAAATAATCAAATTATACTTACCGAAAGAGGTACGTCTTTTGGTTATAATACCTTAGTTTCTGATATGCGCGCACTTCCACAAATGTCTAGTTTTGGATATCCGATTGTTTTTGACGCAACACATTCTGTTCAGCAACCTGGTGGATTAGGTCACGTATCTGGAGGTCAAAGAGAGTTTGTTCCAACATTATCTAGAGCTGCTGTTTCAGTTGGAGTTTCAGGTTTGTTTGTTGAAGTTCATGAAAATCCTGATAAAGCTCCAAGTGATGGTCCAAATATGTTAAAAATGTCTGAACTTGAACCTTTATTAACAAAGTTAATTGAAATAGATAAAATTATCAAAACGTAGTATATTATCCTAAATTGGAGTTATTATGGTATATATTGAAGATGTTCAAGCTAGACAAATACTAGACAGTAGAGGTAATCCAACTTTAGAAGTGGATGTAAGATTATCTGATGGAAGTATTGGTAGAGCAGCTGTTCCATCAGGAGCCTCAACAGGGAAATATGAAGCTTATGAGCTAAGAGACAAAAAAAGTAATTTATACAACGGTTATGGTGTAAGTAAAGCTGTTGAAAGTGTGAACATTGAAATATTTAATACTTTTTCTGGAAGAAATCCATTTGAACAAAAAAGTATAGATTATGATTTAATTGAGCTTGATAATACAAAAAATAAAAGTCGTCTTGGAGCCAATGCCATGTTAGGCTTTTCAATGGCTATTGCTAGAGCTTCTGCTAGTTCTAAAGGACTATGTCTTTGGAACTATATAGGTGGTATAAGAGCTAATACTTTACCAGTGCCTATGATGAATATAATCAATGGTGGTGCCCATGCTAATAATGGTTTAGATTTTCAAGAATGTATGATAATGCCAATTGGTTTTTCAACATTTTCCGATGCGCTTAGAGCTGGTGTAGAAATTTTTCAAAATTTAAAAAAGATTTTGTCAGAAAAATCTCTTTCAACAGCAGTTGGCGATGAAGGTGGTTTTGCACCTTACATAAACAATCTTGAAGAAGCACTTTCATATATCTCTAAAGCTATAGAAATAAGTGGATATAAATTAGGGGAAGAAATTTTTATTTCTATTGATGCAGCTGCTAGCGAATTATATAAAAAAGGATATTATCATTTACATGGTGAAAATAAAAAGTTAAACACTGATGAACTGTTAAAATATTGGGAAGATATTTGTAATAAATTTCCAATTGTTTCAATTGAAGATCCTTTCGATGAAAATGATTGGTTTGGATTTAAGGAACTAACAAAGTTCTTAGGTGATAAGTTACAAATTGTTGGAGATGACTTATTTGTTACTAATAAAAATAGATTGCTAAAAGGTATTAAAGATAAGTCGGGAAACGCTATTTTAATAAAATTAAATCAAATTGGAACGCTTTCAGAAACTCTAGAAACTATTGAACTTGCAAAAACATATAATTTTGGAGTGATAATTTCTCATAGATCAGGTGAAACTGAGGATGTTTTTATTAGTGATCTATCTGTTGCTATTAATGCTGGTCAAATTAAAACAGGCTCATTATCTAGAAGTGACAGAACAGCTAAGTATAACCAGCTTCTTAGAATTGAAGAGTCGCTAGGAGATAATGCACAATACTTTGGAAGAAAATTTTTTAATTCAAATATTTAAGGACTTAATATGAATAATCATCTGATGAAAACAAAATTTGTTTCAAATTCTATAACTATTTTCAGTTTTATTATTTTTGTTTTTTTTATTTCTCATATTTTCTTTGGTGAACGGTCTGTATGGAGAATTTTTTGGTTAAATTCACAAATAGCTAAAGAAACAGATAGATATATTAAATTAGTAAATAATAAAAAGAATATTATGTCAGAAATTAATCTTTTAAGAGATGATAATTTAGATCCCGATTATATTAGTGAAATTTCTTATGATCTGTTGGGGTTGATACATTCTGATCAAATAGTTATTTATATAAAAAAATAGATCAAATTAATATTAGAATAAATTTAAATTCTTTGTTAAAAATAAGTTGTTAATCACTTAAAATCATAGGTGTAGAATGAAAAAAAGTACAGCTAAGAAAATATTAATTGAAACAAAAATGAACTATGATTTAAATTTGTTACAAGATATGTACAAAAAAATGCTGCTTATCAGAAGATTTGAAGAAAAGGCTGGACAGTTATATGGAATGGGTCAAATTGGAGGTTTCTGCCACTTATATATTGGACAGGAAGCCGTAGTTGTTGGTATTCAATCCGCTCAAATTGAGGGTGATAGCATTGTTACATCTTATAGAGATCATGGACATATGTTAGCATGTGATATGGACCCTAAGGGGGTGATGGCAGAGCTTACGGGAAGAAAAGATGGTTATTCAAAGGGTAAAGGTGGGTCTATGCACATGTTTAGCCGTGAAAAAGGATTTTTTGGTGGTCATGGAATTGTAGCCGCTCAAGTTCCAATAGGTGCAGGTCTAGCATTTGCACATAAATATAATGGTAATAAAAATGTTTCAATTACTTATTTTGGAGATGGAGCAGCAAACCAAGGTCAAGTTTATGAGTCTTACAACATTGCCTCGCTCTGGAAGCTTCCAGTAGTTTTTGTAATTGAAAATAATAAGTATGGTATGGGTACTTCAGTAAACAGATCCTCAGCTGGAGAAAACTTGTCTGATCGTGGAGAAGCTTATGGTATTAAATCTGAGATCATTGATGGTATGGATATTCTTGCTGTTAGGGATGCAGCTATAAGGGCAATTGATTATTGTAGAACAGGTAAAGGTCCGTATATTTTAGAAATGAAAACCTACAGATACAGAGGGCATTCTATGTCTGACCCAGCCAAATACAGGACTAGAGATGAAGTTGATAAAATTAGAAAAACATCTGATCCAATTGAAAATATAAAATCTCTTTTGAATAAAATGGGTGTTGAAGAAAAAACACTTAAGGATATTGATATTGATATTAAGTCAGTTATTGCAGAAGCAGCAAAATTTGCTCAAGATTCGCCTGAGCCCTCTGAAGATGAATTATTCACTGATATAACTATTAATTAATGGTGTTATAATGACTATTGAAATATTAATGCCAGCTCTTAGCCCTACTATGGAAGAAGGTACTTTGTCAAAATGGCTTGTCAATGAGGGAGATTCTATTTCGTCTGGTGATTTAATTGCTGAGATTGAAACTGATAAAGCTACAATGGAAGTTGAAGCAGTTGATGATGGTAAAATTGGTCAATTGTTGGTTGCAGAAGGTACTGAAGGAGTTAAAGTAAATACACCTATAGCTTTATTAGTTGACTCTAGTGAATTACCTCACGCTACAATTAAAAAAATTGCTGATAAACCATATTTAGAAAAAGAAAAAATTCCTGCAAAACCTTTTAACAATAAACCAATTTCAATAGAAGCAAATTCAAGTCTAATTTCTGTTAGGGAAGCATTAAGAAATGGAATGGCCGAAGAAATGAGAGCTGACAAAAGTGTATTTGTGATGGGAGAAGAAGTTGCAGAATATCAAGGCGCATATAAAGTAACACAGGGCTTACTAGATGAATTTGGAGATAAACGAGTTTATGACACACCAATTACTGAGCATGGATTTGCTGGCATAGGTATTGGAGCCGCTTTTGGAAATCTAAAACCTATAATTGAATTCATGACTTTTAATTTTGCCATGCAGGCTATGGATCAAATAATTAATTCGGCAGCCAAAACACTTTATATGTCTGGTGGTCAAATGGGTTGTCCAATTGTTTTTAGAGGTCCTAATGGAGCTGCATCTAGAGTTGCTGCACAACACAGTCAATGTTACGCAAGTTGGTATGCACATTGTCCAGGTTTAAAAGTAATTTCACCATGGTCAAGTAAAGATGCTAAAGGTCTTCTTAAGGCTGCAATAAGAGATCCTGATCCAGTAATTTTTCTTGAAAATGAGGTCATGTATGGGCAAAGTTTTAGTTGTCCTGATGATGAAGATTTTCTATTACCTATTGGAAAAGCTAATATTGAAAAAGAGGGAAATGATGTTACTATAATTTCATTTTCTATTATGGTAGGAAAATCTTTAGAAGCTGCAGAAATTCTTAAAGATAGAAACATAAATGCAGAAGTAATTAATCTTAGAACATTACGTCCACTGGATACTGACACTATAATTGAATCTGTTAAAAAAACTAATAGGGTAGTTACTTGTGAAGAAGGTTTTCCTTTTTCAGGAATCGGTGCGGAAATTTCAGCATTAATAATTGAAAAAGCTTTTGATTGGCTTGATGCTCCTGTAAAAAGAGTAACAGGGAAAGATGTTCCAATGCCATATGCTGCTAATTTAGAAAAATTAGCTTTGCCACAAGTTGATGATATTGTGAGTGCATGTGTAGAAGTATGCTATAAAGATTAGGAATATTTAATGAGTGTTGATATCTTAATGCCTGCCTTAAGTCCTACAATGGAAGAGGGTACCTTATCAAAATGGTTAGTTAAAGAAGGTGATAAAGTCGAATCAGGCGATCTAATAGCTGAAATTGAAACAGATAAAGCAACAATGGAGGTTGAGGCGATTGATGATGGTATTATTGGTAAGATTCTAGTATCAGAAGGTCAAGAATTTATCAAAGTTAATACTCCTATAGCAATCCTTTTATCAGAGGGTGAAAAACTATCTAATAATAAAAACTCTAATGAAGTTAAAAAAGAAACACAATCAGAGCCACAAAAGCTGAATGAAAACATTATACAAATCAATAATATCAAAGAAGATGTTCAAACATCAAAAATAATTTCTGATATTTCTAACAAACCAGATCTAAAATTTATTAACAAAGAAAGAATTTTTGCATCTCCTTTAGCAAAAAGAATTGCGAAACAAAGAGATATACCTTTAAGCTCAATTACAGGTTCAGGTCCACAAGGAAGAATTCTTAAAATTGATATAGATAATTTTGATAATAAAAAATCTGATAATACAATCGTTAATAATTTAGAAAATAACAATTTTGAGATTGTTAAAAATAGTGCAATGAGAAAGACTATTGCTGAAAGATTAGTTAAATCTAAAAATGAGGCTCCTCATTTTTATCTGTCTTTAGATTGTAATATAGACGAACTTTTAAAAGTAAGAAAAACTATAAACTCTAAATCTAATGATGAATATAAAATATCTGTAAATGATATGATTATTAAAGCTTCTAGTGCTGCACTAATAAAAGTTCCTAAGGCTAATGCTAGTTGGGATGAAGAAAGTACAAAATATTATAAGAATACAAATATCTCTGTTGCAGTAGCTATTGACGGTGGATTAATTACACCTATTGTAAAAAATGTTCAATCTAAAGGATTGTTAGAAATATCAATTGAGATGAAAAATTTAGCTAATAAAGCTAAGGATGGCAAACTACAACCTGAAGAATATATAGGAGGATCTTTTTCGATCTCTAATCTTGGTATGTATGGTATTAAAGAATTTTCAGCAGTAATTAATCCACCACAAGGTAGCATACTTGCTGTTGGATCAGGTGAAAAAAGACCAATTGTAATTAACAATGAAATTTCAATTGCAACTATTATGACAGTCACATTATCATGTGATCATAGAGTCGTTGACGGTGCAGTTGGCGCACAACTTTTATCAGAGTTTAAAAATTTCATTGAAAACCCTTCATTAATGCTCTTGTAGGAAACAGATATGTCAAATGTTGATTATGATCTTATTATTATTGGTGGCGGCCCAGGTGGTTATGTGGCGGCAATTAAAGCTTCTCAATTAGGTATGTCTGTGGCATTAGTAGAGGATAAACATTTAGGTGGAATTTGTTTAAATTGGGGATGTATTCCTACTAAAGCGCTATTAAGAGCTAGTGAAATCAAGCATATGCTAGATAATGTAGATGATTTTGGATTTACAGTATCTAATATAAAAATGGATATAAATAATATAACTAAACGTTCTAGGAAAGTCGCATCACAATTATCATCTGGTATAAGTCACCTATTGAAAAAGAATAAAGTAAAAGTTTTTGAAGGTTTTGGTAGTTTAGTAAAAGAAACTTCTAATATTAAGAAAATCAATATAAAAACTAAAGATAAAATTATAAATAAAACAGCAAATAATGTTATTCTAGCCACTGGCGCTAGATCTAGAAATTTACCCTTTGTTTCGTCTGATGGATTTAACATTTGGGATTACAAAACAGCAATGACCCCCCCCAAGTTGCCCTCATCACTTATTATAGTTGGTTCTGGAGCAATTGGGATTGAGTTTGCTTCTTTTTATAATGATTTAGGAGTAGATGTGACAATTATAGAATCTTTGCCTTCAATTTTACCTAATGAAGACAATGATATATCTGAAATTGTTAGAGTAAATTTTGAAAAAAGAGGCATAAAAATTAAAACTAATGCAACATTAAAATCAGTTACAAGTCAAACAAACACAATCTCAGCGGAAATAACTATTAATGGCAAAGTAGATATAATTCAATCTGAAAAACTTATTTTAGCTATTGGAATAGTTGCAAATACTGAAAAATTAGGATTAGAAGATTTTAACATTAAAATTGATAAAGGTCATGTTGTTACAGACGAATTTTTAGAAACCGGCGAGAAGGGTATCTACGCAATAGGTGACATTACTAAAGGCCCTTGGTTGGCGCACAAAGCCAGTCACGAAGGTATTTTGTGCGTGGAAAAAATTGCGGGTCATAAAAATTTAAGACCTATTGATAAAACATCAATTCCAGGTTGTACCTATTGTAGACCTCAAGTTGCCTCAATAGGCATGACTGAAACACAAGCAAGATCTAAAAAAATAAATCTAAAGATCGGTAAATTTCCATTTATTGGTAATGGAAAAGCTATAGCTTTAGGAGAATCTGAAGGTTTAATTAAGACCATATTTAATAAAGATACAGGAGAATTAGTTGGGGCTCATATGGTTGGCCCTGAGGTAACTGAATTAATCCAAGGTTTTTCTATAGCGAAAAAATTAGAGACTACAGAACATGAACTTATGCATACAATTTTTCCTCATCCAACACTTTCAGAAGGTATTCATGAGTCAGTTTTGGATGCTTATAATCAAGCAATTCATTACTAATCAGATATAAATTAAATACTTAATATTATGAACGATATAAAAAAAATAAGACATCCAGAAAAGATTAATAAACCAGATAACATTTCTCCTCAAAAACCTTTTTGGTTAAAAGTAAAAGCTCCTCAAGGAAAAATTTTTGATGAAACAAAAGGTTTATTAGATGATTTAAATATTACAACTGTTTGTGAAGAAGCTAGCTGTCCTAATATAGGAAGTTGTTGGTCACAAAAACACGCCACTATGATGATTATGGGAGATATTTGCACTAGAGCATGTGCTTTCTGTAATGTAGCTACCGGTAGACCAAAAGCTCTCGATCTGTCTGAACCTATTAGAGTTGCTAAATCAGTCGCAAAATTAAATTTAAAACATGTTGTAGTTACATCTGTTGATAGAGATGATTTGAATGATGGTGGTGCAGAACATTTTGTTAACACAATTTTAGATATAAGAAAATATTCCCCTAACACATCAATCGAAATTCTTACACCTGATTTTTTAAAAAAGAATGGAGCACTGGAAAAAGTAATCAAAGCCAAGCCAGATGTTTTTAACCATAATCTTGAAACTGTTCCAAGATTATATCCAACTGTTCGCCCTGGAGCCAGATATTTTCATTCGTTAAATCTGTTAGCTAAAGTAAAAGAAGTTGATTCTAATATTTTTACAAAATCTGGAATAATGGTCGGTTTGGGCGAAGATCAAAACGAAATTTTTCAAGTTATGGATGATATGAGATCTGCAGATATTGATTTTTTAACTATTGGTCAATATCTACAACCGACCATCAAACATCATAAAGTAGAAAGATTTGTTAAACCCGATGATTTTGAGTTATATAAAAAAGTTGCTTTATCCAAAGGCTTTTTATTGGTTTCATCATCCCCTTTTACAAGAAGTAGTTTTCATGCAAGCGAAGATTTTGAAAAATTAAAAAAAATTAGAGTTAATCAAATAAATAATTAGAAAAGTTATCCTAAATGAGGCATGAAGAACGGAGAATAATAAACCATACTCCAAATAATTTATTTAACTTAGTTGCAGATGTTAAAAAATATCCTGAATTTCTGCCTTGGTGTTTAGGCGCAAGAATTAAAAACAAAACTTTAAAGTCTTTTGAAGCTGATTTAATAATTGGATTTAAAATTTATAAAGAAATATATTCTTCAAAGATAACTCTTGATAAAAAAAAGAAAAAAATAATTGTCGATTATAAAGATGGGCCTTTTGAGTATCTTCAAAACTATTGGTTATTTAAAGAAAATCCAGACGGTTGTGAGATAGAGTTTATGGTTGATTTTAAGTTTAAATCTATTTTTTTACAAACATTGATGGAAACGTTGTTTAACGAAGCTGTAAAAAAAATGGTAAAAGCTTTTGAAAGTAGGGCTAATGAGTTGTATGATTAAATCTTAGATTTCCGAAATAGTTTTATTTGCTAATTTTAATGCCTCATAAGTTGTTTTTTGTCTAATTTTAAGTCTACTTCCATTAAATTGATATTTGTTTGTAATAATTTTTTCATTTGTTCCAATTCCAATCCAAACGAGTCCAACTGGTTTATCAATACTTCCTCCAGTGGGCCCAGCAATTCCCGTAACTGCAATTGATAAATGTGCTTTTAATATTGTTAATGAGTTTTTAGCCATCTTAAATGCTATTATTTCGCTTACAGCTCCATTTTTTGTAATTAAATCATTTGGGATCATAAGCAATTTATTTTTCATATCGTTAGAATAAACAATAACTGATGATTTAAATATTTTACTTGAACCATTAATATGAACAATTGCAGATGATATCATGCCACCTGTGCAACTTTCAGCAGTAGTTATTGTTAATTTCTTTTTTATACAATTAAAATATAGTTTTTCAGATTCTAGATTTATTTTTTCCCACATTTTTAATTCCATAATGTTTTAATGTAAATGTTTTGGTTTAAATTAGTTAAAATCGCTGCTTGAGTTACAAAAGTAAACAATTCTGCAACTATATCATCTGCCATATTGCCAATACCATTTGGTAAATTTTCAAATTTTTTTATTTAACCATTTTAGTAATATCAAAAAATTTGAATAATATAAATGATGAAATTAGAGGTAAAATTATTTAACTTAATTTTTCTAATTGTATATATCTTAGAATGGCGATAAGTTATTCATTGATTTTATTTGTTACAACTTCATTTGGATCCTTTTTATTATATAATTTTAGGTGAGATTCATAAAGAAAATAACTTAAAATAATAAAATAAATAAATATGATTCAATTTATAGATTTAATATTAAAAAGTAACCAATTATGATTTTAACTAAGGAACCCATTGTACCTAGTGCGTATTTTGAACATCCAACTGGATATACTTCAGCAAACTTGGACCAATACAATAAAATTAATTTTTAATTTTCATTATAAGTCAGTGTTTTTTACTTGTATAGCAGTTGAAACCATAGCAGCTATACCTTCCTGCCTGCCAACAAAACCAATACTTTCTGAAGTTTTTCCTTTAATACTAATTTTTTGCTCATTAATATTTAGTATTTTTGCAATATTTTTTTTCATTTGTTTTGAATAATCTAAAATTTTTGGTTTTTGACAAACAATTACAGCATCTATGTTATTAATAATCCCTTTTTCATTTTGAAGTAATTTTGAGGCATGTGTTAAAAATATTGAGCTATCTGCATTCTTCCATTTTTCATTGGTAGGTGGAAAAATACTACCTATATCACCTTTATTCATTACTCCTAATATACTGTCAGTAATAGCATGAAGTAAAACATCAGCATCAGAGTGACCTATTAACGGCATTGAAGCTTTAATTTTAATACCACCAAGTAAAATAAAGTTATTATCTGATTTTTTACTATTATCAAAACGATGAATATCAAATCCATTACCTATTTTTGTAATGTAATTGTTATAATTTTTAGTCAAATGAGGCTCCAATAAATTTAGATCTTTTTCATAAGTTATTTTTAATGCAAGAGGATCACCTTCTATAGTAATGACTGGCATTGAATTATGTAAAAAAAGAGCAGTTTCGTCTTCAAATTTTTCATTATTATTTTCAATAGTCTTTTTAAGGATCTTGTAATTACATAATTGTGGTGTTTGAACTAAAACTTTATCATCTCTTGGCACGATTCTTCTGATTATGTTCTTTGAAATTTTTCTAATAGAATCGCTAATTTTTAATACAGGTGCAACACAAAAAATATCTTGTTTACTGTACTTAACTAATTTTTTTATTACCTCAGAAGAAATAATTGGACGTGCTGCGTCATGTATTAAAACATATTTTGGATCAATATGTTTAATTGATTGAAGAGCATTATAAGTGCTTTTGTATCTTTCATTGCCTCCAATCACTGGAGAAAGTAAATTGAATCTATTACATATTTTAGAAACTTCTAAAAAATCTTTATCATTGGTTACAATTTGGATTGGAATATCCTTAAAATCTTTCCTAAAATTTATTATATTTATCTCTAAAATTGTTAAATCATTAAACCTCATCATTTGTTTAGTAATTTTTTTGTTAATTCTTCTTCCTATTCCTCCTGCTAATATGATCAGCGCCAAATTGATATTGCTCATATCTGCCTCCACAACCGCTTAAAATATAGGCAATTACTCAAAATGATTTTAAAAATTTAAATTTTTGTATAATTTATAACCATTTATGACTTAGATTATTAATTTATCTATATTGTTAATCATGGAAAATAGTATTTTAAATGAATTAAGAACGCCAGTTTTTTTAGTAAATAAATTTAATATCGTTGTATATGTAAATGAAATTGGTGAAGAATTTTTTGGTATTAGCTCATCGATATTGAATGGAAAAAAAATCAACGAACTTATTCCAAATGATTCTCCAATCTTAAATTTAATAGAAAGAGTTAGAAATAGTAAAACTGGTATAACAGAAGAAAGTTTGGATTTTAGTAATTTAAATTTTCCTAATAGAAAAGTAAGAGTTCATGTTGTTCCATTGTCTTTTGATAATAATAAAATAATAGTTCAGATAAGTCAGTTAGCTTTATCAGAAATGTTTCAATCACAAAGAATAAACAGTAAAATTTCTAAATCGTTTTCATCTATGATTGATATGTTAATGCATGAATTAAAAAACCCATTAGCTGGTATCAAAGGTGCATCACAATTAATTGAAACTGACGTCAAAAATAATAGTAATTTATTAGAATTGACTAATCTTATATCAATTGAGTGTGACCGTGTTGAAGGATTATTAAATAGAATGGAGCAAATATCAAATAACAATATAAAATTAGATTATGAAAGTTTAAATATTCATGAAATCTTAAACCATTGTAAACGTGTTGCAGAAAATAGTTTTGGGAACGAAATAAATTTTATAAATGAATTTGATCCGTCTCTTCCTAGATTGTTCGCTAATAAAAATCTATTAATTCAAATCATAATAAACTTGTTAAAAAATGCTACTGAAGCTAGTCAAAAACAAGGTATAATTAAGATTAAAACTAGTTTTAATTCAAACAAGATTACGTCTTTCGGTAAAGAAGAAATTCCTACGCCATTACCACTCCAAATAGAAATAATTGACTTCGGCATTGGTATTCCAAGTAATTTATTATCTAGTATATTTGATCCATTTGTTTCTTCTAAAAAAGAAGGAAAGGGTCTTGGATTATCAATAGTTGCAAGTGGTTTAGAGGAAATGGGTGCAGTTATTGACGTTTCATCAAATGATGGATTTACAAATTTTTGTATGAATTTCCCTCTCAAAAAATCTTAAATAAAAGGAGTTTTTATTTATGGAAGTTAAAAATGTTAAAAATATAATTGTTGTAGATGACGATAGAAGTATTCGAGTTGTTATTTCCACAGCCTTAACTAGAGCTGGTTATAATGTAAAATCTAGTGGAACTGCTGCAGGTATGTGGAGGTTAGTTGAATCTGACTTTGCAGATGTTCTTATTACAGATGTTGGTTTGCCTGATGGAGATGCCTTAGATATTCTGCCAAAACTACAAAAAAATAACCCTGATTTAAAAATAATTGTTATGTCTGCAAGGACAACATTATTAACTGCAGTCAGAGCAGAAAAAAAAGGTGCATTTGAATATTTACCTAAACCATTTGATTTAGAAGAACTTTTGAATTTAGTTTCAAGTACATTTTTACAACCTAAATTAAGTAAAGAGGAAATGATAAATGATATTCCTAAAAATATATATGACTCAGGCCCAGTTGTTGGGAAATCAACTGCAATGCAAGAAATTTATAAAATAATATCAAGAATAGTGAATACAAATTTTTCTGTTTTAATCTCTGGCGATAGTGGCACAGGTAAAAAACTTATAGCAAAATCTATCCATGATTTAAGTTCAAAAACAAATAATTTTTTTATAAATTTAGATGCTAAATTTTTTGACGATTATCAATTTGATGGTTTAATTGAAAGAATTAATACATTTAGTTCAATTAATATAAAGAATGTAAATGATTTAAGTGGAAGCTCAATTTATATAAAAGATGTTACTGAGTTGTCTGAGGTACAACAAAAAAATTTTTTAAATTTTATAGAAAATGGTTTATCTCAATTATTTCCTGAAAATTCTAATTTAGAAAAGTCTAGGATTTTTGTTTCAACAAAAAAAAATATCGTTAATGACGTAGAAAAAGGATTGTTCAGGGAAGATCTATATTATAGATTAAATGTTGTTCCAATTAAATTACCCTCACTAAAAGATAGATTTGAAGATATACCAGATTTATCCTTCTCGTTCTTGAACAACAATTATAAAAACACTTTTATTAATAGAAATATAACATATGAAGGCATGAATCTTCTTAAAGAATATTCTTGGCCAGGAAATATAAGAGAGTTAAAAAATGTTATTGAAAGACTGTGTTTATTATCATCTACAGAGGACATAGCTCTAAGTCTTATTAAAGAAGTTTTATCAGAGGACAGGTTTGATGATGAAACCAAATATGAAGAAAATCTAGAATTATATTTCAAAAATTACCTTAAAAAATATTTTAAAGATTTTGATGAAAATTTATCTCTTAATAATTTACATAATAATTTTATATCTAAAATTGAGAAACCTCTAATTGAAACAACTTTAGATTTATTTAGAGGAAATCAAATTAAAGCCTCCAAATGTTTAGGTTTTAATAGAAACACATTAAGGTCAAAAATTAATTTATATGGTATTGAAGTTATAAAGAAAAGAAAGACTTAAATTTATTTGTTAAAGTAATATTATGGACTATAATAGTTTTTGTGATAATGATTAAATCATGAAGCGATTTTTTTTAAATATATTTCAACAAAAATTATTTTTTTTATCATTTTTAATATCATTAACATTTTTTTTATTTATTTATAATTCTCTTTATCAATTTCAACTATTTTATGATAACAAAAATTTATTCATTTTAGTTTTAGTAATATCTTTTTTTATAATATTAAGTTTGTTTAATGTTTTTTTTAAAAATTTTTTACATATTTTTAATAATTTAAAATCTAAAAAGGCTGGTCAGGAATTACAAAAAAAAATATTAATTATATTTTCTGCTATCACTTTAACACCTACTTTATTAATAGCGTTTTTTTCAATCTTTATTTTTGACGCAACATTAAGTGGTTGGTTTAATAAGAAAATATCAACTGCAATCTCTCAATCTGTAGAAGTTGCCAATCAGTATCTAAATGAACATCAAAGTGCAATTAGAGGAGAAATTTTAGAACTTGTAAATTTAATAAATATAAACTCTAATTTTTTATCATCGGATAAAAATAAATTTAATAAGTTTTTAAATAAATATACTAGGCAGCATAACTTGTCTGAAGCTGTTATTATAGACTCTATAGGTAATGTTTTAGCATTTTCTGAGTTTGTTTTTGAATATACTTACACTGAAATACCACAGAAGTATTATGATGTAGCAAATAATGATGAAATTTTCATTGTAAAAGAGTATGACGCGAATAAAATCAGAGCATTTATAAAATTATCTCAATTTATTGATGCTTATTTATTGATTACAAGATTTGTTGATCAAAAAGTTTTAAATGCAATAGAAAGTACTTCAATTGCAGTTTCAGATTATCAGTCTATTGAACTAAAACAATTTGATATTAAAATTTCATTTATTGTTATTTTTATTTTAATTACAGTAATCTTGTTGTTCACCTCATTGATAATTGGACTTAACATTGCTAACAGATTACTTGAGCCTATAAGTTCACTTATTAAGGGAGCTGAGGAAGTAGGAGGTGGTAATTTAGATTATAAAATTTCAAATAATGTATTGTCTAAAATAAATATTAATGAAATTAAAAGATTAGTACAAGCATTTAATCTCATGATTTTAGACTTAAAGACTAACAGAGTTGATTTGGAACACGCAAATGATCAATTAGATAAAAGAAGAAAATTTTCTGAATCAGTGCTTTCAGGCGTATATTCTGGTGTAATTGGATTGGATAAAGATTTAAAATTAAATCTACCAAATATTACTGCTACAGAGTTATTAAATATTTCAATTAATGAAGATTATGGTAAGTCAATTTTAGATGTTGTACCTGAATTTAAAAACTTAATAGAAAATTTTTTAAAATCAGAAAAGAACGTCCTTGAGGATAAAATACAAATTGTAAGAAATGATAAAGTTTTAAATTTAATAACTAGATTAGTTGTACAAAAATCTGATAGTGTTATTTTAGGTTATGTTTTAACTTTTGATGATATTACTAGTCTAATTGCTGCCCAAAAAATGGGTGCATGGTCTGATATTGCAAGAAGAATAGCGCATGAAATTAAAAATCCTCTTACACCAATAAGATTAAGTGCAGAACGCTTAAAAAATAAACTAAATAATGGAAAGAAAATAGACAAAAAAGTTTTTGAGCAATCTTTAGATATGATTACCCGTCAAGTTGATGATATTCATCATCTAGTGAATGAATTTTCTTCTTTTGCCAGAATGCCATCTCCAAAACTAAAATTAATAAATATAAACAAAATTATAACAGATTTTGTGAAGCCTATGGTTACATCGTATGAAAATGTTATCATTGATATAGACAATATAATTGACCAAGCCTTCGTAATGGCTGACGAAAAACAAATAAGACAAGCTTGTAGTAACTTAATTAAAAATTCTTATGAAAATATTGTATTAAATAATGTTTCAAATGGTAAAATTTCAATCTCTTTTGAAAACAAAAATGATTTTGCTTCAATTACAATAAGTGATAATGGAACTGGTATTGATAAATCTATATTATCTAAAATTATAGAACCTTATTACACTACAAAAGTTGGTAATTCAGGTTTAGGTTTAGCTATTACAAAAAAAATTATAGATGATCATAATGGGACAATCTTAATAAAACCAAAAAGCTTTAAAGGCACATCTGTGATCATTAAATTTCCTTTAATATCAAAATTAAAAAATGAGAAAAATTAAATGATAAAAAATAAAATTTCTATTCTTGTTGTAGATGACGAAATTGATATTTGCGAAATGGTAGCTGAAACATTAAGAGATGAAAACTATAATGCTATTATAGCTACAAATTTTGATCTAGCTGTTAATATAATTAAAAATGAGAATATAAATTTGTTGATTACAGATATATGGATGAATAATGATGCAAATGCTGGACTTAATCTTTTATCTTTTAGCCAAAATCATGACCCTTTAATACCAGTTATAATGATGTCAGGTCATGGCAATATTGAAACAGCAATGAAAGCCGCAAAAAATGGAGCATTCGATTTTATTGAAAAACCATTTAAAGCTGAAAGATTAATATTGTTAATAGAAAAAGCTTTAGAGGATAGAAAATTAAAATTAAAAGTTTTAGACTTTGAGTCAAAAGAAAATGAACGTATGACTTTAATTGGAAAGTCATTTACTTTTAAAAATATAAAGCAAAATTTAAATAAAATTGCTTCTACTAATAGTAGAGTTTTGATTACTGGTCCATCTGGATCAGGAAAAGAATTAATAGCTAGATGGATTCATAAAAAATCTAATAGGGCATCTTTTCCTTTTATTATTGCGTCATGCGCCACCTTATCTCCAGAAAGAGTTGAGCAAGTTTTGTTTGGCTGGAATGAGAAAACCAATGAGGAGAATAACAATCTATCAAATTTGGGTTTGTTTGAACAAGCTAATAATGGAACGCTCTTTTTTGATGAGATCTGTGACCTTCCTCTTCAAACACAAGCTAAATTAGTCCAGGCAATTCAAGATCAAAGTTTTTATAAAATTGGTTCAAATAAAAAAATTAATGTTGATGTTAGAATTATCTCAGCAAGCAATAATAATTTAATAGAATTTATTAAAGAAGGTACATTAAGAGAAGATTTGTTTTATAGACTTTCAGTTGCTCCAATCGAAGTGCCTCCGTTAAGTAAGAGGAGCGAAGATATAGCTGACCTTATAGTTCATTTTTTAAATCTTTTAGCAAGAGATTTTGGGAATAACACACTAAAACTTTCCTCTGAAACGCTTGTAATACTAAAAAATTATGATTGGCCAGGTAATGTAAGACAATTAAAAAACATTTTAGAATGGCTGAACATAATGTATGGTAAACATAAAAATTTTATTATTACACCTTTACATTTGCCACCAGAAATATTGGGCCACAATAAAGAAGATGAAAATGATGACATTTCAAACCAATTATCTTTATCTTTAAAAGATGCAAGAAAAATTTTTGAGAAAAAATATTTAAAAGAACAATTAAAAAGATTTAAGGGAAGCATTGCAAAGACTTCAACATTTATTGGAATGGATAGATCAGCTTTACATAGAAAACTAAAAGAATTAGATATTAATATTAATAATTTTGATTAAATTAAATTAATTTGGAAATTATATGAAACAAAAAGTTATAATTTGTGGTGCTGGAAGAGTTGGCACTTCTATTACTGAACATTTATCTAATGAAGGTTTTGATATAACTGTTATTGACTCAAATTCTGAAGCTATTCAACGTATTACAGAATTATATGATGTTCAAGGAGTATTAGGTCTTGCTTCTTATCCAAACGTTCTCGAAGATGCAGGTGTTGTGGATACAGATCTGATTATAGCTGTTACCCAATCGGATGAGATTAACATAGCAGCATGTCATGTAGCAAAGTCCATATTTGGCACTCCAACAATGATAATTCGAATAAGATCAAAAGAATATCTCGATCCTAAATATTCTAATTATTTATTAAAAGATGTAGGTGTAAACAGAATAATATCACCAGAGGACGAGGTTGCAAATGCAATTGTTAATCAATGGAGAACCCCTGGGGCTTTTGATGTGGCTGAGTTTGCTAGTTCACTAGTCACTATGTTGGGGGTTTCTTGTAAAGCAGATTGTCCTATACTTGATACACCTTTAAGAAATTTAGTCGACTTATTTCCAGATCTAAGTGTTACAGTTATGGCTATCATTAGAGGGACAAAATTGATTGTTCCAAGAGGTGGAGATGATACAATTTTATCTGGTGATAGAGTTTACTTAGCTTGCCCCACTAATCAAATTAATAGAACCTTAAATGCGTTTGGTCATATTGAAATAACCCCAGAAAAAGTAACTATTTCAGGAGCTGGTGCAATTGGAATAAGAGTAGCTGAAGAAATACATAAATTATCTCCAGAAACTAATCTTACAATCTTAGAAATTGATAAAGATAAAGCAAGGTATGCTGCAGAAATGTTAGAGTATGCAACAATAATTTCTGGAGATTCATTAGATCCAGAAATAATATTGGAGGCAAGGTTAGGTCAAGGTGAAACATATATTGCTGCAACAAATAACGATGAAGTTAATATTCTATCTTCATTATTATCTAAAAGATCTGGAGCTTCACATACTGTAGCTTTAATAAATTTACCTGTATTTATACCTCTATTTAATTCATTAGATCTAGAGGGTGTTGTTAGTCCGCCAAATTTGACAGCATCATCTATTTTACAAGAAGTTAGAAGTGGTCAAATAGAACATGTTCATTCTATAATAGAAGAATTTGGTGAAGTTATATCTTTTGAGGCTCTTAAATCTTCATCAATTATAGGAAAGCCTCTAAAAGATATTAAATTGCCTAAAGATGTATCATTAGGTGCAATTGTTAAAGATGATAAAAGTATTGTATCGCCAAGAGGTGATACTATTATTAAAGCAGGTGATATAGTAGTTATGTTTGTTCCAGTAAAATCGATGAAAAAAGTTGAAGAGCTACTTTCAGTTAATTTGGATTTCTTTTGATGGCTAATATATCTTATATAGATGGACTTTATTGCAATATTGTAGATGCTAAAATTAGTATAAATGACAGAGGATATCATTTTGGTGATGCTGTTTATGAGGTAATATTATATAACAATGGTAAGTTTTATGATTATGATGGACATATAACACGATTATATAATTCTTTAAAATTAATAAACATTAATTTTCATTTATCAAAACAACAACTTAAAATAATAATCAAAAATCTCTTTAAATTAAATAGAGTTAATTTTGGGAGTATTTATATACAGGTATCAAGAGGTGTAGCTGATAGAAATCATAGTTATTTTGGACTTAACTCCAAACCAATACTAACAATGATTGTATCAAAAAAGAAAAATAATATTTCAGATCATATTAAAGGGGTAAAAGCAATTACTATTTTTGATAATAGATGGTCTAGGCCTGATATTAAGACAACACAGTTGTTACCAAATGTTTTAGCTAAAACCCATGCTAATGAAAAAAATGCTTATGAAGGAATTTTTATTGATTATGAAGGTTATGTAACTGAAGGATCTAGTTCAAATATTTGGATTATAAATAATGATAATGAAATTTTAACTCGTGAAATTGATGGGAAGATTTTATCTGGTATTACTAGAAAGACAATTGCACAATTTGCAAAAAAAAATAAGTTTAAAATGTTGGAAAAAAAATTTACAAAAGACGAAATGTTAGACTCTAAAGAAGTATTTTTAACTAGTGCATCTTCTTTTGTTACTCCAATTATTGAAATTGACAATATTAAAATTGGTAATGGTATGATTGGCAAAACATCAATTGAATTAAGAAATTTGTATTTTAAGAATTTTAATTAGTAATATTTTATGGTTAATTATAAAACATTTTTAATTCTTCCTATATTTAAGAATAATAAATTTTCTCAAAACGATATTTTTAATCAAAAAAACTTTATTTCTCGTTCCTCTGAAACAAGAAGTCTTGTGTCAGCCTTAGATGCAGTCATCGTATTTGAAAAAATAGTTAATATCAGTATCCCAAAATCCTCATTATTAATAAACAATAATGTTGCTAATGAAATTAAAAATAATTTTGACCTAAGCCTCGTTGATTTAATAATTTTTGATTGTTCTTTATCGCCTATACAACATAGAAATCTAGAGAGAATTTTACAAAAAAAAATCATTGATAGAACACAGCTTATTATAGAAATTTTTGGTCTAAGAGCGAAAACTAAAGAAGGTAAATTACAAGTAGAACTTGCTAATTTAAGTTTCGAAAAAACAAGACTTGTCAGATCTTGGACACATCTCGAAAGGCAAAGAGGTGGTTTAAGTAAAATAGGTGGTCCTGGTGAAAGTCAAATAGAATTAGATAAAAGAATGATTAATTCAAAAATAAAACAATTAAAAAAATCACTTACAAAGGTGACACAAACCAGAGAAGTTCAAAGAAAACACAGAAAAAGTGTTTCTTCTTTGATTTTTTCTTTAGTTGGTTATACCAACAGTGGTAAGTCAACAATTTTTAATAGCCTTACATCTTCTGATATATTAGTTAAAGATATGGTATTTGCTACGTTAGATACAAAAATGGGTTCTATAAAAATGTCTGACAATAAAAAAATTATAATTTCAGACACTGTAGGTTTCATATCAGCATTACCCACAGAGTTGATTGATTCATTTAAATCTTCTTTAGAAGAACTCTTTATAGCTGATTACTTATTGTTAGTTCATGATTTATCAAACCCTAATATAGAAAATCAGGCAAAATTAGTATTTGAAACATTAATTTCTATTGGTTTTACTGAAGAAGAATTAGAAAAGAAAATAATAAATGTTTTTAATAAATGCGATTTAAATTCAGATTTGAGTGATATAAAAATCAAATACAAGAAAAATTTAGTTAAAACTTCTGCTTTAACACCCAAGGGCATGAAAGATTTAAAAAATTACATCGAAAATTTGGCTGAAAAAAAATTCACGAAGGTACTTTTTCATATACCTATTAACTCTTACAAAATTTCTTCTTGGTTGTATAAAAATTCACATGTATATAATGAAACATTTTGCGATATAGATTTTATAGGCAACAAAGTTAAGGCTAAAATATCTAATGACAAATTAAATTCATTCAAATCACATTTTCCTGAAATTAAGTTGTATAATATCTGATAATTATGAACGATATTTTAATTCAAAATAATACAAAAAGGAATAAGATTGTAAAATACATTATGAATTTATTAATTAACGTTAATAAAAAAGTTATTTTACGTTATCATAAAAATTTGAAATCAGAAGATATAAGTACAAAAACATCAAATGATGATTTTGTAAGCATTGCAGATAAAGAAAGTGAAGAAATTATCTCAAAAAAATTAAAAGGTTTTTTAGATGTTAGTGATATATTAGGCGAAGAAACTGCTTTTTTAGATAAACAATATGAAAAATATTTGGATAAATCTCTATTGTGGGTTGTTGATCCAATAGACGGAACAAAGAATTATATTAATGGGAAAGAAAATTTTTGTTCTATGATTTCACTAGTTAGTTATATGCTTCCTATAGCAACATTTGTTTATTACCCTTTAAAAAATATATTTGTATATGCATTTAAAAACTATGGTGCTTTTTTAGTTGATACAAATAACAAAATATCATCTAGACTTTCAATAAAGCAATCTAACATATTGAAAATAATAGGATCTGGTGGAACTAAGGGGATACCTGAAAATTATAGACAAACTATTCTCCTTAATTTAAAAACTAGCACAGACAGATTATTTATTGGTAGTGCAGGTATCGAAACAATTATGTTGGCCAAAAACGAAATTCAATTTATTTTTCACGGAAGAGTTACTCCCTGGGATCATGCTCCTATGGACTTGATAATAAGAGAAGCTGGCGGTTGTGTTTATATGGCAACCAACAAAAGTGAATTTAATATAAAATCTAAAGGATCAATCCTAGCTGCAAGTAATATTCAAACTTGGAATAATATTAGAGATTTAATCATTCCATATGATAATCCATACAGGAAATATAAAAATTAGCCATTTTTTACAATATTAAAAGGGTTAAAAGCTTGGTCACCAGCCATAATTTCAATTTTATTAATATTTATATTTTTAGGTCTTGTAGCCACCCAATAAATTATTTCTGCAATATCTTCTGCTTTTATTGATCTTGTATTTTGATAAACCTGAGATGCCTTTTCTTTATCACCTTTAAACCTAACAATAGAAAATTCTGTTTCTGCTAAACCCGGTTCTACTGATGTTACATTAATGCCTTTGCCGACTAAATCAGCTCTTAAATTTAAAGAAAATTGACTTACGAACGCTTTGGTTCCTCCATAAACATTTCCTCCAGGATAAGGATATGAGCCAGCGACTGATCCTAGATTAATTATATGACCTTCTCCGTTTTCAACCATAAATGGTAAAACAGTTCGAGTAGCATATACTAAGCCTTTTATATTAGTATCTATCATTTGATCCCAGTCATCAAGGTTGGCATTATCAGCGCCTTCCAATCCAAGAGCTAAGCCTGCATTATTACATAATACACTTATATTATTAAAATTTGGTGATATATTTTGTATGGCTGATTTAACTGCACGCCTGTCACTTATATCAAAAGCAAGTGGTAATGATTTCTCACCTAATTCCTTTGCAAGCTCCTCTAAACGATCAGCTCTTCGACCTGTAATTATTGTTTGCCAGCCTTTTTTATTAAATAGCTTTGCCGTTGCTTTACCAAAGCCTGAAGTGGCACCAGTAATAAGAATATTTTTAGGTATGTTATTATTCATTAATTCCTCTTTGATTATTTTTTACTTTATTCCAAAGATTTTTAAAATCATGTTTTTTTAAATTATGCCATTTTAGTTTGTTGTCTTCAATAAAGTTTTCCATTTCATTAAATCTAGTAGTAAATTTTTTATTTGCTTTTCTTATAGTTTGCTCTGGATCTAAATTTAAACGTCGTGATAAATTAATAATAGTAAAAAATAAATCTCCTAATTCTTCTTCAATCATTTTTTTGTTATTCAACTTGAGTGCATCTTTCAATTCATGAATTTCTTCATCAATTTTATTCAAAACTTGAGTTTCATTTTCCCAATCAAAATTCAATGATGCAGCTTTTTTTTGTATTTTAAGAGATCTTAGTAACGTTGGAATATTTTTTTCAACTAGGTCTAATGTATTTTTGGTATTTGTAATTCTATTTTTTTCTAATTTTTTGATTTTTTCCCATGATTCATGAGGAAGATCATTTTCATTGTAATTTTTATCAAATATTTGTGGATGTCTTCTAATTATTTTTTCAGATATCTCATTCGCTACATCATCGAAATCAAAATCTCCTTTATCATCGGCCACTTGTGAAATTAAAATAACTTGTAATAATAAATCTCCCAACTCTTTTTTTATCTCTTCGATATCATTGTTTTCTATGGCATCTACAAGTTCGTAAGCTTCTTCAATAGAATAGGGAGCTAATGAATTGTAATCTTGTTTTAAGTCCCAAGGACAACCATCAATTGGATCTCTTAATATCTTAATTACTTTTCTTATTTTTGAAATAGATTTTAGCTGGTTTAAATCATTTAATTTTTCATCAGATAATTTTTTCATTTTTAAATCTTTTCATATTGGTTTTGAGTATTTATTTATATAATCTATAATATTTATACCATCAGGAGTTTAAATTGTCTGAAGAAAAAATTGGTTTTTTTGCAAGATTTAGAAGATATTTTCTAGCGGGCATTTTAGTCACATCTCCAATTTTAATAACAATCTACGTTACTTGGATCATAATTACTTTTATAGATTCTCAAGTTGCCGGTTTATTGCCTGATAGTTTGGATTTCACTAAACAGTTACCACACCAAATACCTGGAATAGGATTGATCATAAGTATTGTGGTTATTACTTTTATTGGAGCAATAACTCCTGGATTTATCGGCAGAACTTTGCTTAAAGCTGGGGAAAGAGTGCTTGATAAAATGCCTGTTGTTAGAAGTATATACGGTGCAATTAAGCAAATTATGGAAACAGTCATGTCTACTAACTCTGATAGTTTTAGAGAGGTTGTTTTAGTTGAATATCCAAGGAAAAAAATTTGGGTTATTGGGTTTGTTACAGGAGAGACAAAAGGAGAAGTTCAGTCCTTAAACGATGAAACCTTGATCAATGTTTTTATACCTACCACTCCTAACCCTACAAGTGGATTTCTTTTATTTGTTCCCAAGAAGGATTTAATATATATGAAAATGAAAGTTGAAGATGCTGTAAAAATGGTAATTTCTGGAGGCATAGTTACTCCAAAAATGAAAACTAATAATATTAAGTAATGATCAACCACCTTTTAATAATCTGATAGCATCATTATTTTCAAAAATAGATAAAAGAATATTAATTTTTTCTTTATCATCTTCATTCTCAAGCATTTTCCTAGCTTCGTCTCTTGCAACGGGAATCATTTGGTTGTGGACATGCAAATCCACAAACTTAAATTCAAGATTGCCAGATTGTTTACTTCCAAGAATTTCTCCTGGTCCACGTAATTCTAAATCATGTTCAGAAATTTTAAATCCATCATCATTTTCCTTCAAGATTTTTAACCTTGAATGAGCAATTGAGCTTAAATTAGAATTATATAACAATATGCATGAGGATTCTTTATTACTTCTTCCAACTCTTCCTCTTAATTGATGTATTTGAGCTAACCCAAATCTTTCTGCGCATTCAATTACCATTATAGTAGCTTCAGGAACATCTACTCCAACTTCAATTACCGTAGTAGCAACTAGAATTTTACTTTCACCAGATTTAAACTCATTCATTGATGTTTCTCTCTCAATCTGATTTTGTTTTCCATGAATTAATGAAACATTAATGTTTTTAAAATTATTTTTTAAAAAATTATATCTTTCGTTAACAGCAATCAGATCTGAATCCTCAGAATCTTCAATTAGAGGACAAACCCAATATACTAATGCTCCAGCTTTAATTGCTCTTTCAATAGAAGATAATACTTCTGCTATTTTAGTTTGTGACAAAACATATGTATTAATTGATTTTCTACCAATAGGTTTTTCACTTAAAACAGAAATATCCATATCACCATAAGCAGTGAGTGCGAGAGATCTAGGTATAGGCGTTGCTGTCATAACTAGTACATTAACATTATTACCTTTTTCTGTTATTTCAACTCTTTGTTTAACGCCAAACCTGTGCTGCTCGTCAATAACAGCTAAAGATAGGTTATTATAAATTACTTTTTTTGAAATTAATGCGTGAGTTCCAATTATAATTTTAATTTCACCATCTTCTATTTGTTTAATTATATTAGATCTAGTTTTGTTATCATAAACAGATCTGCTTTCTCCTAATAGAAGAGTTGGTTCAATTTTTAGTGGTATAAGTAACTCTTTAATTGTATTAAAATGTTGAATTGCAAGAATTTCCGTTGGAACCATTAATACTGCTTGAGATCCGTCTAATATTGCGTTGAGTATAGAAATTATAGCAACAATTGTTTTACCGGACCCAACATCACCCTGAAGCATTCTAACCATAGTTTTATTGCTATGAATGTCCTCTTTTATCTCATTTATAACTTTTATTTGATTACCAGTTAACTCAAATGGTAAATTCGAATAAAAATTTTTAATCAATTCTGAGTTGCTATAACATTGTTTAATTTCTTTAATTTTAGAAATTTTATTTTTTATTAGTAACATAGATATCTGATTTGCTATTAATTCATCTAGAGCAAGTCGTTTTCTAAAAATACTATTTAAGTTTAAGTCTTCATTGTTTTCTGGATTATGTATTCTAGATATACAAGTATGCCAATTTGGGAATTTGTATTTTATCAGTATATCTTTATTTAACCATTCAGGTATTATTGGTATTTTCTTTATACCTTGATTGATAATTTTTGATATGAATTTTTGGTTTATTCCAAAAAATAAAGGATAAATTGGTTGAAAGAATGGTATTAATTTTTTCTCGGTTGGTTTTACAATATAGTCAGGATGAGCAATCTGTCCAAGGCCATTAAAGTTCTCAAATTTTCCACTTACAAAAACTCTATTTCCAACTTTGTAAATGTTTTTTAAATACTGTGTATTTTGCCCAAAGTAAACAATATCTAATCTTACATTTTTTTCGTTATTGAGGCCAAAGGTTATTATCCTAGACATATTATTTTTTTTTCTAAAATTAAAGGGAGGTATATTTATTTCCACAACCTCTACTTCACAAGTTAATATGTCACCATGATTTACTTCTTTTAAAGATATGTTTTGGAATCTATTAATAGACTTGTGTGGCAAATAAAATAAAAGATTTATTAAATATGGTCCAATTTTTTTTTCTAAAAGGTTTAATTTTTTTTCACCAACACCACTTAAATTTCCGAGTGATGAGAATAATTCAAAAATCTCTTTTGGTCTTTTAATAATTACATTAGACAAGAAATCAAAAACCTTTATTTATAATAAACAATAACAAAAAATATCAATAAAACGAGAAAAAATTGAATAATAGAAATGTTTTTATAAAAAAATTAATTTATAGATCTAAATATACTGGTACTCGTGAAACTGATATTTTGTTAGGTAGTTTTGCAGAAAATCATTTAAAATATCTCGATGATGAAAACTTATTAGCATATCAAGCTCTTCTTAATTCAGGAGATCCTAGAATTTGGCGTTTATCCATAGATATTGAAACATCCAAATCTTCTAAAGAAAACTTTCTAATTGACCTTATAAAAGAATTTAAAGGTCATTAAATTGTTTAATTTTAAAAAAGATTTAAATAAAATAAGAGAAATAAATGGAATTCGAGATAGCTTAATACCTTTCTTAATTTCTTCTCTATCTCAAAATCAAAATATATTTTACGTAGCAAAAAATGATTTAGAACTCTCTAATGTTTTTAATTTTTTATATTTGAATTTCAAAGAAATAAACATATACAAAATCCCAGCATGGGATTGTTTGCCTTATGATATTTCATCACCAAATCTCAATTTAATTGCAGAGCGTGTAAAATCATTTACAGATCTTTGTTTTTTTAAAAAAAATAGAATTGAGAATAAAAGCAAAAATGTTATTTTAACTACTATTAATGCTTTATTTAACAAAACAGCGCCTAAAGATTTTTTTTTAAATCGTTTTATAAATTTAAATTTATCTTCAGATTATAAATTTCAATTAATTATCGAGTTCTTAAATAACTCAGGATATAAAAGGGTACAAACAGTAAGAGAGTTTGGTGAATTTAGTATTCGAGGAAGTATATTAGACGTTTTTCCTGTTGGTAACCAAACTGCATTTAGAATTGACTTTATAGGTGATAATATTGAAACAATCAAAACAATGGATCCTCTTACACAAAGATCTAAGGATAAAATAAATGATTTTAATATTTATACATCAAATGAATTTATATTGAATGAAAAAAACATAGAAAATTTCAGAAAAAAATTTAGGAGTAAAAACGGGGCTGCTAGTATAAATAGTTTACTTTATGAAAACATTTCTGCTGGTATTAAGTTTAACGGTATAGAACATTTTTTACCTTTATTTCATGAAAAACAATTAAATTCAATTTTTGATTATTTACCACTCGAGCAAGGAATTATATGTTTACTTACCAAAAATTTTGAAAATTTAATTGTAGAACGAGAATTGGAAATAAATAATTTTGGTAACGAAAGAAAA
>CACJFI010000003.1 GCA_902592615.1 uncultured SAR116 cluster alpha proteobacterium | reverse complement strand
GTTCATCGTATAGGTCGTACAGGAAGAGCAGGAAAAAAAGGTAAGGCGTATACAATTTTCGATGATAGAGATAATAGTAAGATTATATTAATAGAAAAGCTTATAAAGAAAAAAGTTAACAAAACAACCTTTGATAAAATAATTTCTTCCCAAAAATTCAAAGATAAAAACTTTAATAAAATGAAAGAAAAATTAAAAAAAATATCTAAACCAGTTCTCCTACCTGAGGAAAATTATTTAAATTTTAGGGAAAGTGGTAAAATACCAGATTTTTTAATTACAAAATAACTAAGTTAATGCCTTCTCAATTATTTCGGACAAATCATTAGAGATAAATGGTTTATTTATATTTTTTAATACATCCTTAATTTTGTTTTGCCTATTTTGAGAGTAATTTTTAAATCTTGTGAGGGGTAGAATTAATCTAGCTGCAGCTTGAGGGTTGTTTTTATCTATAATTGCAACCTGTTGAGAAATAAATTTATATCCAGAAGAGTCGTTTGCATGAAATAACAATACATTTTCCTTTTGAAAAGTGCTTAAAACAGATCTAAGTTTATTTGGATTTTTATAATCAAAATCTTTGTGTTTTAATAGATCTTTAATAATTTTTAGACCCTTTGATCCTATATTTAAACTAGACATCATTTCAAACCATTTTTCGATTACTAAATCATTATTTTTCCATTTTGTGTAAAAATCATTTAAATAATTTAAAGCTAACTGATTATTGGCCACACAAAGTGATTTTAGTCCTATAATTGAAAGGGTCATATTTTTACTAGCTGTTATTTTTTTTGCTATCTCAATTCCTATTGAACTCTCAATTGTAATTAAATATTTTAATATTTTTTCTAATAACAGTCTTTCTCCAAAATTTTGGTCATCATGTATTTTACTTTTATATAGTTTTAAAGCATTAATCTCAAAAACTTCTTGCAAGCCTAAGGCAATTTTTTTCATAAAATCCTTTTTTCTTTTGAATATCGAAATTGGATCTACCTCATTTGACAAATTTTCAAATGCGGTTCGGGATGGTAATTCTAAAAGGAAAGCCATTAATGAAGGATTCAATTTTTTTTCTAAAATTAATTCTCTTAGTGTTATTATTAAAATATTTAAATTATTTTTCTTTAAAAAACAGTTTAAGTATAAATTTTGAGACGCGTCCCATTTATTAAATGAATCATTATCAAATTTAAGTAAATGAATATACTCATTAATTTTAATATCTGTTTTTAAAAGAACAGGAGAAGAAAAATCTCTTAATATTGAGGGAGTAATTTCTTTTTCATCACAATTTACAGAGGCTTTATCATTGCTTTTGGATAGTAAATAGACGTGTTCATATCCTAATTTTGAGTTGTTGAGACTAAATTTAACAAGAGATCCCTTTTCATTTAAAAAAGCAATTTTTATAGGAATAGGTAAATCACTTATTTTATTATTAATTTTTTGAGAAAAATTTAGTTCTAATCCTAAATCATTCTTTTTACGTGTAATTTTTAAAATGGGAGTTCCAGATTGGGAATACCATTTTTCAAACATACTTAAGTCTAAATTACTTCCATCAGCTAATGCTTTTGTAAAATCCTCGCACGTAACGGCCTTTCCGTCATATCTGTTAAAATACAGATTCATTCCTTTTTTATACAAAGTATTACCAAGATAATTATATATCATTCTAATAACCTCAGCCCCCTTTTCGTAAATTGTTGGAGTATAAAAATTATTAATTTCTCTGTACTCATCAGGCCTTATGGGGTGACTATTAGATCCAGCATCTTCTGCAAACTGAACTGATCTTAATAATGAAACATCTTCTATTCTTTTAACACCTCTATTGTTCATATCACCTGAAAATTCTTGATCTCTAAAAACAGTAAGTCCTTCTTTCAGCGTTAATTGAAACCAATCTCTGCAAGTTACCCTATTCCCAGTCCAGTTATGAAAATACTCATGAGCTACAATGCTTTCTATATTTTGTAAATCTTTATCAGTGGCAGTTTTTTTATCTGCTAGAATGAACTTTGAATTAAAAATATTTAAACCTTTATTTTCCATAGCACCCATATTGAAATGACTAACGGCTACTATCATAAACGTATCTAAATCGTATTCTAATCCATATTTTTCCTCATCCCATTTCATAGCCTTTTTTAGACTATTCATCGCAAAATTAGTAAAATTTTTATTTCCTATTTCACAAAAAATGTCGATTTTAATTTCTTTTTTTGATGATGTTATATATTTGGATGAATTGGATTCTAAATTGCCAACAACTAATGCAAATAAATAAGAAGGCTTTGGAAATGGATCATGCCAAACTTTAAACTGCCTATTACATTTTCCAGTTTTAGATTTAACAGTGCCTGCTTCAATTAAATTACCATTGCTCAGTATTGTTTTGAATTTATTTGTTACCTCTATTCTAACTGTAAATAAACTCAAATTGTCAGGTCGATCTGGGAACCAAGTAATTTTTCTAAAACCCTCTGCTTCACATTGAGTACATAACATGTTGTTGCTCTGATACAGGCCTTCAAGAGTATTGTTAGTAGATGGATAGATTTTGACTTCAGTAATAATTTTAACAAGAGATGTATTAGAAGGTATAGGTATTAAAATGGCTTCATTTTGTTTTTTTAGACTCTCAATTTTTATATTTATAGGTGGATTTTTATCAAGGATTAGTTCAAATTTTTTGGTAACTAAGTCAACTCCATTTAATTCTAAATTACTGTCTAAATTATAATTTACTATGTCCTGAGAATTATTTTTTTTAAAAATTATTCGAGCTTTTACAATAGTGTATTGATCAAATATTAAAAATTCTAGAAATGTTTCCTTGGTATACCAAAATAAAGGTTTATAATCAGACCTTTTTTTAATTAAGTTTTTCATATTACATTATTTTAGCCTTCTCTAGAATTAGTGTATGCTAGATTTGAATGTTCTTCACAATATGGTCTTCCAGGAATTATTGAGGTACCACAAAAAGAAAAACCAGGTAATTTCGGATCACCAATAGGCCAACAACACCTATTTCTGGACCACTCAACATCCCTTAACATAATTTTTAAAGGTAACTCCCTACAATTTTCTGAATTCTTGGCTACCTGATTTTTTCTTGGCTCTCCTGACTTGGAAATCGGAGAATTTCTTTTAGGCAAGCCCATTCTGTGAGCTTTCCCAGCAATTGCATTTCTAGATACACCAATCTCGTTTCCAATTTTTGTAATTGGCAAACCATCATCCCATAGTTTTCTTAATTTATTTAATTTATCTTCATCCCAAACAAAGTTTTTTTCCATAATATTTCCTTTACTACCAAAGATCTAAAAAATTACCAGCTAAATTAATCTGACTTTCTATCATATATTTTCCATAATGAATAGTTCGACCTAAATTTTTTGCTTGTATTAATAATTTAGTTTCAGAAGGTTGCATTATAATGTCAGCAATAACTGATTTTGGTAAAGTTTTACTTACATCGAAAGGTAATTTATCATCTTTATGCAATCCTAAACTAGTAGCATTAATTATTATATCACAATCGTTTAATAGGTAGTTATCTTTTTGTTTAACTACTTCCACAAACAAATCCTTATCAATATCTTTAATTTTCTTCATCAATTCATTTGCTTTATCAAAATTACGATTTATAATTTTTAAAGATTGAATGTTTTTATTTGCTAAAGAACAGGCAATAGAAACGGCAGCTCCACCAGCGCCGAAAATACAAACTTTTTTATTTTTTAACATTAAATTTTGTGATAAGAAACCAGCTACAAATCCCTGACCATCAAAATTATTTCCAATTAATTTTCTGTCTTTATCAAATTTGATCCAATTTACAGATTCAGTAAATTCAGCATCTTGTTCAAGATGGTCACATAAACAAGCAACCATTGTTTTATGAGGAATAGTAACAGTCATTCCTTCAAAATTTTTAATTTTTTTTAGAGAAAGAATTACATTTTCTAAATTATCTCTCTCTACATGAATAGGTATCATAACTGCATTGATATTTTTTTCTTTAAAAATAGAAGTGAAAATAGTAGGAGCTTTGACATGATCAATTGGATCAGCAAGACATCCATAAATTTTTGTAGAACCTAACATAAATTAATTATTATCAATTTTTTGAAATTTTAAAGAAGCAGAATTTATGCAATATCTCAAACCTGTGGGTTCAGGTCCATCAGGAAAAACATGACCAAGATGTGCACTACATTTTGCACAATGTACCTCTGTCCTTTGCATAAAAAATGAATTATCAACTGATTTACCAAGAACTTCATCTGAGACTGGTTTGTAAAAAGAAGGCCAACCTGAGCCTGAGTCATATTTTGTTTCACTTGAAAAAAGAATTGTATCACAACAAATACAATTATAGTCACCAACGTCTTTTTTATCCCAATATGCTCCAGAATATGCTCGTTCTGTTCCATGCTTTTGGGTTATTCTATATTGTTCATCTGTCAAATGTCTAATATTCTTATTCATTATACCATAGCCAAAATTATTATTTAATAATTACTTTTATTATAAATTTAAAATAAAATAAATTTGTATTTTATGATTTAAGCAATTTTCTTATAAAAAAAACTCTAGTTATAAAAGTTATCCAACATAACATGCCGAAAATATATGCTATATAATTTACGTACTCATAAAATAAAAGCATCATAACAAAACAAACAATTGTTTCAAATCCCTCAGTAATTCCACCTGTATAAAAAAAAGATTTTCTTTGATTATCAGAAATTAAGAATTTATTTTTTTCAACAATCCATGCTGAAGCAAGAAAAGTTGTTTGAGTAGCTACAAAACTCATTAATAAGAAACATATTGAATAAGCATGTTGTATATCCAAAAATATAAAAGATATAGGAAATAATGAATAAAACAAAAAATCTGAAATAATATCGTAAAAGGCGCCAATATCTGTTTGTCCAATTAGTCTTGCTAAAGCTCCATCCAAGCCATCGCAAAATCTATTAAGAAATAAAAAAATTGAAGCATAGATAAACATTTCATTTATTATAAAGTAAAAACAACAAAGTCCAAAAAAGAAACCTGTAAATGTTACTGTATTTGCTTGTATCTTAAATTTTGATAATTTTTTTGCAAATAAATCTAAACTAGGTTTTAAAATTTTATTTATTTGACCATCAAACATTTAAAATACAATTTTTTAATTTAATCTGTTTGGTATTATAAACAGTTGTTTTGGATAAATTAGATCAGGATTTTTAATTTTATCTTTATTAAGTTCAACAATATCAATATAACGATTTCCTAATCCTAACCTTTGATATGCTATATTCCATAAAGCGTCTCCTTTTTGAACAATTATTAATGTTTTTCCATTAGCATTTTCAATACTTTTACCACTAATTATGACAGAGTTTTCACTTAATACTTTACCATTTTTCCCCAAAAGAACCGCAAATACTTTTTGTTTTCCTGCAATCAATTTACCTGGAATTGATAAATTCCATTCATCATTAATTATTTTAGTTGATGAAGTTTCTTTGCCTGTAAAGCCTGCATTTACTTGCACACCATTGTAAGCTATTCCTGATAACACAAGTTGTCCTATTTTTGAGTCATGTGTTATAGCAAGGATTTTAATTTGAGGTTCTTGAATGTTTTTTGTATTTATTTGATTTTTATTTTTAATACTACGTTCTTTTTTTTCTAAACCAGGAACTTGAATAACTTTAGCACCTAATCTTCCTTGGCTATCAACGATAGCTACAATTGGTACATCATTTTTTTTCCCAGAAACATTTATAGCGACAGATTTATTTGCAATTACTACTTTATTATCTCCTGTTGTTTGCCTGAAAGATAAAAAATATTCTCCACTGTTTAATTGCTTTTGCGGCACGGCAACAAAATCTCCAATTTTGTCACTCTTTGTAACAGCAATTACTTCTGTATTAGAAATTATTTCTATTTTTGAGTTAGGTAATCCTTTTCCTGCAATAACGAGGCTTCCATCTGGTCTTACCCTTACAACTTCTAATTTTAGCATTTCTGCAGTTTCTTGTCTTGTTGGTTTAACTTCGATTGGCTTAGCATCAACTACTTTATTTACCAAAGGTACAACTACTTCTTTTTCAACCACATTTTCAGTTTCATAGAAAACTACAAACAGAGCTAAAGCTGCTATTATTGCGCCAGATAGTAAAAAATATATAACTTTTGAAGACTTCATATAAAACCTTGTTTAATACACACATTTTATTTTATGATAAATAATTACAATAATACATAAATTTCTTAAGTTTGTAATTTTTACGAGGTAGTTTTGAAAAGGACAATATGTGTATTTGGTGGCTCAAAATCAGGCAAAAATAGTGAGAATATAAAATCTGCTAAAACTGTTGGTCAAATCATAGCAGAAAATAATTTTGACATTGTTTTTGGTGGTGGTGAAAATGGTATAATGGGATCAGTATCAAGGACAGCTATTAAGTATGGTTCTAAAACAACAGGTATAATACCTAATTTTTTAATTAAAAAAGATATACAAGATACAAAACATTCTGAAAAATTTAATACTAACTTTTTAATTACCGAGAATATGCACCAAAGAAAACAAAAGATGTACGAAAAATCAGACGCTTTTTTAATCTTGCCAGGTGGTGTGGGAACACTAGACGAATGTTTTGAAGTTTTAACGTGGTGTCAGTTAAATCAAATTGTTAACAAAAAAGTTGGTATTATCAATTTCAACAATTTCTGGGATCCGCTTATTTCTCTGATTAATCATCTGGTTGAAGAAGAATATATGGGTAAACATAATTTAAATTATTTTGAAGAATTGAAAAACACTAATTCTTTGAAAATTTTTCTAAAAGATATTTAAAAGTTTTCTTAATTTATGTATGAATAATTATATATAATTAATAAAAATTTTCTTAAAAAATTATTAAGGATTAAAAATGTTAGATTTGATGAAAATAGCCGTTTCTGAATCTGAAGGTGGTGACTTAGAAACTATTCTTGGAGAACTTTACCAAAATACCGAGGTAAGGCCAAATGGGTATCCAAACGCAATTGTTTGGAAAGGCGGAAAACATGATGGGATTATAAATCCAGTTTGCCATTCATTAACAGACGCTTACGCATTATTAGGAACCATTGCAGCTGCTGATATCTTAAATCTTCCTTTTTATGCAATTCCAATGTGGTCACAAATGCGACATGACACAAAACTTGAAGCATTAAGCTGGTTTGGCAATATGCAAAACACATCTATAAAATGGTCAACTGCTGGTGATGCATATGTTAATAATGGGTCTGGAAATAAAGTCGTCGTAATGGGTAAATCTGGAAATGCACCTTTAAGAACACAAGCAGGAGTATTTTGTAACGTACGTCCATATGGGCCAATCACAGTTGTAAGATGTATGCCGTGTTTGCCCTATTCACAAGATAAATCTAAATTTAGTGTTAATGAAAAAACTGGTATTGTACATACTGAAATGAATACTCCTGGAATTCAGATGGCTTATGCTTGCCGTCTATTTTTAAAGATGATCAATGACACAGGTAAATTAGGAAGAGTTGCCTTTAAACCGACACAGGCAATGGAAGATGGAATTAATGCGGGCATATTAATTTGGCTTCTTGAAGGAACAAAATTCACTATTGGTCGAAAATGGGCTGTAAATGCCTACGAGGAACATAAAAAAAACATCGACAAAATAATTTCTCTTTTACCTAAAGACTTTAAGGATGGTATGGAAAATTGGTCTGGAAGAATTGAACAACATATTTCGGATACTAATTATGGACTATTAGTATGGGATATAATTAACAAACAAGAATGTATAGTATTAGCAACTGATTTGGACGGAGATAGATTGACTGATTTACTTGCTGATATATCTGACCCATTAAGAGATTTTGGCACAAAAATTCTTAATCATGTAAATAGTGATATTGATATAGATACAGCATGGAAGTCTATGGGTTACACAACTGGTAACGGAAGAGATATGACTTCAGTAATGCATAGAATGTCGGGACCTCCTATTCATGAACAAACACTAGGATCAGCTGATGCTATGCTTTTAAGACTTCTTGATGGTGATGAAACCATGGGTGGAACAAAAAAACCTTACGACCCAAGAATTCATTTTGTTTTAATTAGAGACGCATACTTAGATGCTAATCCTAATAACATTGAGCTTAGAAATTGGTTGGATAATGTTTTAAATATATTTGATGGAATATATGGTAGTAATAGACCTGGATTTATTGAAGGTTATAAATCACTTAAAAATGCTATAAAGCCTTGGTGATTTTAATTCAAAGCTGGCTCTAATCTATCCATAATTTTATTTATGAAGCTTTGTTTGGCTGCAAAACATATTCTTAAATGACCTTCACCTGCCTCTCCAAATGCAATACCTGGTGCCACCCCAACATTAGTATCAATGATTAATTTTTTTGCAAATTCTAAAGAATCTTTTACATCCTTTACTTTAAAAAAAGCATAAAATGCAGCTTCTGGAACACTACACTCAACTCGCTTCCACTCAACTAATCTTTGAAACATTATATCTCTAGATTTTTTTAAATTTTGACGTACTTCTTTGGTAAGAAGTTTATAGTTTTGCAATGCTGATATTAGACCATTTTGAAGAAACTCTGGAACACCCGTTGTTGTTATTTGGACTAATTTAGCTATGTGAGGACCTAACTCTTCAGGATGTGTTATCCAACCTATTCTCCATCCTGTCATATTGAAGCTCTTTGAAGCTGAGTTGATGACTATTAATTTATCAGTTGGCTTAGATAATTGAAGCAAACTTGGTGATACATTATCATTAAACATTATTTGATGATAAACTTCATCAGAAATTAACCAGCAGTCCATTTCTCGAACATGATTAAACAGTATTTCTTGCTGTTTTTTTGACATCACCCATCCTGTTGGATTTCCAGGACTATTAACAAAAACCATTTTTGTTTTATGCGTAATTGTGTTCAATAGTTTTTCAAAATCTAATATCCATTGACTATCTTTTAATCTTAGTGAAATTTCTTTTATATTACCTTTTTTTAATAAAACTGATGACCTTATGTTAGGCCATACAGGACCAACCATCACAACTTCATCGCCATCACTGATAATTAAATCACAAATCAACCTAAGTCCCATCATTCCACCTGTGACAACACTGTGATGTTCAGGCTTCGTATTGATGTTAAAAACTTCATTCATATATTTTGAGATTTCTGATCGTAATTGAGGTACACCGTTTTGATATGTATAAAATGTTTTTCCTTGATTTAAAGCTTCAATAGTTTTGTTGTTAATTAAATTACTTGTAGATATATCGCCTTCTCCAAACCAAGCAGGATAGATATAATTTCCACTCTCTAATTGGTATTTTCTTCCAAAATTTGCAATTTGCATAATTGCAGTTTCTTTAAAGGAAATTATTTCTTCGTTTAAATTTTCTAACAACATAATCTCTAAATTTTAAGTTTGATGTAATCTTTTATCTTATTAACAGCTTGTAGACTATTTTTTGGATCTGATCCTCCAGATTGAGCCATATCTGGTCTACCGCCACCTCCTTTACCTCCTAAAATTGCTGAAACTTCATTTACCATTTCTACAGCACTAAATTTAGAAGTGAGTGATTTATCTACAGCAACAACTATAGAGGCTTTATTATCAATTTTACTAATTAAACAAACAATATTTGAATTATTATTTTTGATAAAATTTTCGGCGTTTGGCTTTAACTCTTTAACTATTAAATCATCATATATTTTATACTCAAATACTATTCCATTTAGTATTTCTTTAGTTGAATTATTATCATAATTAAGATGTGATTTATTTTTAAGAAGTTTTAATTCTTTGTTAATTTTTTGATTTTCTGAGACTAATTGCTCGATTTTTTTTGTGAGTTGAGTACTATTTGTTTTTAGAGAAGAAGATATATATCTAATTTTATCTATCTCGTTATTATAATAGTTTATTGCAGCTATATTTGTTAAAGCTTCAATTCTACGAACTCCAGATGAAACACCAGTCTCTGACAATATTTTAAAGGTTGAAATTTCAGAAGTATTTTTTACGTGTGTGCCTCCACATAGTTCAACTGACCAAGCCTCTCTTTCATTATCTATACTTTTTCCAATTGATACTACTCTGACTTCATCTCCATATTTTTCTCCAAATAAAGCTATAGCTCCTTTTTCAATAGCCTTATTCGGAGACATAACTTTAGTGGTAACTTTGTCGTTACAAAATATTCTATAATTTACTTCATCTTCAATTTCTTTGATTAATTCTGAAGAAATTGGTTTTTGATGACTAAAATCAAATCTTAGTTTTTCATTAGTAACCAATGAACCTTTTTGAGCTACATGCATACCTAATTTTTGTCTTAATGCTTCATGAAGAAGATGAGTTGCTGAATGATGTGAAGATATTTGTTTTCTGAAATCTAAATCTATTACTTGGTTGATTATATCACCAACTGTTATTTTTCCTGATACAATTTCTATTGTTGAAACAAATATAATTTTACCGTTTCCAACAGTAATTTTTTTTGAATTTAAAATATTAGCCTTAAAATTTTTTCCTATAATAACCCCTTTATCAGATATCTGGCCGCCAGATTCAGCATAAAAAATTGTCTCATTGCATATGATATCAACTTTCTCATTTGCTAAAACATTATCATAAACATTATTGTTTTTTATAATTAAATCAATTTTAGTTTCAAAACTATTTTCATCATATCCTCTAAAGTTAGTTGGTGGTAGATCTAATAATAATTTTAAAATATCTTGATTATAAGCATCATCACCCGAACCTGACCAAGCTTGTCTTGCTTTGATTTTTTGTTCATTCATAGATTTTTCAAAACCCTGGTGATCAACCTTCCACCCATATGATTTTAAAACATCTTCTGTTAAATCTAACGGGAATCCATAGGTGTCATATAATTCAAAAGCTTTTTGACCTGAAAGCACTCCTGGAGAAACTTTCTCGTCTATTTCATTCATTAATAAACTCATACCCCTATCAAGTGTATCTTTGAATTTAATTTCTTCATCCTTTATTGTGTTTTCTATAGTCAATTTTTGAGTAACTATTTCTGGAAAAGCATCACCCATTTGTTCAATTAAAGATCTAACTAACTTGAATATCACTGGGTCACTTGCGCCTAAAAGATGTGTGTGGCGCATTGCTCTTCTCATTATTCTTCTTAGTACATATCCTCGGCCTTCATTGCTGGGTAAAACTCCCTCAGCAATTAAAAAAGAAATTGATCTTAAATGATCAGCTACTACTCTATGAGATACAATATTATCTTTTGTTTTTTCTACACCCGTTACTAATGAAGAAGCCTCAACTAGATCTTTCATCATATCTGTCTCATAATTATTATGAGTGTTTTGCAGAACGGCTGATATTCTTTCTAAACCCATTCCTGTATCAATACTTGGCTTAGGTAAATTAACTCTTTCACTTTTAGAAATTTGTTCAAATTGCATAAACACTAAATTCCAAATTTCTATAAATCTATCACCATCTTCATTTTTAGAGCCAGGTGGCCCTCCTTCAATTAAAGGACCATGATCGTAAAATATTTCTGAGCAAGGACCACAAGGACCTGTATCACCCATACTCCAAAAATTATCACTGGTACTAATTTTGATTATTTTTTTATCACTTAATCCAGAAATTTTTTTCCATAAATTTTCAGCCTCTATATCATCATGAAAAATTGTAACTAGCAATTTTTCTTTTGGAAGTTCATACTCTTTTGTTAACAATTCCCAAGCTTGAAATATTGCTTTTTCTTTGAAATAATCTCCAAATGAAAAGTTACCCAACATTTCAAAAAATGTATGATGTCTAGCTGTTCTACCTACATTTTCAAGATCATTATGCTTTCCACCAGCTCGTAGACACTTTTGCGAACTAACAGCTCTGTTGTAGTCTCTTGTTTCTAAACCAGTAAAAACATTTTTAAACTGTACCATACCAGCATTTGTAAAAAGCAAAGTAGGATCATTGTTTGGTACAAGATTACTTGATGTTATAACCTCATGATCATTTTTATTAAAATAATTTATGAACTTAGAACGAATTGCATTTACTGAATTTTTAGTCTTATTCATGTGTTAAACTAGCTTATTATCTACACCTCTTGATAACATCAATTTAACAAAATACAAAACTTCAATAAAATTATTTTTCTTCTTCAGGAATTTGTTGGTCTGGATTCATTAAAATTTCCTCAACCAAGACTGTATTTCCTTTAATTTTATCCTCTATTTCTAAAGCTATTTCAAAATTTTCATTGAGAAAGTTTTTAACATTTTCTCTACCTTGCCCAATCCTTTGATCGTTATAAGAAAACCATGATCCAGATTTTTCAATTATGTCTGCAGATACTCCTAGATCTACTATCTCACCATTTTTAGAAATACCTTCACCATACATAATATCAAACTCAACTGTTCTAAATGGAGGTGCAACCTTATTTTTTACAACTTTAACTCTAGTTTGATTCCCTATTATATCATCTTTATCTTTAATTGCTCCTATTCTTCTTATATCTAATCTAACAGATGCATAAAACTTAAGAGCATTTCCACCTGAAGTTGTTTCTGGGTTGCCAAACATAATTCCTATTTTTTGTCTAATCTGATTAATAAATATTACTAAACAATTGGACTTAGAAATTGATGAAGTTAACTTTCTTAAAGCTTGACTCATCAATCTAGCTTGTAAACCCATATGACTATCACCCATGTCTCCTTCTAGTTCAGCTCTAGGAACTAATGCTGCTACAGAATCAACTACTAAAACAGATATAGCCCCTGATCTAACTAATGTATCAGCGATTTCCAATGCCTGTTCTCCTGCATCAGGTTGAGAAATTAAAAGATCATCAATATTTACTCCTAATTTTTTTGCATATACTGGATCAAGAGCATGTTCTGCATCTACAAACGCACAAGTCCCTCCTGTTTTTTGCGCTTCTGCTACAACATGCAATGCTAGCGTTGTTTTACCTGAACTTTCAGGCCCATAAATTTCTACAATTCTTCCTTTAGGTAAACCACCTATACCAAGAGCTATATCTAGACCTAGTGAACCAGTAGATATAGCTTGCACATCTAAATTTTCTCCAGATGTGCCTAACTTCATAACAGAGCCTTTACCGAAAGCTTTTTCTATCTGTCCTATTGCAGACTCTAAAGCTATGTTTCTATCTTTATCTTGATTTGACATTTTAATAACCTCAGCACTCATTCTCTATCTCCTTACTGACATACGTTTACTATTCTTTCAACTAATAAATATTTTACAATAATATTCACCTTTTGTTCTTTTGTCAATAAATGTTCTTATTTTGTTCTTATGTTCTGATAATTAAATTTTACAAGAAATTATTCGTCTTTATGGATTTTTTCCATTTTTTCATGTCGTTCTTGTGCATCAACACTTAGCGATGCAATTGGCCTTGCTTTCAAACGACCTAGCCCAATCGGCTCACCTGTTTCTTCACAATATCCGTATGTTTTTAAATCTATTCTTCTTAATGCAGCGTCGATTTTACTAATAAGTTTTCTTTCTCTATCCCTAGTTCTTAACTGAATAGATGCATCAGACTCTACCTGAGCTCTATCAGCCATATCAGGTCTTTGCAAACCTTCAGCGGATAAGGTGCCCTTGGTATCAGTTGCTTCTTCAAGCAATTCTAATTTCCAATTAAGTAATTTTTGTCTAAAATACTCTAGTTGGTTGTCATTCATAAACTCTTCATCAACAGAAGGCATGTAATTCTCTGGAAGAACTATCCTGTTTCCAAGCAAACCACCTCTATCAGCACCATTTTTAAATTTTTCATCTGTTGTTTCTAGTAATTTTTTTGATGAACTCACTTTTACGTTTCCCAAAAATTAAAAATATGAATGTTATATAAAAACTTTTCAAAAGTTCAAGCACGAAAATTAAAATTTAATTTTTGCTTAAATTCTGTGCTAAAAAATTAGTAAATAATTAGTTGAAAATTTTAGACATAGTACTATTTAATAAGATAACAAATAGGTAAATTATTGAATTACTCGGATATATTTAAATCATCCCTAGATAAACTTAAAATCGAGGGTAGATACAGACATTTCAATGAAATTGAAAGAAAAGCAGGTAAGCACCCTAATGCTTTTTGGATATCAGATTCAAAAAAAAATGATATAATTGTCTGGTGTTCAAATGATTATTTAGGAATGAGTCAAAATAAACTTGTCATAAATTCAATGATAAATTCAATTAAAAGAATGGGAACAGGTTCAGGCGGAACACGCAATATATCTGGAAACAGTAATGCTATTGTACAATTAGAAAATGAACTGGCTGATTTTCATTTAAAAGAAAAGGCAGTAGTATTTTCATCTGGGTATGTAGCAAATGAATCAACAATAAGTACTCTTCTCAATTTGTTAAAAGACGCGGTTGTTTTTTCTGATGAAAAAAATCATGCATCAATAATTTCAGGTATAAAAAAATCTAATGCCTCAAAAGAAATATTCAAACATAATGATTTAAACCATTTGGAATCTCTAATAAAAAAATATCCAGCAAAAAAACCAAAAGTAATTATATTTGAATCTATTTACTCTATGGACGGTGATTTTGGAGAAATCTGTGGAATATCAAAAATAGCTAAAAAATATAATGCATTAACTTATTTAGATGAGGTTCACGCTGTTGGGATGTATGGAGAAAAAGGATCAGGCGTGTCTGAAGAGTTAGGATTACAAAATTCTATTGATATAATTCAAGGGACATTAGGTAAAGCATTTGGAACAATGGGTGGGTATATTGCCTCCTCAAACATAATCTGCGATGCTATACGAAGTTATGCTAGTGGATACATATTCACAACAGCATTGCCACCCGCACTTGTAAAAGCTGCAAGCACTTCTATAAGTTATTTAAAAAAATCTGATAAAGAAAGAAAACTACAACAAAAAAATACAATTTTGCTCAAAAAATATCTGTTAAAAGAAAACATAAATTTTATGGATAATAAAAGCCACATAGTCCCAATAATGGTAAATAACCCTCTAAGATGTAAAGAAATTAGTAATATTCTGTTAAATGAATTTAAACATTATATACAACCAATTAATTATCCAACTGTTCCAGTTGGTACAGAAAGATTAAGAGTTACGCCAGGCCCTTTACATACAGAAAAAATGATTTCTGATTTAACAATTGCACTTAAATACGCTTTCAAGAAAACCAATAAAAATAATTACTCAAAAATTGCATAATAATTTTAAAAGATATTAAATTGACTATTATAAAAATACCAAATGATCACCCCGTTTTTCCTGATAAAAATAAGATTGGTGTATTACTTGTCAATTTAGGCACGCCTGATGGCACTGACTATTGGTCTATGAGAAGATATTTAAAACAATTTCTTATGGACAAAAGAGTTGTAGATCTTTTTAGACCCTTATGGTGGTTAATATTAAATGGTCCTATACTTACATTCAGGCCTTCAAAATCTGGAAAAGCTTACAAAAAAATTTGGGATGAAAAAAACCATGGATCTCCATTAAGAGGGTTTACAATTAAACAAACAAAAAAAATACAGAATTATTTTAAAAACAAACCCAATATTTTCATAGACTATGCAATGAGATATGGAAATCCAGGAATAGACAATATTTTAAATAAAATGACAAAAAATGGATGTTCAAAAATTCTTTTGGTTCCACTTTATCCTCAGTATGCAGCTAGTACTTCAGCAACTGTTAAAGACGAAGTTTTTAAATGGTTGTTAAAACAAAGATGGCAACCAGATATCCGAACAGTGCCACCTTGGTTTGATAATAAAAATTACATAAAAGCTCTGGCTTTAACAGTTAAAAAACATTTAAAAGATAGAAATGAAATAGACAAGTTAGTTATATCTTTCCATGGTATACCCAAGAGATATTTCATGGCTGGCGATCCGTATCATTGTCATTGTATTAAAACTGCCAGATTACTTAAAGAAGAATTAAAATGGCCAGAAAATAAAGTTTTAGTTACTTTTCAATCTAGATTCGGCCCTGAACCATGGCTTCAACCTTATACTGACGAAACAATTATAAAATTAGCTAAACAAGGGTCTAAAAATATTGCTTTGATTGCTCCAGGTTTTATCTCTGATTGTTTAGAAACACTTGAAGAATTAAATGTTGAGGCAAGAGAATTATTTTTTGAGAATGGTGGAAAAACTTTTCAGTATGTACCTTGTTTAAATGATAACGAATATTCAATTAAATTTTTAAATGAAATAGTTAAACAAAATTTATTAGGTTGGAATAATTAAGTTTAATAAATTTTAGAACAAATTTAAAATTGATAAAGTTAGTATTTACATTTCAAATATTAACCCTTATAAAATAAAAAAATGCGGGTATTGTGTAGTGGTAAGACCTTAGCCTTCCAAGCTAATGACGCGAGTTCGATTCTCGCTACCCGCTCCATCTAAAATAGTTTTATCACCCTTACTTGTTTATATGTAAGCTCTACTTTCAGTTAATGTTTAATTTTCTCTTCTTTTTTGCTGTAACAGGAGAGTAAGAAAAACACTTAATAATATAACTAAGCCTCCGAATGTAGTAATTAAAGATGGATTTTTTTCATACCATAAAAAGTTCAAAATGATAGAAATTGGTGGAATTAAATAAAGAAACAACGAAGCTTTGTTGGCTCCATAATAACCAACCGAATAAGTCCAAGTTAAGTAACCTAATGCAGTAGGAAACAATGCCAACCATAGATATGTTAATTTAATTTCATTATTAGATTGAGAAATAAAATTATAAGTTTCTGGGAACCAAAATAACATGGGTATGGTTCCAAAAATTATTGTATATGCAGTAGAAGTTATCGTACCATATAACACTATTAAAGGTTTTACTATATGAAAATAGATTGCTGTTAAGATAGCAGCAAATAATATCAAGCTTGATCCACTTCCTATATTTAAGCCACCTTCTTGATCAAAAGATATTATACCAACTCCAAACATACAAATAATTATTCCTAGCCAATGTATATATGAAACCTTTTGTTTCAAAATAAAAAAGCCAATTAAAGCAGTAAATAGTGGGTTACAATTAACAATGAAGCTGCCTGCCCCAGCTGAAACACTCTCTTGTCCATGGTTAAGAAATAAATTATATAAAAAAATTCCAATAAACCCTGCAAAAAAATAGCGTAATAAGTGGTTTAATTTTACCTTTTGTTTATAGTTATTTATACACCAAATAACAGCTAGAAAAGCTGCCAAAGAAAACCTTCCTGCTGCCAAGATGAAAGGACTTGATGTTTCTAAAAGAAACGACATTGCTGGAAATGAAGATCCCCAAAAAAAAACAGTACAAAATATAGCTAACATTGGAACTATTTTTTTCATTAATTGTACTATAATAAAACTTCTAGTTTTTAGGTAGCGATAATTTACCTAAGACATTGTACTTAGATAGAAGGCTTTTAATAAAACCATTTTCTAAGTTTTTTTTAATAAAATTATTTATAAAATTTTCAGCCTCTAAATTTCCAGGTTTGCATCCAACACACTGATTTATATAAGTAAATGGCTCATTAAATATAAAGCAGTCAGTAGTTTTTTTTAGTTCATCAACTAATTTAGGTCTTAATCCAGCCAATACTTCGTATTTATTTTCTTGAAATATTCTAAAAGATTCATCTATAGATTTTGCTCTTATTAAATCTGCATTTTTTATATTCTCCGTTAACCAAAGATCATACGCACTTCTTTCGGCAACAGCAATTTTAATTCCTTTTTTATCAACATCTTTCAATGTTTTAATATTAAGTTCATTCCTAGTCAGGAAAGTTGATTCAATAGTAGTGTATGGTAGACTAAATTTAATTGATTTGGCTCTTGCTGGTTCATTTGCAATATTTCCAATATCCCAGGTATCCTGTGAAATTGCATCTGCAAGTTCACCAGGTCTATTAAAAGTAATTAATTTAATATCTACATTTAACTCTTTAGCAAGCGCTCTTGCCATGTCTGGAGAAACTCCTTGCGGATCACCATTACTCTCTTTGCCTGTAACTAATAAAAAGTTACTTAAGTTTATAGCAGCTCTAAGGTATCCTTTCGGAGCTAATTGTTTTATGACATTTTCTATCAAAATAAACTCTCAAATTAATTGTTTGTAATTATTTTATACACTCAAAAAATTTGATTATAAACTGAAATATAATTAATTTATTACTTACAACAAAAAATAAATGCTTAAAATTTAAGCATATTTAATATAATTTGAATATTTTTTATACATTTTTTGTGTTTTAAAAAAAAATTACTAAATTTAATTTTTTACACAGGGGGGATGATATGGATTTTTTTACTTCTAGAAATAAATTTAAGTTTTTTACTGTATTTTCAACTTTACTTTTGACGATGATTTCTTTTCCAGCTTTTGCTGAAATTAATAATGGTGATACGGCCTGGATTTTGACCTCAACAGCTCTAGTATTATTTATGACTCTACCAGGTTTAGCTCTATTCTATGCAGGACTAGTAAATTCAAAAAATGTTGTATCAGTATTAATGCAACACTTCTCCCTTGCCTGTGTAGTATCTATTATTTGGGTGGTTGTAGGTTATAGTTTAGCGTTTTCTGAAGGAAATGCATGGATTGGTGGGTTTGGCAATATGTTTATGAATTCAATTGAATTAGAAACACCATCTGGGAGCATACCTGAAAGCCTATTTGCAACATTCCAAATGACTTTTGCAATCATTACGCCTGCTCTGATGATAGGTGCGTTTGTAGAAAGAATTAAATTTTCAGCAATGTTAATTTTTTTAAGTCTTTGGGTTTTAATTGTATATGTTCCCGTAACTCATTGGGTTTGGGGAGGTGGTATTTTGTCATCTTGGGGAACAATGGACTTTGCTGGAGGCATCGTTGTGCATGCAACAGCTGGTACAGCTGCTTTAGTTACTGCCTTAACACTTGGTAAGAGAAGAGGTTTTCCAAAATCTATTACTCCACCTCATAGCCCTATATTGACTATGATAGGAGCTTCAATGTTATGGATTGGATGGTTTGGCTTTAATGCTGGTTCAGCTTTAGGTGCTAATGGAGGCGCGGGAATGGCTATGTTAGTCACACATATATCTGCTGCAACTGCCTCATTAGTTTGGATGTTTATTGAATGGAAAAGATTTGGTAAACCGTCTTTGATTGGCATAGTTACTGGAATGGTTGCTGGACTTGCTACTGTTACACCTGCTTCAGGTTACATAGGTGTACCTGGAGGTCTGATTTTAGGATTTACAGGTGGCCTACTATGTTACCTTGCTGTTGATTACATCAGAGGCAAACTTCAAATAGACGACAGTCTTGATGTTTTTGCGGTTCACGGTGTAGGTGGTATACTAGGGACACTATTTGTTGCATTTTTAGCTACCTCTTCGTTTTCTGGATTAGGTCTTACTGAAGGACAAACAGGAATATCTCAATTTATAATACAGCTTAAAGCAGTTGTGCTTACTGTGGTTTGGACATCTTTCTTTACATATTTAATTTTAAAACTAACCTCTTTAGTTGTGTCGTTAAGAGTAGACGAACAAGAAGAAATTGAAGGTTTAGACTTGCGTTCTCACGGCGAAAAAGGATATCATTCAGATTAGGAGATTTCATCATGAAATACTTTATTGCGATTATAAAACCTTTTAAACTTGATGATGTAAGGAATGCCTTAACTGAGATTGGAGTTGAAGGATTGACTGCATCAGAGGTTCGTGGATTTGGAAGACAAAGAGGGCAAACTGAAATTTATAGAGGGGCAGAATATAGTGTTTCATTTGTTCCCAAGCTTAAAATCGAAATAGCTGTTACTGATGATATGGAAGATGCTGTTCATGAGGCTCTACTTCAAAGTGCTTGCACAGGACAAATTGGAGATGGTAAAATATTTGTCTTAGACCTTCATAGTGCAACCAGAATAAGAACAGGTGAAACTGAAAATAACGCACTTTAATTAAGTTAGACATACCATTCAGCTAACACATCTTTGTTTTTTTCAAAACTTAAATGTCGTCTTTTTATATTTTTAAGGTTGTTTTTATTATCTAATTGTTGAAGTGCCCATATGGCCGCGCCTCTTACCAAAAAAGATTGATCTTTTATTATTAAATTCAATAGTGTTGGTATTAATTCTTTATTTTTACTGTTACCTGCCGCAATACAACAATTCCTTATGAACCTATCCCTACCTATCCTTTTTATTGGTGACCCAGTAAATTTTTTTCTAAATTCTTGATCAGAAAGATTCAATAATTCATTTAAATTAAAATTATATTTATTTTCGTTAAAATGAATTTCTTTTGTAATCTTTGCATATTTATTCCAAGGGCAAATCGCTAAACAATCATCACAACCAAATATTCTATTTCCAATGGCCGTTCTAAATTTTTTTGGGATAGCATTTCTGTGCTCAATGGTTAAATATGAAATACACTTTGAAGCGTCTAACTTATTTTCTTCATAAAATGCATCTGTTGGGCAAATATCAAGACATTTCGTACAAGAACCACAATAATTCTTTTCTTGTGAGTCATATTCAAAAGAATGATTTACGAGAATAATCCCTATAAATAGCCATGATCCAAAATCTCTTGAAACTAAATTAGTATGCTTGCCTTGCCATCCTAAACCAGACTTTTCTGCTAGAGGTTTTTCCATTAAAGGTGCTGTGTCAACAAAAACTTTGATTTTTGTTTTTTTTGCTTTTGATAGTTTAGAAATTAATTTACTTGAAAATAACTTGAGTCTTCCTTTGATTATTTTGTGATAATCTTTTCCTTGAGCATAAACAGAGATGTTTCCTAAATTCTTTTTATTTATTTTTTTTAAAGGATTGTCTCTAGGTCCGTAATTTAAGCCAAGTATAATTGCAGATTTTGCCTCTTCCCATAAATTTAACGGTGATTTTCGTCTTTCGTAACTATCTGCAAGCCAGTTCATTTCTCCATGAAAGCCTAACTCAATAAATTCTTTTAGCCTTACGTCAGTATTTATTGGTAAATTAGTATCTGTAATCTTACAAACATCAAAATTAAATTCTTTGGCTAAATCTTTAATTATTTTTTTTTCATTAAATTTATGCATATTATATAATAATAATTATTTAGTTTAATCATCACCCGAATAATATTTATTTAAAAAAGTTTGTTCAAATTTTTCAAATTCTTTAATTTCTATTGCATTTCTAATATTTTTCATAATATTCAAGTAAAAATGGACATTATGCCAGCTTAAAAGCATAAGGCCTAAAATTTCTTTTCCTCTAAAAAGATGATGAAGATACGCTCTGGAGAAATTTTGACAGGTATAGCAATTACATTCTAGATCTAATGGCATTTTGTCTAAAATATGTTTAGAATTTTTTATGTTAACTTGACCTTTTGATGTGAAAGCTTGACCAGTTCTTCCAGAACGAGTAGGCAAAACACAATCGAACATATCAACCCCTCTTTTCACCGCTCCAATTAAATCATCTGGTTTTCCCACACCCATTAAATATCGAGGTTTATTTTGGACCATATGTTTTGTAGTATTGTCTAAAGTTTTAAACATTAGATCTTGGCCTTCACCGACAGCCAACCCTCCAATTGCATATCCATCAAAATCTATTTCAATGAGACCTTTTGCTGACTCCTCTCTTAAATCTGAATAAATAGATCCTTGGACTATCCCAAATTGACCATAACCAATTCTATGTTCAAATGCTTCTCTACTCTTAGCAGCCCATTCAAGAGATAATTTCATTGCTCTTTTTGACTCTTCATATGTTGCAGGAAAAGAAATACATTCATCTAATTGCATTGTAATAGTTGCGTCTAAAGCATTTTGAATATCTGTGCTTACTTTGGGAGATAAAAAATATTTTGTACCATCAAGATGTGACTTAAAAGTTACTCCGTCATTTTGAACCTGTCTTAAATTTCCTAAGCTCATAATTTGAAAACCACCTGAGTCTGTAAGAAGTGGTTTATCCCAACCCATAAACTTTCTAACACCACCCATTTCTCTAATATTTTCTTGACCAGGTCTTAACATCAAATGATAAGTGTTAGCTAAAATGATTTCTGCACCAGCAGCCTCAACATCCTTTAAATGCATTGCTTTAATAGTAGCTGCAGTACCAACAGGCATAAATATAGGTGTATTAATTTCCCCATGTGCAGTGGATAGTTTACCTAGACGAGCATTCTTATCTTTTGATATTAATTTAAAATTAAAAAAATTACTCATACTAATTCATTTTCTTTTGAAAAAATACAACTATCTCCATAAGAAAAAAATCTGTATTTTTGTTTAATGGCATATTGATATCTTTCGAGTGTTTTTTCTTTTCCATGGAAAGCTGAAACAAGCATTAGTAAAGTTGATTTTGGTAAGTGAAAATTTGTTATCAGTAAATCTACGATCTTAAATTGAAAGCCTGGAGTTATAAATAGATCCGTAACACCAGACCAAGGTTCAATCAATCCATTTCTTAATCTTGCTATTGTTTCTAATATTCGTAAACTGGTAGTCCCGACAGAAATAATACGTTTATTATTTTGAATAGCATTATTTATTATATTAGATGTGTTTTCACTTAAAACTCCCCATTCTTCATGCATTTTATGATCATATATATTAGTAACTTTAACTGGTAAAAAAGTGCCTGCGCCTACATGAAGAGTAATGGGAGCAAATAATACTCCTTTAGATTTTAATGTATTAATTAACTCATCAGTAAAGTGCAAACCAGCAGTTGGAGCAGCAACAGCTCCATCTTCTTCAGCAAAGATTGTTTGATAATCTTTATCATCACTTTCATTTTTTTCGTTTCTTTTAATATATGGAGGAAGAGGCATATGACCCTGATGATTTACATCCTTAATGACATTTTGATCATTTTTATTGAAGTGTAGTAGCACATCACCCTCAATATATTTTTCAATAACTTTAGCTTTTAAGTTATTTTGAAAAAGTATGGTGTCATTGATTTTACACTTTCGACCAGGTTTCAGAAACGCTCTCCAAGTATTTTTATTAGTTTTCATATGCAATGTCACTTCGACATTAACCTGATCTCTTTTCCCAAGTAAACGAGATGGTATGACTTTTGTATTATTAATAACTAAAACGTCACCAGAATTTAAAATTGAAGGTAAGTCTTTAAATCGAAGATCTTCAGCAACCTCTTTTGTACAGTTCAATAACCGTGAATGATCTCTAGGCACACATGGTTTTTGTGCAATTAAATTTGAATTTAATTCATAATCAAATAAAGAAATATCCATTGATGGGACCATACATTTATTCAAAAATCTGAATAACACCTACAACTTCATTTATTAGATTTTTTACTATTAAACACTGTACTTTTGCTTCTCTCATTCTCTTTTCTGCAACTCGCAAATTGTCACTCTCAAGTGCTGTTAACGGATTTGTATTCATTAAGTCTTTGGCTTTCAGTTCAGCAAAGTTTTTATTATCAATTAAAGCTCTTCTGATGTCTCCATCTGTAATCACACCCTTTAATTCTTCTTTCGTGCCAACCAGAGCAAGACCAAGACGACCTTCTGTCATTTTAACTAAAACGTCTTGTACTATGGAGTTTTGATCAATAAATGGTAAATTATTTTGTTTCATCTCATCTTTAACACTTGATAACAATCTTTTACCAAGAGATCCGCCTGGATGAGTTAAGGCAAAATCTTCTTGCTTAAAGTTTTTTAATTCCATTAATGAAACAGCTAGGGCATCCCCTAAAACCATAGTAATCATAGTTGATGTCGTAGGTGCTAAATTTAATGGACATGCCTCTCTATCAACTGAAGTATCTAAAACTATGTCGGATATGTTAGCTAAAGTTGAATTTTTAACACCGGTCAAAGCTATTATATTAACATCTAGCCTTTTCAATGCTGGAATTAAAGCAATTATTTCCTCTGTTTCTCCTGAATATGAGATGAGTAAAACAACAGAATTTTTTTGAACCTTTCCTAAGTCTCCATGTATAGCTTCAGCTGGATGAAGAAAAATGCTAGGCGTTCCTGTAGATGCAAGTGTAGATGATATTTTTCTTCCAACAAGCCCTGATTTTCCCATCCCACAAACAATAATATGTGTAGACGATTTGCTCATAGATTCTACAGCTTTTGCAAATTCGTTTCCAAGCATTTTTTCAAATCTCTCAATACCTAGCTTGTAGGCTTGAGTTAAACTTAATGCCGTTTCTATTGCTTTCATATAAATCACCATTTAATATGACTATGTTTTAACTTGAAATTATTTAAAATACCACAAAAAGGGCAAAAATTTTGAAGATTCACTTTAGTATTGCAAAAAATAAAAAAGCCAAACTAGTTTCTAACAATTTACTTAAGTTATATGGACAAGAAGAAGTTTCTAAGGCTGAGGTTATTGTAGCCGTTGGTGGAGACGGAGCTATGTTAGCTGCCATCCGTGAAAGTATCTTATATGATATTCCAGTTTTTGGATTGAATAGGGGAAACATAGGGTTCTTGATGAACGAATATAATAATTCAAACCTAATTGACAGATTAAAAGAAGCTAACGAGATTATAGTTCACCCTCTTGAAATGATAGCTTTAGACACAAAAAATCAAAAACATACCGAACTTGCTATTAATGAAGTAGCTATTTTTAGAAGAACCCACCAGAGTGCCATAATTTCAATAAAAATTGATGATACAGAAAGATTAAATGAATTAACGTGTGACGGCGTTATGGTTGCAACACCAGTTGGTTCGACTGCTTATAATTTATCTGCTCATGGTCCCATATTACCAATTGGGTCAGAAATTTTAGCACTTACACCAATAAGTCCATTCAGACCTAGAAGATGGAGAGGGGCATTAATAAAAAATAATTCTATAATAGAGTTCAATGTTATTAATCCTAAAATGAGACCTGTAAGTGCAAGTGCCGATGCCTTTGAAGTAAAAAATATATCAAAAGTCTTTATCTCTCAAAAAAATGACATAAATCTTCGAATTCTTTATGACAAGACAAACAGTATGGAGGATAAATATCTGAAAGAGCAATTTTCTATTGGCTGATTTTAATTGATGTTTTCTTGTTGCCTAATCCACATTTCAGCATATAACCCGTCCTTGTTTATAAGATCTTGATGACTACCTATTTCAATGATTGTGCCATTATCTAGTACGATAATTTTGTCTGCATCAATTATTGTTGATAATCTATGGGCAATTATAAGTGTGGTTTTTTTACTGGATAATTTTTTAAGAGATTTTTCAATTGATTTCTCAGTTTTTGTATCTAGTGCAGATGTTGCTTCATCAAAAACAAATATCTGAGGATTTTTTAGCAGGGCCCTGGCAATAGCAACTCTTTGTTTTTCACCTCCTGATAGTTTTAATCCTCTCTCCCCTACTACAGTTTCGTATCCTGATTCAAGATTTGAAATAAACTTGTCTATAGAAGATAATTTAGCTGCATTAACAATTTCTTTCTTAGAAGAATTAGGTTTTGAATAAGCAATATTATATCTAATTGTATCATTAAAGAGGACTGTATCTTGAGGAACCACTCCTATATTTAATCTTAAAGAATTTTGAGTTACTTCAGATATACATTGGCCATCAATATAAATTTGACCGGAAGACGGATCATAGAATCTAAATAAAAGCTTTGATATAGTAGATTTACCAGCACCAGTTGGTCCTACAATAGCAACTTTTTCTCCCGAATTTATAGTGAAAGTTAAGTTCTTTAAAATTTTGCGTCTGCCAAATGAGAAATTCACATCGATAAATTCAATTTTGCCTTTTTTAACTATTAATTCATTAGCATTTTCTTGATCAATTATATCAGGTTTCTCATCAACAAGAGCAAACATTCTACCCATATCTAATAATGACTGTCTGATTTCTCTATAAACAAAACCTAAAAAGTTTAATGGTAAATATAATTGTAACAAAAAAGTATTAACAACCACAAAATCTCCAACAGACATATTCCCTTTTGCTATATCTTCTCCAGCCATACCCATAACTAAAAAAAGGCCTAAGGCTATTATTCCACCTTGACCTATGTTTACTATTGATAGAGATGCCCTAGCTTTTACAGCAGAATCTTCATAAATTTTCATTGCTTTATTAAACCTATCTGCCTCTATTATTTCAGCATTAAAGTATTTTACAGTCTCATAATTCAATAAACTATCTACAGCTTTAGTGGATGCATTTTCATCAGCTATGTTCATTTTTTTTCTTATGGCGATTCTCCATTCAGTTACTTTAATTGTGAAAACTATGTAAATTATGACTGTTAATATTGTGATAGCCGAGTATCTAAATCCAAAGGTTAACCATAAAACTATTCCAACTGTAATTAACTCAACTAAAACTGGGACAATTTCAAAAACAGTAAATCTTAATAAAAATTCAATACCTTTTGCGCCTCTATCAATAGCTCTGGTTAATCCACCAGTTTGTCTATTTAAGTGAAAACTTAGAGATAAATTATGCAAGTGTTTAAAAGCTTTTAAAGCTGCTCCCCTTACAGCTCTTTGTGCAACTCTTGCAAAAACAAACTCTTTAGCTTCATCAAAAAAGACTTGTCCCAACCTAGCTAAAGCATATGATCCAATGACAAACCAAAGTAAACTTAAGTTTATCGAGTTTTTATCAGAAACTAAATCAACTGCTTTACCATATAAGAATGGTGTATATACACTGACAAGTGTTGCTAATATCAAAAATATTAAAGCTAAGGTTATTCTAATTGGCATTTCTTTATTGCCTTTTGGAATAACAAATCTTAACAATTCGTTTAGTGTTCTGAGTGGTGTTAAAATTTTATCATTTGAAGAAAATGCTTCTGCATTTTTCATAGTTTATTCCTAAAATATTTAGTATTTTACGCTACGGTAAAACTTTCACCACATCCACAGCGTGCAATTTCATTTGGATTATTAAACTCAAAGCCTGAGCTAAATTTTTGCTCTTTATAATCCATCTCAGATCCTATCAAAAACATTATTGCAGCAGGATCAATACAAATAGTAATGTCTTTTGATATAATTTTCTCTTCAAATGGTTTAATTTCCTTTGCGTATTCCACGTTATATTTCATCCCAGAACAACCAGCTGTCTTAATCCCAATTCTAAGACCAATTACTTCTGAATCAGCTTTGCTCATTAATTCTTTAACTCTATTAGCTGCTGCATCTGTTAAAGTTAATAAAGGTTTTTTTTCATTATTCATTAAAGGCTCCATGAGAATTAATAAATATCAAGTGCCAATTTTGCATCTTCACTCATTTTATCCTTAGTCCATGCAGGTTCCCAAACAAGCTCTACCTCAATTAAGCCAACATTTGGTATTTTTGCAAGTGTATTCGCAACTAGTCCAGGCATTTCTCCAGCTACAGGACAACCCGGAGCTGTAAGAGACATTTTAATATTTAAGTCGTTTTTATCAATTATTCTAATATCATATATAAGTCCTAAATCATAAATATTTACTGGTAATTCAGGATCATGAATAGTTTTAAGGCTCTCGACTATTTCACTTTTTTCGATAATTCTAGTAGAGCTATTATTTTTTTTACCTGCTGTTGCAATAAATGGAGCATGAGGATCAGAAGAATTGTGATGAGGCATAAAAGCTGATAATGGAAGTTTGTCATCACTATTCATACTAAACACCAAATATTTTTTTTACTTTTGTAAGTGAATTTGCTAACTCATCAAAATCTTCTTTTGTTGAATAGGCTCCCACTGATGCTCTAGTAGTTGAAACTAATTTAAAAGCATCCATTAAAGGCTGTGCACAATGATGCCCTGCTCTTACTGCAATCCCTTCTCTGTCAATAATTGTGGCTATATCATGTGGATGAGCACAATCCATTGTAAAAGATATAACACCTGTTTTATTAGGAGCTTTTCCAAATACAGATACACCATCAATTGAATCTAATAAAGAAGTACCATAGTCGATAATATTTTTTTCATGACGCCCAATTTCTTCAATTCCAATTTCATTAACCCAATCAATTGCTTCTCCCAAAGCAATTGCTTCAACAATTGGTGGTGTGCCAGCTTCAAATCTTAAGGGAGGGTCAGCATATGTAGATTTTTGGATTTTTACAATATCGATCATGTCACCACCACCTAAAAATGGTGGCATCTTATCTAACAAGTTATATCTTCCAAATAAGATTCCTATACCAGTAGGACCATATAATTTGTGTCCTGAAAAACAATAAAAATCACAACCCAGGTCAATTACATCAACTTTTTCATGGATAACACCCTGACAACCGTCTACCACACTTATTGCTCCACATTCTTTAGCTATTTTGCAGATTTCTTTAACAGGGAAAGTAGTTCCTAAAACGTTTGAAACATGAGGAAAAGCAATAATTTTTGTTTTATCAGAGACTAAATCTCTAATTATATCTGGATTAAATTCAGAGTTTGGATCGACATGTGCAGCTTTTATCTTAACATTTTTTTGTTCTGCAATAATTTGCCATGGGACTATATTCGCATGATGTTCTGCAATAGTAATAATTATTTCGTCGCCGGCAGATAAATTCTTCATTCCCCAACTATATGCTATAAGATTTAATGCTGCAGTCGCTCCAGATGTAAAAATTACTTCATTTTCAGAACAATTTATAAATTGAGCTACTTTTATTCTTGAACCTTCGTATTTAGCAGTTGCTTCTTCAGACAACTTGTGAAGACCTCTGTGAACATTAGAATAATTAAAAGAATAGCTTTTGCTTATAGCATCTAATACTTTTTTAGGTTTTTGCATAGATGCGGCTGAGTCAAGATAAACTAGTTTTTTATCCCAAACTTTCCTTTGAAGAGCTGGAAATTGATCTTTAATAAAATTTATATCATATACTTTCATGTATTTATATTTCTTTGCTAATAATTTCTGACAAAGCTAACTCAGCTTCTTCAAAAACATAATTTTGTATAGATTCCTCAACAGACTCATTAATGATATCTTTAAGAAAAGCTCTTATAAGTATTTGTTTCGCTTTTTTTTCTGAAATTCCTCTACTTTTAAGATAAAACAGTTGATCGTCGTCTATCTCCCCAACTGTTGCACCATGTGCACAAATTACATCATCTGCGTAAATTTCAAGCTCAGGTTTTGCATTTGCAATTGCATTTTCTGATAATAAAATAGCCCTGCTCATTTGTTGTCCATCAGTTTTCTGTGCATCTGGAGCCACCCTAACTTTACCTTGAAAAACGCCTGTGGATTTACCCCCCAATACACCTCTAACAATTTGTTTTGAAGTACAGTTGGGTACGTCATGATAGATGGCTGTTGTTAGGTCATGGTGTTGATTTTTGCAAGACAGATATACACCATTAAGATTTAAATTACAATTTTCTCCTTTTAAATAAGCGTGGGTTTCTGAGCGTGTAAACAACCCACCTTTAATTAGGGAAAAAGAGTTATAATTAGATTTTTCTGATAAAAAAGTACAATTAGCTGATAAATTGTAGGATTGTTGATTATCATTAAAAATTTTCAATGAATTAATTGACGCATTTTTTTTTAATTCAACTAATTGTAAAGGCATAATAAGAGAACTTAAATGGTTGAATCGTTCAATTATTGTTATGATACTGTTGTCTTTTAATTCTATATACAAAGCAGGATGAACAGATGTGTAGTCATCACCACCTTCATAAATTATTTCAAAAAGATCTTTTATCTTTACATCTTTTTCAATTGTTAATTTTACTATTGAAGGGGTACATGAAAATGAAACATTTGTAGAAGGATGATTTTTCAAGTTACTATCTTTAAACTTATGAAAGCATCTAAGGGAATCCTTTTCTCCTAAAATTTTCAAAGATGCACCTTGAGGTAATTTTGATGATAAATCTTCTCGAAGAGCACCATCTACAAACCTTATTATTTTAGAACCTTTGAACTTTGATACAGAGGAAATTTGTTTTTTTAAATTAGGTTTTATTGGGGTTATTTCTTTCCTGGATAAAAAACCTAACCTACTTAATCTCCAAGTTTCTTCTCGAGGGCTTGGCCAACTTTTGAAATCATTCGATGCTAATTTTCTAAAACTTTTTTCTTCAAATTGACTAACGTGATCTTTTACCGAAATGATATAATTATCTTTAACATTATGCAGCATTAATCAAACCTGCATAACCATTTTTTTCAACTTCCAATGCTAATTCAGGGCCTCCAGATTTTATAATGTTACCATCAGATAAAATATGAACAAAATCTGGAACAATATAATCTAACAGTCTTTGATAATGCGTAATTACAACTATTGCATTTTCGTCATTTCTTTGGGCATTTACTCCATCCGAAACTATTTTCAACGCATCAACATCTAAACCCGAATCAGTTTCGTCTAAAATTGAAACTTTTGGTTTAAGCATTGCCATTTGTAATATTTCAAAACGTTTTTTTTCTCCACCAGAAAAACCAACATTTACAGCTCTCTTTAACATCTCATCTTTAACAAACATTTTTGAAGCAACTTTTCTAGCTTCTTTAACGAATGCTAAATGATCTAGTTCTTCCTCTCCTAGAAATTTTCTTCTAGAATTAACAGCTTCTCTCAAAAAACTCATCCCACCTACACCTGGTAATTCAACAGGATATTGAAAAGCTAAAAACAAACCTGACCTTGCTCTCTCGTCAGCCTCCATGTCAGACAAAGACTGTCCCTCTAAAAAAACTTCTCCACTTGCTAATTCATAACCATCTCTTCCAGCAAGCATGTATGATAAAGTACTTTTACCTGAGCCATTAGGTCCCATAATAGCGTGTACTTCACCCCTATTTACTGATAAAGACAAACCTTTTAGAATATCTTTATTATCAAGTTTTAATTTAGCATTTTTAATTTCAAGTAGTGGCATCTTTCTTCCAATATTAGTTAAATAATTTAAATTACCCAACTGATCCTTCCAAACTAATTCCTATCAGTTTTTGTGCTTCAACTGCAAACTCCATGGGTAATTCTTTCATAACTTCTTTACAAAAACCATTGACGATTAATGATGTGGCCTGTTCTGTATCAAGACCTCTTTGCAAACAATAAAAAAGTTGATCTTCAGATATTTTTGAAGTCGTTGCTTCATGTTCAACCCGAGCATGGGGTGTGAATTGATTAATATATGGAACAGTGTGTGCACCGCATTTATCACCAATTAGTAAGGAGTCGCATTGAGTAAAATTTCTTGAACCTTTTGCGTTTTTTTGTATTTGAACCTGGCCTCTATATGTGTTTTGGGCTTTACCAGCTGAAATTCCTTTTGAAATAATAGTTGATTTTGTGTTTTTTCCTATATGAATCATTTTTGTACCAGTATCAGCTTGCTGTGCGTTGTTAGCAACGGCTACTGAGTAAAATTCCCCAACTGAATCATCCCCTTTAAGTACACATGATGGGTATTTCCATGTGATAGCAGAACCAGTTTCTACTTGTGTCCATGAAATTTTAGATTTTTTTCCAATACAATTTCCTCTTTTAGTAACAAAATTGTAAATACCACCATTGCCATCTTTATCACCTGGATACCAGTTTTGAACTGTTGAATACTTTATCTCTGCGTTATTCATTGCAACTAATTCTACTACTGCTGCGTGAAGTTGATTTTCATCTCTTTGTGGAGCTGTACATCCTTCAAGGTAAGATACATATGTATCATCTTCTGCAATAATAAGTGTCCTTTCAAACTGTCCAGAATTTTGTTCATTAATTCGGAAGTAAGTTGATAACTCCATAGGGCACTTAACACCTTTTGGGATATAGACAAAAGACCCATCTGTAAAAACAGCAGAATTTAAAGCAGCATAATAATTATCACTAATTGGAATTACTGATCCAATATATTTTTGTACAAGATCAGGATGAGTCTGAACTGCTTCCGAAATAGGACAAAAAATTATACCTTCTTTAGCTAATTTTTCTCTAAATGTTGTTGCAACTGAGACAGAATCGAATACATAGTCTACTGCAACGCCTGCCAAAACTTCTTGTTCTTTAATTGGTATTCCTAATTTTTCATAAGTTCTTAATAATTCTGGATCAACCTCATCAAGACTATTTAATTTTGGTTTGGTTTTAGGAGCTGAATAATAATAAATATCTTGAAAATTGATTTTAGGAAAATCAACCATAGCCCAATTAGGAGCTTCCATTGAAAGCCATTTTTTATAAGCTTTTAGTCTCCATTCCAATAACCATCTAGGTTCTTTTTTCTTATGTGAGATAAACTTAACAATGTCTTCACTTAGACCAAGTGGAGCTTTTTCAGCTTCAAGGTCAGTAACAAAACCATATTTATAAGTACTAGAAACTTCCTTAACTTTGTCAATTGTTTCTTGAGTAGCAACCATGTAATTTCCTTTTAATTTATTCTATCAATCAAAGCATCTTTATTATCATCTATTAAAAATGGATTTTCATAACTTAAAAGCTCTTTTAAAGATATGTCATTAAGAGATTTTCTAATAATCTCATTAATTTTGTTCCATTTTCCACCTAAAAAACAAATGTCGCTGGATTCACAAAAACTCTCAGAATTGTCAACACATGATGTTAAAGTTATTGGTCCATCAAGTGCTTCTATAATTTCTACAACTGAAATTTCTGAAGAATTTCTGTTTAACATATAACCACCAAGTGCTCCACGATTTGCCTTAACAAAATCACTTTTTGAGACAAGTAATTTTAATAACTTTTGAACTGTATATAATGCTAGCCCAGTTTCTTTTGATAATTCATTAGCCGACATAGAATACCCTGGTCTTCGAGCTAGCATCCCGAGGCAAACAACAGCGTAATCAGTCATTTTACTGAGTTTTATCATGTAATTTATATAGTACACTTCTAGTACTAATTAAAGATTAAAGTTAATTAATTTCTAACTTCGTTTCTTAAGTGATATTTTCCTTTTTTCATACCACTGAAAATTTCATCTAAGTCTGGATGTTCAAGAGGACCATTTTCTCCATCATCTACTAAATTTTGTTGAGAAACATAAGCTGTGTAGAAAGTTTCTGTATTTTCAGCCATCAGATGATAATAAGGCTGATTTCGGGAGGGTCTAATTTCTGCAGGTATGGATTGATACCACTCTTCAGTATTTGAAAATTCAGGATCAACATCCACAATTACTCCTCTAAAAGGATAAATACGATGTTTAACAATATCACCTATGTTAAATAAAGGATCCTTATAAACTTTGATATTGTTTGAGTTTTTTGTTTCAGAAATAGAATTATCTATTTTAACTTCATCTTTTTTTTTATTAGACATTCATTTACCTTAAATACTTTGATAAAATTTTATAAAGTTAGGTCTTTGACTTAACATTTAATACTTGTCTGCCTTTATACATTCCCGTTTTAAGGTCAATATGATGAGGTCTGTGTAGTTCACCAGTATCTTTGCTTTCAACAAACGTGTCTGGGTTTAAGGAATCATGAGAACGTCTCATTCCTCTTCTGGATCTAGTAATTTTACTTTTTGGTACAGCCATAATTCACTCTCACCTTCTAAAATATATTAAAAATGGTGGAGCTGGACGGGATCGAACCGACGACCTCCTGCTTGCAAAGCAGGCGCTCTCCCAATTGAGCTACAGCCCCATACATTTATAATTGTCTAGATATCTCTAGAAAGTCATATCGTCAAGATTTTTTATATATATAAGTCAAATTATTTAACATTTTTGTTGAGATATTATATGTTATTAAGCTGTGAAACTATCAATAAGGAAACAAATGTTTTTTGGTGAAGTGAAAACAGGGTCATCTTTGGGCGGAATTCTATCATCCTCAATAGAAATTTATAAAAATAAAAATAAAATAAAAATTTCAAAAGGAACAGTTATCAACAAAAATTTACTTGATCTTTTATTGTTAAATAAAGTTGAAAGCATAAAATGTGCTAAGTTGGATGAAGATGAAATTGATGAAAACTCGGCAGTTCATATGATATCAAAAAAGATTATTGCTTCGAATAAATCAAATATTAAAACTCAAGGACCAAAAAATGGAAGATGCAATTTAGTTTCAAGTGTTGATGGAATAATAATATTTCAACCAAACCAACTACATTCTATCAATTCCGTAACAAATGACATTGGAATAGCTTCTTTAAGAGCTTATTCAAAGGTAAAAAAAAATCAGGTGGTTGCATCAATTAAAGCTATTCCTTTTGGAATTAAAAAAAATAATCTTCAAGACATAATAAATATTTGTGAAGATTGTTTTAAAATTTTACCTTTTCAAAAAAAAAATATTCATCTTATTCAAACAACTAATCAAAATACTCGTCCAAAAATTTTAGAAAAAACTTTAGAAGTTACAAAGGATAGATTGTCATCTTGTGGAATTAATAAAATTACGGAAAAAAAATGTTCTCATGAAATTAAATCTATATGTAAGCAATTAAGAAAAAGTGTAAATGAAGATGCAGATATAATTTTAATATTTGGCACATCAGCTATATCTGACATCAATGATACAATACCACAGTCAATAATTCAGATTAATGGTACTATTTTACGTTTAGGAATGCCAGTTGAACCTGGAAATTTAATTCTGCTAGCTGATATTAAAATTTCAAACAAACATATTTCAATAATTGGCATGCCTGGATGTGCCAGATCAAAAAAAGAGAATGGTGTTGATTGGATCTTGTGGAGAAAATTATGTGATTTAAAAATTTCTTCAGAGGAAATTAATCATATGGGCAATGGGGGGTTGTTATGACAAAGATTAGTTTTAATATCTATCATAACCCAAGATGTTCAAAATCCAGAAAAGCATTAGAAATTCTCAATTCCAAAACCAAAGATTTTAAAATAATAAAATACTTAGAAGATGGAATTGATATTATTGAACTTAAATCCATACTTAGCTTAAATAAAATATCTAAAGACGAAATAATAAGAACTAATGAAAATTCATATAAAGAATTAAAATTAACAAAAAAAGATTTGTCTAAAGATACAATTATTAATTATATTTATAAATATCCTATTTTATTGCAAAGGCCAATAATTTGTAAATATCAAAATAATAAGTTAATCAAATCAGTTATTGGAAGGCCTCCAGAAACAGTTCTAAGTTTATTTAACTAAATTAAGAATTAACTTTACCAATGTGAGTTTCATTTTTTTTTCTAGAAAGTTCAATTTGTTTTTGTCGTTCTTTAAATCTCTTTTTTTGTTTATCGTTTGAAGATTTAAAACAATGATGGCAACTCTCTCCTTGGACATAATACTTATGCATTTTATCATTTTGACTTATAGGCATCCTACAAGCAAAACACATTTCATAATGACCTAATTCTAAGTTGTGATCAACAGAAACTCTATAATCAAATACAAAACAACTTCCATTCCATTTACTTACATTTTTTGGAATCTTTTCAAGATATTTTAAAATTCCACCCTCTAAATGATATACTTTTTCAAAACCAAGAGACCTTAAATAAGATGTGGATTTTTCACATCTAATACCACCAGTACAAAACATAGCAATTTTTTTATTTTTAATTTCAGGATCTTTATTTATTAAATTTTTATTAATCCAATCTGGGAATTCTCTAAAATTTTTTATATTTGGATTTATAGCATTTTTGAAAGAGCCTATTGATACTTCATAACTATTTCTTGTATCAATTAACAACAAATTTTTATCTGATATTAGATCATTCCAATTTTCTGGCTTAACATAATCTCCAACAAACTTTTTGGGTGAGATTTCTGGTAATCCAATTGTAACAATCTCTTTCTTTAGTCTTATTTTCATTCTGAAGAAAGGATTTTTATAGGCAAACGAGTACTTAGGCTCTAAATCAATTAAAAAATCTAAACACCAAAGTTTTTCTAATGCTACTGTAATCTCATTTTTTGTTCCTGCTATTGTTCCATTAACACCCTCTTTTGCTATTAAAATTGTACCTTTAATTTCAGTGTCATTAAAAATTGATTTTAATGAATTTTGTAATGCAATAGTATCTCGAACTTCAAAAAATTTGTAAAAAGCAACCACAACTGTAATTTCAGAAGTATTTAATTTTTTTTTATTTAGTTTTAAAAAATTAAGATAATTTGATTTTGGTGACATTTTGATCTATTTAAAATTTTAATATAGAAGGTTTAAGATTATTAGCATAAATAAGTATATAAGTTAAAAAAAATTTAAAATTTCTAAATCAATGTGGAGAATTTATATGTCAGAAATAATTATAGAACAAATTACTTTAGAAAAAGCAAATTTGATAATCCAAAACTCAATTAAAAAAGCAAGAGAAATTAAAATTAATCCTATAATGGTTGTAATTTTAGATCATCGTGGTGCGATCAAGGCATGTTTAGGAGAAGATGGAATAAGTAGTTTACGTTTTAAGATTGCACATGGTAAAGCAAATGGAGCTTTCCAAATGGGAATGGGATCAAGAGCATTATTTAATAGAGCTGAACAACAAGCTTATTTCATTAATGCTGTAAATGCACTTACAAATGGCGATTTAGTGTCTGTCCCTGGAGGTGTTTTAATAAGAGACAAAAACAATAACATTGTAGGATCTGTGGGTATATCAGGAGATACATCCGATAACGACGAAATTGCTGCTGTTTTTGGCATTGAAGCAGCTGGATTTGTACCAGATGTTGGATAAGTTAATTAAAATATAGTAAAATTAAAACTGGTAAAATCGTTAAAATCAATAATATAAGGATGCCTATTAATGGTTTTTCATTAATTGAAACAATTTTTATTTTTTCAATTCTTGAGTAACCATCAACAATTCTTTCTATAATTTTTATTTTTTTTACAATTTGATAATACAAGATGGCTGAGATGTGTGTTCCAATTAAAATATATAAAATATAATGAAGAATATTGTGAAAATAGGTCCAATCACTTGTATAATTTGGAGTTAAAAACGAAAGTGGCGCGTCATATAAAATATCATCACTTGAAAACAAACCTGATACAGATGTTGATAATAAAACTATTATAAATATTAAAGTAGAATAGCATCCTATTGGTGTTCTAATTGATGTAATGGTATTATTTTTTGAAAACTGGGATAATGCATCTATAATTGAAAGATTAAAGCTTTTGAAACTCGAATAGTAAGTGCCAAAAAATCCCCATATTATTCTAAAAAAAACCAAACCCAACAAAGCCACACCAAAATACTGATGAAGATCTAGCATATTCAATTTTGCTGATGATATAGAACCTATGACAAGAAAAATTAAACTAATATGAAATAATCTCAAAGGGAGATCCCATATTTTTTTATTTCTTATAATTTCTTTCAAAATAATTCTTCTTTATGTTAATTGTAATTTTTATTTATTATATAGAAATTAGAAATGAATTTAAAATGGAATAGTGAAATGCTCAACGCATTTTACGAAATCAAAAAAATAGATAAAAACTTCAAAAAAATATTTGATGATTTTGGATTACCAGAAAACCGTGCTATTGAAAAAAATTTTGAAAGCATCGTGAAAATAATAATTGGGCAACAAATTTCAACAAATGTTGCAAAAAAAATATATGAAAAACTTAATAAAAATAAAATGTTGAGTGAACAAGTTTTATCAAAATCCAGTATTGAAGATCTAAAAAATTTTGGATTATCTACTCAAAAATCATTTTACATCAAAAATTTAGCTACATTATCATTGAATAAACAATTGGACGTAAGTTCCCTAGATAAATTATCAGGTGATGAGGTTACTAAAGTTTTGTTACCTATAAAAGGGATTGGGCAATGGACAATTAATAATTTCAAACTCTTTGCCTTACAAGATGTAAATGCTTGGCCGTCGGCTGACTTGGCGCTTCAAGAAGCAATTAAAATATTACTGAATTTAATTAAAAGACCTAGTCAAATTGAAATGGAAAATTTAGGTCAAAATTGGGAACCTTACAGAGGTGCAGCGGCCTTGTTCCTGTGGCATTTTTATAATAAAAATAAATTAAAATCCTCAAAATCATGATTACTAAAAATAAAATAGTTAAAATAATTGAATTAGCCAATAAATGTAATGAATGTGCTCTTCATCATTTTGAAGAATTTGATAACAAATTAGTAAGTTACAAAGATGATAACTCACCGTTAACAAATGCAGACATTAAAGTTAATGAAATTGCTGTAACTGGACTACAGAAATTGTTCCCAAATGTAGAAATAATTAGTGAAGAGTTTTATAATTCAAAATATATATTTAAAAACAAAAATTATTTTTGGTTAATTGACCCTATCGATGGAACTAAAGAATTTATAAATAAAAGCCCTAATTTTACTGTTAATTTTGCCCTCATAAAACACAACTCACCTATTTTTGGTTTAATTGCCCAACCAACAACAGGAACAATTTGGTACAATTTTAATAATAAGGCATGGAGATTAGAAAAAGGTCAAAATTTCAAGAATTCACAGATAATACAATGTACTGAAATTAATTACAAAAAACTTAAAACTTTAAGTAGCTTTAATCATAGATCAAAAGAATTAGAGGACTGGATGTCTTTTGTTAAACCAATATCAGATCAAAACGTAGGATCTAGTATCAAGTTTTGTTATTTAGCTGAAGGCAAGGTAGATTTTTATCCAAGAACATCACCTACTATGGAATGGGATATTGCAGCAGGTCATAGTATTTTAAAATCTGCTGGTGGTAATGTAATTTCTGATTCTGGTATTGAAATTAAATATGGAAAGACAAAGTTCCTGAATAATATTTTTTTAGCCCATGGAAAAACACAAAATATACCAAATACATTTTTAATAAGATTAAAAAATCAAAACTATAATAGTTATAAAAAAGATTTAGACGAGAGTATTACTGAATTAAAAAAAGGAAATTTAGTAGTTTTTCCAACTGAAACCGTCTATGGACTAGGAGCTATAGGTAATAGTGAAAAAGCAATTAAAAGTATATATAATGCAAAAAACCGACCATCTAATAACCCGTTAATTGTACACACCTTTAACAAAAAAGAAGCTGAAAAATATGGTGAATTTACAAGAACGGGTAATATCTTAACAGAAAGATACTGGCCTGGTCCATTAACAATAATTTTACAGACAAAAAAAAATAATTTAGCAAAGTTATTATCCCAAGGTAAAAGTACAATAGCTATAAGAGTGCCATCACATCCCATAGCAAGAGAACTATTGGAACAGATAAAAATACCTATTTTAGCACCAAGTGCAAACAAATCTGGTGGTGTAAGTCCAACAGAAATCAATCACGTAAAAGTGGATTTTGGACCTAAGTTTAAAGGAAAAAATTGGAATTTATCTAAAATAATTGATTATGGATCATGTGAAGTAGGAATTGAATCAACAGTAGTTGATTGTAGAGGAGATCTTCCAATTATACTGAGACATGGTTACATAACATCCGAAATGATTTCAAATATATTTAATTCAGACATTTTAGTCCCTCAAGATTTTGATGAATTCATATCACCTGGGCTAATGAAAAGTCATTATTCGCCAAAAGCTAATGTCTATATAAACCAAAAATCTAAGATTGATGATAGTGCTTGGTTAATTTTTGGGAATGTTCCAAAAACGTTGCAGAAAGAAAAGATTATGTTTAACTTAAGCCCTAGTGGAAATTTATTACAAGCTTGTAGTTTGTTATATTCTGGTCTGCGATATTTAGATTCATTTGGAGTTAAAAATATACAAGTTATGCCTATTCCCATGAAGGGTATTGGTATTGCAATAAATGATAGATTAAGACGAGCTTCTTATCAGAATTAGGGAAAAATGAATAATACTTGTTTAGAAACGAAAATTAAATCACTAAATTTAAAACATAATCCAATATTCACAAAAAAAGATCATATCAAATATGTTCAAGATTGGAGAGGTCAATATAAGGGCGATGCTGCAGCAATATTAAAACCAATTAACACGAATGAAGTTTCCAGTATTTTGAAACTTGCTAATGAAAACAGAATTGCGGTTGTGCCTCAGGGCGGAAATACAAGTCTTTGTGGAGCAGCAACACCAGATAATAGTGGAACCTCTATTGTAATTTCATTTGAAAAAATGAATAAAGTTCGTCAGTTTAATAAACAATCTCAAACAATAACAGTTGAATCCGGTGTTATTTTAAGTCATATCCATGATGTTGTAGAAAAGGAAAATTTGTTTTTTCCACTCAGTTTAGGGGCTCAAGGTTCATGTATGATTGGTGGTAATTTATCTACAAACGCTGGTGGTGTGAATGTTTTAAAGTATGGAAACACAAGAGAACTCTGTCTTGGTCTAGAAATTGTTTTACCAAATGGTAAAATCATGAACTTAATTTCAGAACTTAAAAAAGATAATACTGGTTATGATTTAAAAAATCTTTTTATTGGGGCTGAAGGAACACTTGGAATAATTACAGCTGCCACCTTAAAGCTTTTCCAATTACCTAAAATGATCACAACCTTATTTGTAGAAGCAAATGAAATTTCTAATGCGGTTAAGTTGTTAAATACTTTCAAATCTCATTTCCCAGATAGAATTGAATCTTTTGAACTTATGCCAAAAAGTTTTTGGGAAGTTGCAAAAAATAATATTAATAACATTGTTATGCCTCTTGAAAAAATGCCTGAGATGGGTGTTTTAATAGATATTTCTAGTTTTTCAAAAAATGAGATTACTCCAAATGAAAATGGAGAAATTCAAATTATAAAATCAATTGAAAATGTATTAGAAGAATGTTTTGAAGTTAATTTAATCTCTGATGCCACCATTTGTATAAACGAAAATCAAAAAAGAGCCTTATGGTCTATAAGAGAAGCTGCTGCTGAGTCAGAAAAAAAAGAGCTCGAAAACTCCAATCTAATTAAGTGTCTTAAACATGATATATCTTTACCAGTTGAATCAATTGAAAACTTTCATAAAGAAGCACAAATTATGATAACTAATTTTTTACCAAATCTTAAAACAATTTATTTTGGTCATTTAGGTGACGGTAATCTTCATTATAATGTTTTTGGAAATGGATCTTTACCTGATGGCTTTGATGGAAAGAGTTTAGAATTAACAAAAGAACTTTATAAAATTGTCCACAACTATAATGGATCATTTTCTGCAGAACATGGCATAGGCCAGTTAAAAAAAGATAGTTTAAAAACTCATAAAGATGAAGTAGCATATTCAATCATGGGGATAATAAAAAAACAATTAGATCCACAAGGAATAATGAACCCAGGAAAAGTACTATTTTAAATTATATCTAATTCAAATAAATAAATTTTATTTTTAATAATCAAGTAAGAAGTGATGAAAATTTTAAGTATAATCTTTACATTAATAATAATCGTCTCCAGTAAATCTTTTGGAGAAACCAAAAATAATTTATCTCCAAATACTAAAGATGTAGAGTTTACTAGTGATACAATAAAAGTTGACGAAAAAAACAAAATAGTTACGGCATCAGGGAATGTTGTGATAATAAACGAAAATAGAAAAATTTTTGCTGACAAGGTGGTTTACGATCAAAATATTGATAAGGCCATAGCAACAGGTAAAGTTATTTTAAGAGAAAAAGACGGATCTATATATGAGTCTAATGAAGTAGTTTTAACTAATGAATTTAAGTCAGTTGTTGCAATTCCACTTTTTGGAAAATTAAAAGATAAATCAAGTGTAAGTGCTGAAAATTTAAAAAAAAATGATATTGGTGAAAGTTTCTTTAACGAAGGTGTGTATACAGCTTGTGATTGTGATTTAAAAAAACAAGAAACACCTGTTTGGAGATTAGAATCTAAACAAATTCATCATGACCCAAAAACACAAACTATTTACCTCAAGCACCCAGTAATGAAAATATTTTCTTTACCTGTATATTATTTACCATATTTAAGTTTTCCTGATTGGACAATTAAAAGAAGGTCAGGTTTTTTGACGCCCACCTATGGTTATTCAAATAGAAATAGATTTCATATTAAAGTTCCATATTATTATGCTCCAGAAAATGACCCAACATGGGATATGACATTTACTACTCATCAAAATGGTAAAACAGGTCATGCTGATCAATTAAATATAAGGAAGGAATATGAAAATACATCTCTAGAAACTAATATATATAATGGTAATTTAGATACTAACAAATCAAATGGTGATAATGTATTTGCAGTAAATTTAAAAGCATCAACTTATTTAAAAAATAATTGGGATATGACAATCGAAGGGAAATATGCTGATCAAGAAACATTTATGAGAAGGTATGGCTTTGATGACGATACAAGTTACAAAAGTTATATTGAATTAAAAAAAATAAATAATAATTCAATATCAAATATTGAAATTTACAATATTCAAAATCTTGATGAAACAAGTAGTAATAATGAACCTGTTCTAGCCCCATCAGTATCCCATCACATTTTTAATACTAATAAAAAGTATGATTATAATTATGACATTAAGCTTAATGCTCATTCAATATATAATGATGAAAGTTATGATATTAAAAGATGGTCTGGATTTGGAAATATTAATAAAAAATTGTATTTTCAAAATCTTTTATTAGACGTTGATGCTAATTTAGGACTTGATTTATATTCTATACAAGGAAGACCGTCAAACGACACTAACGATAATAGATATATTGATAGAATTTCATCTGGATTTTCAATTGCCGCAAGTAACCAATTTGATTTTATCAATGAAACCTCAAGTTTTATCATAGAGCCCAAGATTCAACTAAGTTCCCTCCTTACCACTGATAGAACCGACGAAGTCCCTAATAGAGATTCATCTGAATTTATTTTAGATCAAGCTAACTTATTTTTAAACAATCAATATCAAGGAAGAGATAATATACAATCTAACGATAGATTAAATTTTGGTGTTGCTATTCTTGGAATGAATGAAACTTTTGGTGATTTTAATTTTTTTGTTGGTCAAACCCAGAAATTAAGCGGAACTCAAAAAAATATTTCCATTGCTGATAAAGATAGACAGTCACACATAATTAATTCAATAAGCTGGAATATAAGTGAAATGTATAATTTTTCTTGGTTTTCTCTTTATAATCATCATGATCTCAAATCTGACACCTCAGATTTTCAATTCTATGGATCTGCTGATGGTTGGTCATATAGTGCTAATCATAGATCAATTAATAAAGAATTTGTTTCTTATAACAATGATAGAGAAGAATTAGAACTAGGTTTATCAAAAAACTTTTCAAATTGGAAAACAAGTTATTCCAGAACTTTTGATCTTAAAAATGGTGATGAGGAACTTATATCTGAGACACTGGGATTAGAATATACTGGTACTGGTTATATGTTTGGGAACTGTCTGACTGTTTTATTTGAATATAAAAGTACTGGCGGTGTTGCAGACAGAGACATATTACCTGAAGACTCAGTTTATTTGACATTTAGTTTCAGAAATCTTGGTGATTTTAAATATCAACCTAAAGCTATTACAAGAGCTTTAGGAGAAAATATAAATAACTAATCCATAACATAAAGGAATTTCTGTAATAAATCTTCAGCCAATTTTATATTAAATACTTTAGGAACTTTAAAAAAAACTTGGCGACCACATTTCTTATAGACTTCTAAAATCTCTTCTACAACATGATAGTGAGGTCTATCTACATAATCATCAAAAATTATTATACTACTTTCTTTTGCATTAATGAGGCTAAATAAAAATGAAGCTACACGAAACCTACCATCAATTAAAATTACATCAGCTTTTAGGTTAAAAGTCCAAACATTGCTAACATAATCGAAAAAATGTTTCCTGTATCCATAGGTTTTAGGTCGACCCCAATTTTCTGTCTCGCCAAGATTAATCCAATTAATGTCTATTCTTTTTTTATTTTTAGATATATCAACTTTATTAATCCATTTTTTATCTGTATCTACTGATATTATTCTAGATAAAGTGTTTTCTAACACCCAAATAGTTGAATCGCCCACGCCATATTCAAAGTAAATATTACAATTTTTTAAATATTTTTTGAAAAGATAATCATCGCCATCAAAGAGGATTTTTTCATCTTTGAATTTTTTTTTCATTATTTATTTAAATCTCTAAGAATTGCAAAAAAATTAAACCAATAAAAACGAATTTTACCCCTAACCGTTTTATTCATTTTTAATTTGTTATATTTTTCAATGCCACAAGAAGTTCTTATTCTTAATTTTTTCATTAAAATAGCCTTATATTTTGAATGCTAATTCATAACACATATAAATTAATTTAAAATTATTTTTTATGAAAAAGAACTATATTTTCTGACGGGAAAAACACCTGCCAATTTCTTTGAAAGGCAATATGCTGGAAAGTTTGTTTTTTATAAAAGACAACATGCGTTGGATCTCTTCTGTAATACCAATCTTCAAACAAATCATCTCTTGGTAAAAATGTTGTCATTACACCAAACCAAGAATTATTATCCAGAAGATTATTAATTTTATCAAATTCTTCATAAGGATTGAAAAAGTGTTCAACAACTTCAGAACAAGTAATAAAATTATATTTTTTTAATAAAACGTTAGTATTAGGAAAAAAAAACGGATCATATAATTCTATTTTAAATCCATAACTTTTAAAAATATTAGCTAAAGCAGGAGCAAACCCACAACCATAATCTAAACCAATATCAGTGATTGAAATTTTGTCTTTAACTGGTTTAATTAATTTTAGAAGAAAATTTATGTAGTTAGTGTCAGTTGTTGAATTATTATGTTTTAAATAATGTTTTTTCTCATAACTTTTTGATACATAATTTTTTGGATCCAAAAATTTTGAAGCACAAAAGTTACATTTCCAATAAACTAATTTTCCTAATTTTAGAAAAAAATGTAGATTAGAACTTTTGCATACTATACATGTATTCATAAATTATATTTTTTAGAAACATAAATAAAACATTATATCACATAATAAAATGAATTTATTGTAAAATAAGTGCAACAGTAATGAATTTTTCAAATTATTTTTATTGTAAAAATCGTAACACAAAATTAATTATAATTTTGAGTATTTTAGGTTTGTTCCCATTTTTGTTTGGATTAATTGATATATTGTTCAATAAGGATAATTTATTTTTTGTAATCAATTTACCAAAATATTATGGTTCAATCATTTTAACATTTTTAGGTGCTGTATATTGGGGAATTATTCTCAATGATATTCACAAAAATTTAATGTCTGATAAAGTTAAATCACTCATCATATGCTGGTCAATTATTCCATCTTTATGGAGTGGATTAATTTTAATTTTTGATCACAACATAACTATAATCATTTTAGCTTTATGCTATATCATTGTGCAAATTATTGATGAGTTTATCATAAAGTATTTCAAATTTCCTGTCTGGTATTTGTTTTTAAGACGATCATTAACTATAATTGTAATAATTATTTTAATTTTTACCTATTTTTTAGTAAGGAATATTTGATTGAATGAAAATGTTTCCTACAACAAGATCTAAACTAATTAAAAATCTAATTAATTTTAGTGAAAAAGAACTATTAAGTTACTCAAAAAAAAGAAATTTTGACTTTGGCACTCCTCATAAAAATGTTTCTAAACTTTCTCCTTATTTAAGAACAAGATTTATAAATGAAGAAGAAATTTTAAAAATTGCAATTAGTAAAAATAATATTAAAAATATTGAAAAATTTATAGAAGAAATTTTTTGGCGAACTTATTGGAGAGGTTGGTTAGAATCACATCCCTGGATCTATGATGAATATTTAAATATAGGTAAAGATCAAACTTTACCAAAAAAAACAGGGATAAAATGCTTTGATTATTGGAAAGAGGAATTATTAGATACTGGATATTTACATAATCACTCTAGAATGTGGTTTGCTAGTATTTGGATTTTTACACTTGGTTATAGTTGGCAATCAGGCGCTGATTTTTTTAAAAGAAATTTATTAGATTTTTGTCCTGCCTCAAATACATTAGGATGGAGATGGGTGGCAGGTTTACAAACAATTAATAAGCCATATTTGGCTATGTCAGATAATATAAACTACTTTACTAATGGAAGGTTTAATCCTATTGGTCAACTTAATGAAAAGGTGAATTTAAATTATATAGAACAGAGAAATGGTCATGTATTACCCTTTGTTAAACCTGACAAAATTGAATTTAAAAATTTTGATAACTTAGGAATAATTTTAAATAAGAATGATTTAACTCTGCATTATATTTTTGATAATAATCAAATGACTTACGACTGTTGTGTTTATTCAATTAAACATGAGAATAAATTGATTGATGACTTCCATAAAAAAATTATCCAAGATATTTTGAAAAATAATAAAAATTTTGAATTTACTGAAAATCATAATCAAATTATTGATTGGTTGATTAAGAAAAAAATTAAACAACTAATTTTACCTTATGAAACTGTTGGAAATACTATTTTTAACAATGATAAATTCAAAAATAAATTGAAAGAATTAAATATTAAACACATATTTTTCTTGAGAGATTGGGACCGTAATGCTTTCCCTTATGCAACAAAAGGTTTTTTTAATTTTAAAAAAAACATTCCTAATTTAATTAATTTAGCCAATATTTAAAAAAAAATTATAGATGGTCATTATTTAAAGAATTATATCTCAAGTTGACACTTAATTAAAAACACATAAAATGTATAATTATGAATAATATAAAAAATATTGTAAATCCGCTTAAAAGGAGAAGAATTCAATTCGGATATAGTCAAAAAGACATATCTAAACTTATGGGCATTACTCAATCTCAGTATTCTAGAATAGAAAAAGGTGAGTCAGACTCAAAAAAACATGTAAAAAAATTATCAGAAATTTTTGGCTGCAAAGTAAATGAGGTTTTTCAAGGTGAAATATTAAAAGAAATAGATAATGATTTTTTGAATGATCCAACTAATAATTTTCAAAGAATATTTCATCAAAGAAAACCTGGATACGTAAATTTGAAAATAGAAGGATGGTTCACAAAAAGACAAATAATAGATAATTATGAAATGATTATAAAAGAATTAGATGAATGGAAAGTAAGTGAAGATGGGATTAGATGGAAATATAAATAATAAAGATAATTTTTAAGAAATATCTATAGAAAGAGACCAGAAGAAATCTCGGTATTGTTTTACAGTTTATCAATATTTAAAATAATCTAAGTTCTTTTCTGATTTAGATTTTATTTTTATTAGATTTGTTATCATAATCATTTTGATAATTTTCAGATAATTCATTCATTTTTTTAAAGAATTCAATTTCTGAAAACGGCTCACACTTTCTAATATTATATTTTTCAGTTTTTGTAATATCCATTTTAGTTAAAATTAATGTCTTTCTATTTAAAGAATAAGCGTAAATATTTAAATTATCTTTGTAGGTCCATTTAATTTCATTTTCATCAGACAAAAATCTTTTTTTCTTTCGAAGAGTTGTTTGAACATTCTCACCTACCTTAATTTTATCACCAATTTTTTGAATATAATATATTGCTACTTTATTAATTTTAAAATGAAATCCAATTTCTGTTGGTAAATTATTTGGCATATATGAAGAAGGGTCTAAATGTTCTAACTTACAGTCTAAACACTTACAAACAATTCCTTTGCCATCTACACTTCCAAAAGATGGAAAAGATTGAATCAAAAGTAACAAAGTTGTTATAAAAAGTTTTTTCATACTAATTACTCAAAATCTTTACTGACTTAGTTAATAAATATTCTTCTACATTAATTATTTGAAATACTCTAATCTTTTCAATCCTTTTAAATATTTTTGTCTATCAATATAAACTAATTTTAGAATCCAAATTGATACTTTAAAAGTTTTAATACTATATTTGTTTTATAAATTAGATACTTGATTAATAGATATACCGTTGTCAGATAAACTTTTCATAAGTTTTAATTTAAATTATCTTCAAGTATGTGATTTTTAAAGGATAAGTTTTTAATTTTATTTTTAAAATTGAATTTAATATATAGTCAATAACTACCATATATCTCTATAAATTTATTTCACAGTTAAAAATTATGTTATATTATTTGGTTTAACATTATAATATTTTCGCATTGCAGAATTATGTTAAAACCTTCAAAATTTTGATGACCTAAATAAATATAATTATGTTTTTCTCCACCAGTATGCGCTTTTCTTAAGGCATCAAATTATGTCCAATTTATAAAAGGAAATAGATTTGTTTTAATTTAATTATTTGTTAAAATAACTTATGAGAAATTTTCCAATCACATTTATATTCTTATTCTCAGTGACTTTTCCATATTACAGTTTTTCTAAATGGATTGAGATTACTAGTACCAAGTCAGAATCTTCAACTTTGCATTATAATTCAACTCGTTTATTTAAAAATAATGGATTTGTTAATTACTGGGAATTGAGTAACTATAAGGGTGAAGAACAATGAAAATCACTTTACTTGGTACAGGCACACCAGCTCCATCTTTAAGGCGAGCAAGCTCTGGTTATGTCTTTGACTTTGGCAATGATATTGTCGTTATGGATCATGGGCCAGGTGCCCATCAACGACTTTTGGAAGCTGGATATAGGGCCACAGACGTCACGCACTTTCTGGCAACTCATTATCACTACGACCATATCATGGATTACCCGAGGCTTGTGCTGACCCGTTGGGATCATGGTGGTGACGAAGTCGAACCTCTGAAAGTTTATGGTCCAGACCCATTACAGAAGATAAACGACCGTTTCATTGGGCCTTCTGGTGCTTTTGCGCTAGATATTGCAGCGCGCACTCAAAGCCCAGCATCTATTGCGGTTTATCACGCAAGAGGTGGTTTCGGCGATCGTCCACGCCCTGATCCTAAACTGACGCAGGTCGCACAAGGTGATGTTATTGAGGGAGCAGATTGGCTAATTAAGGTGGGGCCGGCCCGACATGTGCAGCCAGATCTGAATTGTCTTTCATATCGTGTCGAGACAGATGCTGGCACAGTGGTTTACTCAGGAGACAATGGAGGGATATACAGTCCATTCATTGATTTTGCCAAAGGAGCTAATGTTCTCATTCACATGAACCACTTCCTCTCAGGGACTGAGTTAACACCCGATTATCGGCAGATGTCTGGTTCTCATCTCGACAATGCGGAGACTGCTAAACGAGCAGAAGTGGATATCTTAGTCTTAACTCATTTTCTACCTATTCTCGACAAGCCGGGCGTGAAGGAACGTATGGTTTCTGAAATGGCTGAAATCTTTTCTGGCACAATTGTCCTAGGAGAAGACCTAATGCAAGTGCCACTTTCAGCTAGCGGAACAGAAACTGCAGATTAAATTCATATGCATTCATAAATTTAGTATTCGAGAAAGCGCTTATCATGTTTCCTTTTTGTAGTTAAACCATTTTTTTCTTAACGATAAACACAGATGTAAGACTGTAAGTGTTACAACAAAAATGAGTTTCAATACTAATTACCTTATAAAATAATTTCGTTTTATTTTTCTTTGTCATTTTCATGACTAAAATTCAAAAATAATTCAACTGATGTTTCATTAATATATTCTTCACACTTTTTAAATGAATTTAGTAAAAGTTTTTTTTTCAATAAGTTTTTCTTTATGTTGATCATAATTAAATTTTTTTTGTTCAGAATACGTTGTTTTAAGAAGAAAAGAACATAATAGGAGACTTGTAAAATTAATTTCAGTTTTTTTGTCAATTTATTTTGTTTTTATCTATTTTTTTTAAAACACTATACATAGTTACAAAAAATGAGAAAATTAAAGAAATTATAGTAATTTCAAACCAAATGCCAATATCAACTTCTACAATGTTTATTCAATTTAAAACGAATAAATAATAAAAATAGCACTTAATTTGATCATCATGATAAATTCTTTTAAAAATTGCCTAAATCAAATAAGTATAGATAATTCCCATTGAATTTATTCTAATAGTGATAAACAATATATACTATTTTAAAATTAATAAGAGTTTCTGAAATGTATATAAGAATTGTTACAATAAAGTGTCCCAATGAAAGAGCAAAAAAAGCATTAAAATTATTAAATAAAGAAGTGAGAGATGAACAAATGAGAGTTGGCCTTATAAAAGAAACAACCATTGACACATCTGAGTCAACTGTTGTCTATGTTAAATATTGGCTCTCAAAAAAACACTTCGATAAAGGTAGAAAAGATTGGCAAAAAGTGTCTAAAGAATTTAATGATATGGGAGCAATTATGTCTGCAGTAGGTGGAGAAGCAGATATTGTAATGTCAGATGATTTTAAAAACTATTTATAAAAAATATAAGAAAAAAACGAAAATGATACTTAAACCAATCATAATTAGAAACTTTTTATAAACTTCCCACATATCTTAATCCTTACAGTGTGATCAAAATAACACTTTAAAATACTCCGGAGATTAACCCATCTACTTAAATTAAATAACCCTATTTTATACAATTAGTGACTATTCTTATTAATGTTAAACTTAGTTAACTAAAATGTCTCAGTATGTTCTCTAAGAAATTAGATTAAAAATGGAAACTGAAATTTAAAATTTAGTTTTAAAAGATCTTAAATTCTAAAAAGACATCAAATAACTCATTGAATTTACAAGTTTTTAAGAAATGTGGAAAAGGAACCTACTCCACGGTGACGGATTGAGTTTGTTTTCCACATTTTAAAACCATACAAACAATCCAATTAAAGAAATCCAGAATAGAGTTTCTACACTTAAAACTTTATAAAATAATTTCATTTCATTTATTTTTTTTATTTTTATCACTACAATTCAAAAACAATTCAACAGATGTTTCATTAATATATTCTTCACATTTTTTAAATGAATTTAGTAAAAGTTTTTTTTTAATAAGTTGTTCTTTATGTTGATCATAATTAAATTTTTTTTCTTCAGAATATGTTGTTTTATAAAAAAAAGAACATAGTAGAAGACTTATAAAAAATAATTTAATTTCTTTTCTCATTAAGGTTTTATCTCTCTATTCATTTAAATAATCTAATTCAACAGATTTAATAATCTTGTTTAAGATATTTTTAATTTTATTATAATTTTCATTTTTAACAAAAATATTTTCGTCTATATATAAATCCCTTCTCACCTCAATCATTATTGATATTACTCTTTTTTCTAAATTATAATAAGAATTAGGAACAATTGAACCACTAAATGGAGTGTTAATATCTACACTAAAATCAAAATCTCTAAATTTGTTTGTTAAGAAATTTTTTAACTTTTCTGGAGTATGAAAATCATCTGTTCCAATACATATCTCAGGTCTATTTTGTTCCTTACTTTTTTCATATGGTAATCTATTTTTAGGAAAACTATGACAATCAATAATAATAATATTCTCATAATTATTTAATTTTAATTTAATTAAACTTTCTAATTTTTTATGGTGTGGTCTGTAAAATTCTTCTAAAAGTTTTTCTCTAATATTTTCAACTTCTTTAAGTTTCTTCCCGTAACTGGTCTTTTCATATAAACACCCAATACCAACTTTACTCATTGGTTCATTTTGATCCATTTCAAATCTCTCTGGATCGACAAGTAATCTTGACACTGGAAATTTAATTGAAGGAATATTTGTACCTTTAACGTTAAATAAATCATCAGTGAAATGATCAGTCATTACATTTATTTCCTGGTCTAATTCATTTTTGTTTAAGTAAAAATAACTAATATATTCTTCAGGAATTAATTTTGAGGAATGAGGGATATGTAAAATTATAGAATTTAATAATGAATCAAAATGTTTCATACTTTAATCATAACGAATAAAGAATAAAAACGAAAATTATACTTACCCCAACCATCATTAGAAATTTCTTATAAACGTTCCACATACTTTAATGTTTACAGTAAACCTAGTTAATTGTCCAAAAACTCTCTAAAACTGAACCCATTTACTAAACAAAAATCATCCTATTTTACACAATTAATATTAAAATAGACCAATGTTATACAATTCTTACGTAGATGACTTAATATGATCTTAGACAATTAAAAATTTAAATAAATAATTTGATTAAAATTATATTTATTAAAGATCTAGGAACTTAAAAAATTTCCTAATAACTCATTGAATTTACAGGTTTTAAAGAAATGTGGAAAAGGAACCTATTCCACGGTATCGTTTGTGCGGTGTAGTGGGGAGTTTTTTTCAGGAGATGTTTTTTTCTTTTTCAGCATAACTTACCGCCGTCCACCTTTTAATGTACCACAATATTCTCAATACCAATTCTTTCTATATGAGACAATTACTGTACAAAGAGAAAAAGGCAAAACCTTTGACCAAATCGCAGAGTGGTTAAATAAGAAAGGTTACCTATCTGTTCGTAGAAAGAAGTTCAAAGGTAATTATGTTCATTCCATAGTGAAGAAAAAAAGACTGAAAGATGAAAAGTTAGAAAAAGAGTATCCAGAGGTAAGGTCTGATTTTAGTTTGGAGGTGGTTGATAAGACTTTGATTAATATGTTTGAGGGTTTTCTTTATTGACTATTGAATGTTTTTAATTTGAATTTCATCAAAATCAACAATTGATGTTTTGGCACTAAAACTGTGATCTCTATAAACTCCAAAACGAAACGTTGGAACACCACACGATAAATAATCAAAAACACCATCTTTTAAAATTAACTTGTCGTTCATTAAAAGTGAAAATTTTTTACTATCATCGTCTAAAATAATCTTAAATCTTTGCCATTTACCAATAATATCATTAATTCTTATTTCTCGGTTATTTAAACTAGGGTAATATCTTCCACCTAATTTTGATATCACTACTAGTCGTCCATAATCAAAAGAAAATTGTAATGCCTCTTTCCCACACCCATTATATTTAGAATGTATTTGAGAAAAATGTTCATTTAATCCTACAAAACCTTCTACAAATCTTATTTTAAAACTAATTTCATTCTTTCCTTTTAAAACTCTATCAGACCTAAATTCCGCTCTCTCTCTAAAAAAATTTTTACCCATTTTTTTTCTATCGCTTGGGCAATTACCTCTATCAAATCTATTTAAAGTAAATCGTAAAAAATTGTTTCCATTTTCAGATATAGTTTGTGCTGAGTCTAAACTTGGTAAATAACAATTTACTCGATATGAAATATTCCAATTTTTATCATTAGATAGCGAGTTTGTTAATTGAGATGTTTTACAACCAGTTCCATACAAAAAGAAAATTAATAAAATAGTGTAATTAAAATACCGCATTAAATTAGTTTGAATAAATAAATAAGTTTGTAAATATCAAAAAAAAATATCAAACAAATATACTCACAAAATATTCTATCTTACCATTTTTTATGGTAAATTTATTCAATGAAATCAATGATTTATTCAACAGTAACGGAATAGATTCAAAGTTACTATGTCATTATTTAATCATATTTAAATATCAAATCACCTGTGTCCATGTCCATAGAGGTTCCTCCTCCCATGTCCATAATAAGAGATCCTGTATCCATATTCATGAAAGTTCCACCACCCAAATTCAAGTAATATTGGTCAGACAATGAAAGATACGGTATTAATAGAAAAATTATTAATAAAAACTTATACATAATATAACTCCAATAATATTTAATAAGTATATCAAATTTTATTTATTTTTCCAAAATTTCTCTACATACAAACTTTCTCTGATAAATAATATTTTATCTTTGTTTCTTTGTAATCTCTTTTTGTATTTCTGAATTGTTCCCCAAATTAACTTAGGTGTATATTCTTCTCTAGTTCTAAAGGTCTTCAGTTTTCTTAACGAAAGAAATTCACAAATCTCTTTATTAGTTAAACCGTTTTTGTGAAGATTATAAATTAAGTCTAATCTTTTAAGTCTTTCATTTCCTATCCGAAATACACCTAATTTGTTAGTTTGGATTACAATTTGAAATCTAAAATAAAATTTGTATTCAAAGATAGTACTTTTAAATCTATTCCACTGTTACGGATTGGATTGAACTGATGAAATAAGTTGTCCTCATATTCTATACTCGCTGCTGCTTTTTTTTTACTCTGTTTCTTTTAGAAACAAATTTCATTACTTCATTAGTTGTATCAGTTTTTTTACCCTCAATCACTTTATATTTTCTGGGTTTTGTTAATTCTTGGAACTTTATATTTTTTCTAAAAATGAATCACATAAGAAAATCTAATCCAAATAAAAATTAACATTAAAAAAATAATAAAGTAACAACCATACCTAATATACTTTTGAATTTTTTGGAGTAGGGTTAAATTTACCAATATTAATTTATTATAGGGTTAAGGAACATAGCAGGGTTTATATTAAAAAATATATAACCTTTTAACAAAATCAAAAACTAACCACACACAAAAAAATCTTAAAATCTTTACTCATAATATTTAACTACCTTTTAAATCTTAAACTATAAAAAAGTGATAAACTAACAATCCTACTAAAATACCCTTGATAAATGATATCCAGGCAACTCCATGGTCGGAAACACCAAGTTTTTCTTTCCACCAATCTATTTGTTTTTTTTCCCAGTTAATATAATTTTGTATCATATTTCCACCTCTAGTTAGTATACATTTCACTGCCTTACTGTGTCAAATCTGTGTCAAAACTTAGTATTCACACCTTTTTCAAACACCTATACCCCTTTTTTTCTAGTCACTAATCATAATCTATAAATGCAATAAAGATACTTACAAAAAAATAAAAAGTTAATAAGATTATTATATGACACCAGAAGAAATTGCAGAAGTATTTAAAACTAATTGTAAAATTAAAACTGGTAATGAAATACCAGATGAATTTTATGATGAACCATACATTGCTGGTTATATAATCAACTTTGTTAATTATAATGTTATAATTCATAACAAGTTAGTTTTAGGAATTGAGGAAACCACAAAGTTAGAAAGAGCAAAGTTTTACCATGAGTTTTTAAAATATTTGAATTTAAAACTAAATACGAAGATAACCTATATGTCTCTAAATTCTAATAATGAATATTTGGACAAATATCTTGCAGAAGAACGAAATCATTTATATTTACTTGGGGCAAGACATGGAAAAGTTTGTGCTTTTGTATCTTATAAATTGAAGTCTAAATCTCTTAATGATGAACAAATGAAATTGTATAAAGAAGCAGAAGAAATAGCAAAAGTATCACCAAACATATTGCCAACGGATACATTTGAATCCAAATTAGGTGCTGCTATTTTAGAAATAACATTATGGAAATACTTGGAGCAATCAAAGTATTTTAAATAATGAATCTTTTACAAACAAAGCAATAAGTATCAATTCAAAAACCTAGTCTTGGTTTCTTTCCCAAATAACTTTCATTTTACCCCAGTTGGGTTGATATATCTTCTTCATAACCCTTAATCGGTTTTCTCTTTCTCTATGACGTTTAACAACTGAATAAACATTGTTATTACCCCATTTATTTCCTTTATGAGTAGTGAAACCTTTTCCGTTTAGATATTGTGATATTTTTCTATAACCCAACCCTTTTTCTTGAAGTGATTTTATTAATTGAAACATTTCTTCTTGTTGGGAAGTATATTTTTCGTTTTGTTTATATACAAATAGATTAGTTTTTACTAACACACAAAAACAAAGATAATGAGAAAATTTTGGATTTTTTAATTCATCAGTTGAAGAAACGACAGAAGTTATTTCATCAGCTGAATCTATTCTACGGTAACTGATTATATCCAACTGATGAAATAAGTTGAACTCATATTTAAAATATTATAAATCACAAATTATTAATTATAAAGTCAATGTTTTTAATTAATAAATTTACTAAAAAAGTTTATTCTAAAACTTGATTGAACTTCCCTTATTCATCAATAAAATGATATTATAAAGTCAAATTATTTATGTAAATGTCTTAATTAGTTAAAAAAAGATGAAATATAAATTATGTTAAATTTTAAATTTATTGATATAGAAGAACTTTACTTAAATAACTTCAAAAGTTTTCAAGAACAAGAGAATTTTTGGAACAAAAAATATCCACATATTTTCTTTCCAACTTATGATTTTAAAAAATTTGAAAATAATTCTTTATATTTGGAAATATTTCTGCCCTGGCATCACGAGATTGTAATGCTACATAATAATTTATATAATTATCATAACTTAGGAAAATCTATTAAAGCATCATATGAATCCCTTTCCGATAAATATCTTCCTGAAAATCAAGAATATAAAAATCATACAAAGCAAGTTGAAAGTAAATTAAATAAAAAGGTTTTTTTTACTAATAAAGGACATGAAAAATTTATTAATTCCTTTGATTATATTGATAGAAGTTTCAACATACAAATGCTTGAAAGTTACGAAACTATGAGTGAAAAATTTACACCACAATTTAGTGCTCTTATTTATGTTTATTTTGAAAAATACCTCAGACAGATAGTGAGATGGTCAACAATACCAAAAAAAAAAACATATGTTTATGATGATAAGTTGAAACAAGAAACGGTGTCACAGGAAAAGTTTAACATACAACAAAAAGATATTTTATTTGACATGAAACAAAAATTTAAAAGATTGCCTACTATGCAACTTTATGGAAAAATTATAGACCAAAATTGTAAACTAGAGGATAAAGAAGGTTTATCAAATTTATTGAATAAAAGAAGATATAAAAAATTTAATAAATTTAGAAACTGCATAATACATAGTGACCCAAAAAGAAATCTTAATACTCTATCTCCATTGGATTGTTTTTATCTACAAAAAGAAATATTAGATTTTATTTATAACAATGATAAAATAATAAGAACCATGGAAGATGTTGAAAACAGTTTTTCTTATGATTTGATACTTTAGACTTTAGTTATTAAGTAGATTTCTTTTAGTTAAAATCTTGTTTTAAAATATAAATAATATTTATTCACTGATACCATTATCTCTCTAGTTCCCACTTAACTTCCATTTTACTCCATACTGGTTCATATTCTTTGTTGATAAACTCTAATCTATCTTCTCTTTCTTTATGTCTTTTGAGAACTGAATAAACATTATTACACCCCCACTTATTACCTCTTTGTGTTTTAATATTTTCTGCATTGAGTTTGTATGAAATTTTTCTATAACCCAACCCAGATTGATGTAATGATTTTATTTTTTTAAAAATTTCTTCTTGTTCTGGTGAATATTTTTGGTTTTGTTTTAATGCAAACTTATTCGTTCTAACTGTTACAGTAAAACACAAATAATGATTATATTTTGGAAAAGTTATTTCATCAGTTGAAATTATTCCACGGTGACTGATTTTGCTAAATTTCTTGGTTGGTCAACATCAGTACCTCTTTCATTAGCAACATGATAGGCTAACAACTGAGCTGGTATTGCCATAAGAAATGGTGATAATAATGATTTAAAATCAGTATCAAAACTTGGTATTTCTATTTTATAGTGAGCAAAAGAAGCCTTTTGAATACAATTCTTGTCTGCAATTAGAATAATCTTAGCTCCTCTAGAGCAGGCTTCTTGAAGGTTGCTGATAGCTTTATCTTCATTACCATCTGATACTAAAAACATTATTACTGGCACTTGATCTTCAATTAAAGCAATAGGACCATGTTTCATTTCTCCAGCTGCAAAGCCTTCGGCATGAATATAACTAATTTCTTTTAACTTCAAAGCACCTTCTAATGCCAGAGGGTACAAAAGCCCCCTACCAAGAAAGATTATGCTTTTCGCATTTTTTATATTCTGGGCCACAGACTTAATTTCATTTTCCATATTGAGCACCTGCGCAATAGCACTAGGCAATGCGTGTATGTAAGAGAAAATTTTTTGCGCTTGTTCTTGTTTTAAATTTTTAAATTTTTTTCCTAGAGCGACAGCAATTATAAATAAAACAACTAACTGAGAAGTGAAAGATTTTGTACTTGCCACACCTATTTCTGCTCCAGCTCTGGTATATAAACTATAATCTACTTCTCTATCTATAGTGCTTCCTTCAACATTAACAATAGCATTAGTATTTAATCCAAGCTCTTTACCATGCCTTAATGCCATAAGAGTATCCAAACTTTCACCAGACTGTGAAATAACCAACATAGCGCTTTGACCAAAAACGGATGGTTTTCGATATCTATATTCTGAAGCTAAATCGATTATAACGGGTAAATCAGCAATATGTTCAATCCAATATTTACCAACCATTGCAGCATAGTAGCTAGTTCCAGCGGCAGAAATAAGCAAAGTATTTTTATTTTTAAATCCTAATTTATTTAGATCTATTTTTATTTCAGTGTCATTATTGATAAAAGTCGAAATCGTTTGAGGAATTACTGAAGGTTGTTCAAAAATTTCCTTTTCCATAAAATGTTTATAACCACCTTTTGTTATTAAACCAATTTCAGCTTTTATATTAATAATTTTCCTATTAACTTTTTCTCCATTAATATTAAAAATCTCAATATTCTCCAAATTAATCAAAGCATGATCACCATCCTCTAGATAAATTATTTTTTGGGTTAAATGATCTATTGAGTGAGCGTCTGAACCAACAAAATTTGATTTGTCACCTATACCAATGGCTAATGGTGACGAATTTCTAGATACAAATAATTCATTTGGAAAATCTAAACTCATTGCAACAAAGGCAAATGCGCCTTTTATTTCTTTTAAGACAAGTCTTCCTGCTTGCAAAAAATTATTTCCTAATTTTATATATTTCATAAAGAGATGAGGCAATACCTCAGTGTCGGTTTGACTTCTAAAAGTATATCCTTCTGACTCAAGTGAATTTTTTATTGATTCATAATTTTCAATAATTCCATTATGAACAACTGCTACTTTATTTTCACTTGTCAATGGATGAGCATTTTCACTGTTAATATTACCATGTGTAGCCCACCTTGTATGACCTATAGCTATTGAAGGATAAGAATATGAATTTGCAATGGATACTTGATTTAACTTTTCAATTAAATTGATTAATTTGCCTTTTGACTTAGTTACTTGAAGTGCTCCACCTGATACTGAAGCAATACCAGCAGAGTCATAACCTCTATACTCAAGTTTTTTTAAGCCTTCAACAACGAGTTGACTTGCATTTTGTTTTCCTATTATTGCAACAACACCGCACATTTTGGCCCCCTTATATAAAATTTAATTAATATAATTTTAATCGTAAATTTTAAAGCTTTATATTTGTAAACTTAAGAGATATAACATTTTTATGGAAATTTATTCAATTATATTAAGTGCTGGCAAAGGAAGTAGGATGCTTTCAAGCACACCAAAACCTTTACATTTAATTTCTGGGAAGACTATGCTTCAGTGGGTTATTGACACTAATAAATCTGCTGGGATAAAAAATTCAATAGTAGTTGTACCACAAGGATTCGATAATATTAATATTGTCCATCAAAATTTACATACTGTTATACAAAAAAAACCAATGGGAACAGGAGATGCTGTTAGAAAAGCAACTTCACTATTAGATAATTTTGAAGGAGCATTACTTATATGTTTTGCAGATACCCCTTTTATAACTACAAAGACACTTAAAAAAATTATAAAATCTTTTAAAAATGGTAATGAGCTAGTACTAACGGGTTTTAAGAAAAATGAAAAAAATAAATATGGTAAAATAGTTTTTGACAATAAGACAAAACCTATAGAAATTATTGAATATAAAGATTCAAAAAAAATAAAGGTAAATTCAAATTTCTGTAACGGTGGAATTATGGGCATACATAGTTCTTGTCTGAAATACTTAAAAAAAATTAAAAAAAATCACCTTTCAGGAGAATATTACTTAACAGATATTGTGAAGATTTTAAGTAATGCAAATAAAAAAATATCGTTTATTGAAATTGCCGAAGAAGAGATAATAGGGATTAATACGCAGCAAGACTTATCGATAGCAGAGGGCATATCTCAAAATTTAATCAGGAACAAGGTTATGATGAATGGTGTCAGATTAATTGACCCTAATTCAACTTATATAAATCATGATACTAAATTTGGTAAAGATATCATAGTACATCCTAATGTGGTTTTTGGGAAAAATGTTGTAATTGATTCATTTGTAGAAATTAAGTCCTTTTCACATATAGAAGAAACTAGAATTAAAAAAGGTTCAATAATTGGTCCTTTTGCAAGAATAAGAGATGAAACTATTATTGGTGAAAATTCAAAAATTGGAAACTTTGTAGAAATCAAAAAAAGTAACTTATCCAAAAAAGTTAAAGTTAATCACTTGTCATACGTTGGAGACACTGAAATTGGCTCATTAACCAATATTGGTGCTGGCACAATTACGTGTAATTACGATGGTAAAAATAAAAATAAAACGAAAATAGGTAAAAATACTTTTGTTGGCTCAAACTCAACAATTATAGCTCCAATTAAAATAGGCGATAACGTTACAATGGGCGCAGGAAGTGTTTTTAATAAAGATATACCTAATAACAATCTCTCAATTGGCAGAGCGTATCAAATAAATAAAAAAAATAAAAAAAACTAGTAACCTCTGTGTGATAATCGATTATGTTTAAATAAACCTGGGGTAATGAGAATTTTAAATTGTTTATTTCGCCACCATGAATTATTTAACTCGATTTCAATGTTTTTAAAACCATTAATGTGTTTTTTTGACTTAATTTGTTCTGCTTTTTTTATTATAGTTTCTAAATAAATATCTCTATCAACTAATATTGCTAAATTAGCCCATGTTAAAACAGAACTAGGTACTATATAAAACCCTTCATAAATTTTTTTTACAAAGTTAGGATGGATTTTATCGGGTTCTTCATGATGATAAGTAGAAGTTCCAATTAATTTACGAGCTTTAAAAGGTCTTAATAATCTTTTAATTCTTGATATTATATTACTAGACCAATAGTTTTTGTACTTTTTTAATCCTACAAAAGGTTCTCCTGGATTTATTTTACTTCTTAGTCTAACTTGAATTACCCTGTGTTCATTTAATAATTTTATTGATTTTTGTAATTGTGCATATGTTTCTTTTTTATTTTCAATCAACTCTAAATCATTTTCTAAAAGTAAAATTGGACCTTGAGGCATTTGTTCTGCAAGAAATTTAAAACCTTCAAGAATTCCTATATTGTTATTAATTAATATTGGCTTATAATTATACTTTTTGGCAATTTTAATACCTTCTTCTGTAAAATCAGGTAGACATACAAACTTATGATTAGTCATATCAGAAAGACCATTTTTTTTATATGAATATAACGAGTTTTCTAGGCTATCGTATCCTCTCCAACTTAAAATTCCAATTGCAAAAGATAGTTCATTCATAAATATAACATTAAGTTAATTTTCTAAAATTCGGTTTTCAAATTCTCGCAAACGTCTATAGACACTTGCTAATTCAATAATTGTTGGCCATGCCCTTAATAAGTATTGCATAGAACCTTCGACTCTCCCAAATGCTCTTATTATTTGTTGCATTACACCAAGTGTAACAACTCCAGCAACTATCGCTGGAGCTAAGAAAACATAAGCTGATAATACATTAGCCTGCATGTAAGCCATTCGACCAATATTAAAATACAAGTATCTAATAAAACTAAAGAAATGTATAGATCTTACGTCTGCAAATAATTCTTCAATATTTTTAGGACGAATAGAATTATCATCTTCAGCAATAACAAGGAGTTTCCTGTAAGCAGCTTCCTTTTTTTGAAGATCATATTCAACTCCAACTAATCTTAAAACCCATCCTAAACCAATTAAAAAAATTGTACCCCCAATAGTCCACAACAAAGCACCAGTAATTAATCCATATTCCCAATCTCCAAAAAAATATATTGGGATACCAACTGACAGACCTAATAAAATTGGTATAAATTGGATTAGTACCATTATTGATTCTATTAAACTCGTGCCTAATGATTCCATTATGCGAGAGAATTTTATTGTGTCTTCTTGCACTCTTTGTGCTGCACCTTCAATTTTACATGCCTTATCATACACAGAGTGATACCACTCTACCATTGCAGTTCGCCATCTAAATAGATAATGAGCAGTAAAAAAAATCATTATAACATATACTGAAACATAAAGTCCTGCTAATGATATAAATGAAAACAAACTATCCCAATACTCTTGCATTGTTATTGAGTTAGGCTTTGATAGAGCCTTTTGTATCATGTCATAAAATTCACCAAACCATTCGTTGATTTTAACGTCTATTTTAACCTGAACCCATAAAGATGATAATATTATAAATGATCCTAACCAAGACCATAAAAACCATTTTTTAAGTACGAAAAATCTAAACAATTTAACCTCAATATTTATTATTTTATATCATAGAACTTCTTTGTCATGAATATTAATACTCAACACTATTCCTAACCCAATCAATACAGTTAACAAGGAAGTACCCCCATAACTTATCAATGGTAGTGGTGCTCCTACAACAGGCAAAAGTCCACATACCATTCCTATATTTAAACTTAAGTATAAAAACAATAAAAACCCAATTCCGAAAGTAACTATTTTTGAAAAAAGAGATTGAACTTTAAAAGAAATTTTCATAACGGAAATAATTAAAATACAAAATATTGATATGATAGATATTGATCCTATAAAACCAAGTTCTTCTGAAATCAGTGTAAAAATAAAATCTGTATGTTTTTCAGGTAAGTAATTCAATCTACTTTGGCTTCCTAATAAATAACCTTTACCAAAAAATCCACCGGAACCAATAGCAATCTTTGATTGTATGATTTGGTATCCACTTCCTAGACTGTCAATTTCAGGATTTAAAAATACTAAAATCCTTTCTTTTTGATAATCATAGAGTTGATTCCAGATGAAAGGAATTGAAGAAGATAATAGAATAAAGCAAAATACTACAAATTTAATTGAAATTCCTACAAAGAATAAAATTGCTAATCCTAATAATATTATAGTCAGCCCTGTTCCCAAATCTGGCTGAGAAATTACTAAAAACCCAGGTAAAAAAATTAAAAAAAGAGGAATAACGTAAGTTTTAAGTTTATCTAATTCAATCCTTGAAATATGATCAAAATACCTAGCCAAAATTAAAATTAAAGCTAGTTTCATGGCTTCTGAAGGTTGAAAGTTTATTCCTCCCAGTGTAATCCACCTTTGAACATTTCCTGTACCAACAAATTTTATTAAGATTAAACTTATTATCCCAATAATAAAGGATATAACACTTAATCTAACAAAAACATCGTGGGGGATAAAAGCTAAAATTAACATTAAGGAAATTCCAAATATCAATCTAATTAAATGTGTTTTAGCCCAAGGATCCCAATATCCGCCAGCTGCAGAATATAGAGATACAACACCAACACAGCCAAGCAAAATTATGCATACTATGATTAAAAAATTTAGCTTTGACAATTTTGAAAAAAATATAAAACCATAGTTTTCTTCATAAGGTTTATTTAATTTATAATTCATCTGAACACCCGCTTTATACTTTAAAAATATACTTGAAAATATCTCTGGCTATTGGAGCAGCTACAGATGAACCACTTCCTCCATGTTCTACTACTACGGAAATAGAATATTTTGGTTTTGAAGTAGGTGCATATCCTACAAATAACGCATGATCTCTTTTTTTCCAGGGCCTGTCCTCATTTTTAATTAAGCCCTTTTCTCTTTCTACTTCGGATATTCTAACAACTTGTACTGTTCCAGTTTTTCCAGCCATTTCAATTTTGTTTGAACCAATTCGATAATTTCTTGCAGTGCCATTAATTCCTTTAACTACCCTTTCCATAGATTTTTTAATAAATTCTAGGTGCTGAGGGTTTATGTTCAATGGTTCAAATCTATTTTGGTTTTTGTTCATCATTAACGTTGGAGTGATAGAAAATTTACCATTAGCTATTCTCGAAACCATTGTGGTTAATTGCAGAGGAGTAGTAAGTAAGTATCCTTGACCAATAGATACATTTAATGTTTCACCCATTGACCACTGCAATCCATCACGTTTAAGTTTCCATTCGATATTAGGAACAACACCTTTAGATTTGTCATTAATTTCAACATCATAAAATTGACCCAAGCCAAGTTTTTTCATCATTAATGCAATTTTGTCGATTCCAACCTTTAAACCCAATTCATAAAAAAAAACGTCGCATGATTGTTCTATTGCTTCCATTAAATTTAATTTTCCATGACCATCTTTAGCCCAGCAATGAAATGTACTAGAACCTAATTCTTTAAAACCATTACAGTAAAATTTAGTATTGTAATCAATTATACCATTTTCTAAAGCTGCAAGAGCAACAGCCATTTTTATTGTTGAGCCTGGTGGATAAACACCGGACATACTTCTATTTAAAAAAGGGGATCTAGAGTTGTTTTTAAGACTATTCCAAACATTAGTTTCTAATTCGTTGGAAAATATATTTGGATCATATCCTGGAGAAGATACAGAACATAAAATTTCTCCATTTTCGATGTCCATTACTATAACTGAACCAGATTGAGCATCCACAATTCTATTTTTTTTGTCTTTATAAACATAATCTTTATTTATATTATTAATGTCTTTTGTTTTTTTGATTTGCTTCTTGAAGTTTTTATTTTTTATAGAAACTAAGGTATTATTACCTCTTTCGAATCTCTCGATTGCGAATGCTTGTAGTCCCATATCTAACGAAGTTTTTATATCACTTCCTGGTATAGTATTTTCATAAATCTGCGATGCGATTATGTGTCCTTTAGATGTTACCTCATTTCTCTTTCTACCATATTTTCCTCTTAACTCATTGTCAAAGAATTGTTCTAGACCTGCCTTTCCTACTTCAAGCCAGGAAACATTTGGTTTAATTTTTATTTTACTATCTTTTTTAGAATAAGGTCCAATATAACCTGTAATGTGACCTGCTATAATTCCTTGGGGATAAACTCTTTTCTTGGTCATTGAAAAGCTTACTTCAGGAAACTCAATTCTTCTAACAGCTAATTTTGATACATCTTTTTGTGATAATTTTTTTGTTATCAAAATTTCTTTAGAAAATTCTTTTTTATTGGATTTAATTTCTTCATAAAATTTATTTAAATCTTTCTGACTGATATTAACAATTTTTAAAATTTTTTTAATTATGTCATCTACATTAATATTTTTATTCCATTTAAGTACTAAAGAAAATCCGTCCATATTACCTGCAAGCAATCTCATTTTACGATCTAATATTCTCCCCCTTTCTGGAGATATCATGTGAAAATTAAATTGATTATTATCTGAGAGTTTTTCATATTTTCTATTCTCTATCATTTGTAAGTCAAAAAATCTCCAACCTATTGCACCTACTACAGTTCCCTTTAATAGTGATAATAAAAAAAATCTTTTTGAGATTTTATTTTCTAAATTTTTTTGACTTTTATTTTTCATAAGCTAATTTTTAATTAATCGTGAAACAAAACTGAAAAAATCTATACTTATATTTATAATGGGAAAAAGAATTAGTGTAATACCTATATGAAAAAAAATAGGACTAAATTCAGGTATAGAAAAATTAATTATTAAATTGAATAAAAATACAAAACAAAATGATAAAATAAAAATTATTGTAAAATATATCCATTCTTCTTGATCTTTTTCGCTAATCTTTTCCAAGATTATACTACTAATAAAATATCTAAATAGGAGAAGAAAGATTGATGTAGTTCCAATATTATTTCCATTCATTATATCGTGCAAAAAACCAGTTAAAAATAAAATTGTATTAGAAGGATTTATATTAAATCTTACTATACACAAATAAATTCCAATCGATATTAAACTTGGAGTTGAAATTTCAAAAATTGAAAAAAAACTCAGCGATGATTGAAAATTTAATATAAAAAATAAAAATACAAAACTTAATATGCTTATTGAAAATTTATATAAATAGTAAAAAATATTGTTGTTTTTTATCAATCTTCTGGACTTTCAATTACTCGTTTTCCACTTAAATTTAAACCTTTCAAATTAATTGAAGTTTCAGGCTTCTGTAATGGTGCAAAGCCATTAAATTTTTTGGACTTAAAAGGTAGTATGTCTTTATTGGTGATTATAGATATATAAGTAAGTCTATGGAAATCAACAGTTGGTTTAACAAAAAATTTACCAGAAAAACTTTTTACAATTTTACCTACATTTATACCGGAGGGTAATCTACCTCCATGCCCAGAAGTTTGAACAAATTCACCTTCTATTGGTTCTGCTTTAGAAGATAAAAATTTTATTTTTAATAATTTTCCATTTTGTCCTTTAACAACAGCCGGCCAATTACTACTAGTCAAATATATAGGTATCATAGAATTAATATCTATTAGTAATAAAACTCTACTTGTCTTCAAGCTAACATTAACTACGTATCCAACTAAACCGAGAGAGGATATAGCTGGTTGTCCAACTTTAATACCATTATTTTCACCTACGTTTATTAATACTGTATTGGCAAAAACACCTCCAGGTGCTGTTATAGCTCTTCCAGTAATAATTTTATTTCTTCTCTCAGGTAAAACTTTAAGCAATTGTCTAAGTTCCAACAATTCAAGTTCTTGACTAGATGCTTTACTGTTTATAACTTTAAGTTTTCTAACTTCAGTCTTAAGTCTAATATTCTCTTGTCTAAGTGCACCAGCAGATTTCACATCTTCAAATACACCAGCAATTTCTTCAACTGGCTTATTTAAAGCAAATGTGACAGGTGCTAAAAAATCAGACAAAAAAGCCTTAATATTCCTTATCGCAATAAGATCTAACTTTCCTAAAAATACTAAGATTAAGCATAATAATATTAAAATAGAATTAAATTTTTTGCTATTTTTAAATGATTTTATATTTGACGGCTTGCCTGAAACCATCTTTTCTCACTCATAATTAATTTTTGGTTCAGTATTAAGCTCCAATGAGAACATTTCTCAATGACTTCATTTCATCTAAACAACGCCCGGTACCCATCACAACACATGTTAAGGGATCTTCCGCAATAACAACAGGTAAACCTGTTGCTTCTCTTATTGTTGTATCAAGTTCACCTAAAAGAGCTCCACCACCTGTCAAAACAATTCCCCTTTCAACAATATCAGCAGCTAATTCTGGAGGTGTTTGTTCTAAAGCTGTTTTAGTTGCCTCAATAATTTGACCAACAGGTTCAGCTAATGCTTCACATATCTGAGCTTGATTAATTTCTATCTCTTTAGGTACACCATTAACAAGATCTCTTCCTCTTACTTCAATGCTTGCTCCAACCCCATCTTTTGGAATTTTTGCTGTAGCAATACCTTTTTTTATCCTTTCTGCAGTCATCTCACCAATTAATAAGTTATGATGACGCCTTATAAATGCAACTATAGCCTCATCAAACTTATCACCACCAACTCTTACGGAACGTGCATAAACTATATTTCCTAAAGATAAAATGGCAACTTCAGTTGTACCACCACCAATATCTACAACCATTGACCCAGATGCTTCAGTTACAGGCAAATTAGCTCCAATTGCAGCAGCCATTGGTTCCTCAATTAAATAAACTCTTCTGGCACCAGCAGCCTCTGCAGATTCTTGTATTGCTCGTCTTTCTACTGCAGTTGCACCTGACGGTACGCAGACAACAACTTGCGGGCTAACTAATGTTGACCGTTTATGTACTTTTCTTATGAAATGTTTAATCATTTCTTCAGCAACATCAAAATCAGCAATCACACCATCAGCCATAGGTCTTATTGCCCTAATATTACCCGGCGTTTTACCAAGCATTGTTTTCGCTTCTTCCCCAACTGCTAATACTTGTGATTTACCTCTAATTTCAGTTATAGCTACAACTGACGGCTCATTTAAAAGAATACCTTGCCCCTTCACATAAACCAGAGTGTTAGCTGTACCTAGATCAATAGCTAAATCTGCAGAAAAAAGTCCACGAACATATCCAAACATTTTATACCCCTTCTATAAGGTTTTATATAGTTTTTAATATGAAATGATTATAAAACATAATCAAACTAATAACTTAAATCAAAGAATTAATAAATATTAATTTTTATCTTTATCAACTAACCTATTAGCAGTTATCCAAGGCATCATAGCTCTAAGCTCTTTTCCAATTGCTTCGATCGGATGATTAGAAGCTTTTCTTCTATTTGCTTTAAAACTTGTTTGATTAACTTTATTTTCAAGCATCCAATCTCTAGTAAATTTTCCAGACTGAATATCCTCAAGTATTTTTTTCATCTCTGTTTTAGTCTCAGATGTTATTAATCTTGGTCCGGTTACATATTCTCCATACTCAGCTGTATTACTTATTGAATAATTCATGTTAGCAATACCACCTTCATAAATAAGATCAACAATTAATTTTACTTCATGAAGGCACTCAAAGTAGGCCATTTCTGGAGCATAACCAGCTTCAGTCAAAGTTTCATAACCAGCTCTAATCAATTCTACTAAACCACCACATAACACTGTTTGTTCACCAAACAAGTCAGTTTCACATTCCTCCTTAAAGGTTGTTTCAATTATGCCAGATCGACCACCACCAATTGCACAAGCATAGGATAAACCAATATCATGGACATTTCCTGATATATCTTTATCTATTGCAATAAGGCATGGAACCCCTCCACCTCTTTGATATTCAGATCTTACAGTATGTCCAGGACCTTTTGGTGCAACCATAAAAACATCAATATCATTCCTGGGTTCGATTAAATTAAAATGTACGTTTAGTCCATGCGCAAAAGCTATAGCAGCCCCTGATTTCATGTTTTGTTCAATATCATTTTTGTATATTTCACCCTGAAGTTCGTCAGGTGTCAACATCATTATTACGTCTGCCCATTTGGACGCTTCTGCGACATTCATCACATTAAAACCTGCAGATTTTGCTTTATCTACGGATGTAGAATCAGATCTCAAGGCAACAGCAACTTCTTTAACACCACTATCTTTCAAATTAGCAGCATGCGCATGTCCTTGACTACCGTATCCCACTATAACAACTTTTTTACTTTTAATTAAATTTATGTCTGCGTCTCTGTCGTAGTACACTCGCATTTAAAACTCCTTGTATTTAAATTAAATGTTGTAAATTTATAATCAGATTTGTCTTATTAACAGTAATGTTAAATTTGATCTAGTAATTTTGTTTCTGTTTTCTCGCCTCTTGAGATAGCCGATACACCTGTTCTTGAAATTTCTGTGTCTCCAAGCGAACGCATTAAATGGACGAAAGCGTCTAGTTTGCTAGGCTTTCCAGTAAGTTCAAAAACAAAACTCGATAATGTAACATCAAGAGTCCTAGCTCGAAAAGTCTCAGCAATTCTAAGTGCTTCAACTCTATTAGCACCCTTGACGACAAGTTTAACTAATGCAAGTTCACTTTTAATAAATGGTCCTTCTAGAGTTAAATCTCTTACTATGTGAACTGGAACTATTCTAAGCAATTGTGATTTTATCTGTTCAATTGTCATTGATGTTCCTCTTGTCACTAACGATATTCTCGATAAATTTCGAATTTTATCTATTTCAGTAACAGTTAAACTTTCTATATTGTAACCTCTTCCAGAAAAAAGACCAATAACTCTAGCCAGTGTGCCAGGTTGATTATCTACAACTAAAGATAATGTTCTTGAAGTTTCAACTTCATTAACTTCATTTTTTTGATATACAGACATTTTAGCTAACCTTACACTAGTGCTAGACCCTCATCGGAAGTATCTTTCTGATTATCATCAGAACTTAAAATCATCTCATTATGTGCAGCTCCCGATGGTATCATAGGAAAACAATTTTCCTCTTTTTCCACTCTAATATCTGCAATCACAGGCCCCTTAATGTTTATCATCTCATCAATAGTAGCCTCTAAATTATTAATATTATCTACCCTCAAACCACTAATACCAAAAGATTCAGCTAGTTTTACAAAATCTGGCAATGAGGCTGTGTAGCTCTCGCTATACCTAGATCCATGGTTTAACTCTTGCCATTGTCTAACCATACCCATCCACTCATTATTTAAAATAAATATTTTAATAGGCAGTTTATATTGTACAATTGTTGAAAGTTCTTGCATGTTCATCAAAAAGGAGGCTTCGCCTGAAATATCAATAACTAATGACTTTGGGTAAGCTATTTGAACACCAACGGATGATGGAAGTCCATACCCCATTGTACCTAATCCACCAGAAGTCATCCAGTGATTTGGTCTAGAAAATCCAAAATACTGTGCAGCCCACATTTGATGTTGACCAACCTCTGTTGTAATGTAAGTATCAAAGTTTTTTGTTTTTTCATATAAAGATTTAATAGCTTGCTGTGGTTTAATATTATTTCCAACTTGTTTAAAACCTAATGAATTTTTATCTTTCCATTGATTTATTTGAGACCACCATCTTGTTTTTGATTTCACCGTTTTTTGGTTATGGAGTTTTTTTACTTCTTGGACTAATTTTGACAATATTTCTTTACAATCTCCAACTATACCATAATCAACAGAAACAACTTTATTAATAGATGATTTATCAACGTCAATATGTACTTTTTTTGAGTTAGGAGCAAAGGCGTTTAATCTACCTGTTACCCTGTCATCAAAACGTGCTCCTACATTAAGCATGACATCACAATTATGCATAGCTAAGTTTGCTTCATATGTTCCATGCATACCTAACATACCTAAAAAATTTTTATTTGTATTTGGGACACAACCTAAACCCATAAGTGTAAGTGTTACTGGACAATCTAATATATTTACTAATTCTGTTAAAAGTTTTGATGCGTTTGGCCCAGAATTAACAACACCTCCTCCACCATAAATTATGGGTCTTTCAGCCTGTAATAATAATTTTGCAACTTTGCTGATTAAATTTTGATCTATTTTTGAAGAATAATTATTATTATGTTTGTCTATTTTGGAAATTTTATTTACGTATTTTACATTTGAAAGTTGTATATCTTTTGGTAGATCGACAAGCACTGGACCAGGCCTTCCTGAAGATGCAATTTCAAAAGATTTATGAATAATCTCACATAATTTATCAGCATCTTTTACTAAATAATTATGCTTTGTACATGGTCTTGAAATACCAGTTGTGTCAGCTTCTTGAAAAGCATCAGTACCAATTAAGTGGGTAGGAACTTGTCCACTTAGGCAAATAATTGGCACAGAGTCCATTAACGCATCCGTTAATCCAGTAATTGCGTTAGTAGCACCTGGACCAGAAGTTACTAAAACACATCCAACTTTGCCTGTTGATCGAGCATAACCTTCTGCAGCATGTACAGCTGCTTGCTCGTGCCTTACTAGTATATGTTTAATTTTTTTATTTTCAAATAAAGCATCATAGAGAGGAAGTACTGCTCCACCAGGATATCCAAAGATTACCTCAACTCCGTTTTCAACTAAGGCTTTAATTACAGCCTCTGCTCCGTTAATGTAATTTAATGTCATTATGTTTAATACTTTCAATCAAAAAATACTAGTTATCAACAATTTTAATAATCGTCAACTTTATATTATAAAATTATAAATATCCATATATTATTGAAATTTTATTTCAATAATATGATCTTATATGGAATAAAATTATGATTAAACCACGTGATCTGTCTCTTAACATACCTTCTTGTATCTCTCTTACTTAACCGAACAGCTTCTTCAAAAGACATTTTTTTATCCAAATAATTTAACAACCATTTAACACCAAGACTTCTTGCCACTGGGAGTGATCTATCAATATTAGAATCACGTATTTTTCTTACCTCCTCAAGCGCTCCTTTTTCAAGCATATTATCAAACCTTAATTCACACCTTTTGTAAATTAATTGTCTTTCTGAATTAATTAAAAAGTTATAAATATTTTTTTTTATCGCACCCTGCCTGGGCTTTTGATACCAATATGTCATATTTTTCTTAGTTTGGAGGAAAACACCATAAGATCTTAATAGTCTATGTTTATCATGATTTTTTTCTACAAACGCAGGATCAATTTTAAGATTTATTTCCTTAAAACTATCAATCCCAATTTCATTTAACTTTAATAAACTCTTTTTTTTAATTTCTTCTCTAAGTCTTGGAATTGGAGCTAAACCATTAATAACAGCATTTATATATAAACCTGATCCTCCAACTAATATTGCTATTTTTTTTATTTTTTGTATATCTATTAGCACTTTATGCAATCGCCTTAACCAATCAGCTATTGAATTATTTTTTTGAGATTTAACGTATCCATACAAAAAGTGAGGAATTTGGCGCATATCTTCTTCAGATGGTCTTGCAGACAATAATTTTAGGTCTTCGTAAACTTGAACAGAATCAGCATTAATCAGCACACCATTAATTTTTTTTGCTAATTCCATTGCTATAAATGATTTGCCTACACATGTAGGACCAGCAATAATAATGAGATCTTTTTCATAATCATACTGATTGTCAGAAAGATCAAAAAATACATCAACATTTAATAAACTGGACATAATTACTACAATAATATAATTAAATTTTCATGAAAGACTACTTATTAATATCAAATACAAAAGAAAATAAAATTAGTGATTTTTATTTGAATTTATTGTCATCTCATATAGAAAAATCAACAAATGAAAAAATTTCATTCAGAGAATTAAGTTTTAGAAAAGCCTATGAATGGGGATTAGTTTCAAATAAATACGACACGAAACTTAAAAAGATTATGTCTAATTTTCAATCTAAATATGGAATTGATTGTAATTTTATAAAAACTTTTGATAAGAGAAAAAAAAAATTACTTGTAGCTGACATGGATAGCACAATTATTAAAGAAGAAAGCTTGAATGAACTTGCAAGACATATTGGTAAAGAAGAAGAAGTCAGTTTTATTACAAATGAAGCTATGAATGGCAGACTAGAGTTCAAAAAAGCGCTGATAGATAGAGTTGCCACATTAAAAGGAAATTCCACAGATATTTTAGAAACATTAAAAAAGAGTGTAAATATTAATGAGGGAGCAAAAGAATTAGTTAAAACAATGAATGATAATGGATCAAAAACTGTTCTTGTTTCTGGTGGTTTTACTTTTTTAACTGATTATTTAAAAGATTTATTAGGTTTCAACCATACTCATGCTAATACACTTCAAATCATAAAAAAAAAATCTAAAAAATTCGAAATAACTGGAAAAGTTGTAGGATCAATTTTAGATAAAAAAGCCAAACTTACATACTTAAGTAAATACGTTAAAGAATATAACCTAAATTATAACGATACAATTTGTGTTGGAGATGGAGCAAACGATATTGAAATGATAAAACATGCTGGTTTAGGAGTGTCTTTCTATGGTAAAGCTGCCCTAAATAAAGTAGCTGATGTACATTTTAATAATACAAATTTATTAGGTTTGTTATATGCTCAAGGTTACTCAGATAATGATATATTCAAATAAATGTTTTTATTTCAGCTCTAATGCGACAAACCTAGTTCCATTTTCAACTTTAACTAAAAGCAATAATGCTTTTCTCTTTTGTTTAAGTGCATTTTTAATTGCTTCATCTATCACATTCATAGAATTAACTTCTATTTGACCAACTCTAATTATAACCATACCTGGAGTTAATCCCGCTTGTTGAGCTGAACTATTATCTCTAATAGATGTAATCACTACACCAGCTTCAATGTTTTTAAGATTAAATTTGTTTTTGTTTTGATCAGTTAATTCTTCTGCGGTGAAACCCAGTTTATCATATTCTTTGGCATTGACATTTTTTTTAGGGGTTTTACCAATTAAATTCTCTTTCTCTGCTAATTCGAGTTCACCCAAAGTAACATTTAAAGTTATTTCATTTCCATTTCTTAATATTACTAATGGAACTGATTTACCAACAGGAGTACCAGCCACTACTTTAGGAAGTTCTTTCATGTTTTTAATTTCGGTATCATTGAATTTAATGATAACATCACCTGTTTTGACACCAGCTTTTTCAGCAGGGCCTCCTTCAGTTGCGGAGGATACTAAGGCTCCCTTTGCCGTTTTCATACCTAAACTGTCAGCTATCTCATCAGTAATTTCTTGAATTAAAACACCAAGCCAACCCCTTTTTGTTCTACCATATTGTTTTAATTGATCAGTAACCTGTTTTGCTAAATTTGATGAAACAGCAAATCCAATCCCTACTGAACCACCTGATTGAGAAAAAATAGCAGTATTGATGCCAACAACGTTACCTTTCATATCAAATAAAGGACCACCAGAATTGCCTCTATTAATAGACGCATCTGTTTGAATGTAATCATCATATGAACCAGATAAATTTCTTCCTCTTGCAGAAACTATACCAGCTGTAACTGTGCCACCAAATCCAAAAGGATTTCCTATTGCCATTACCCAATCACCAACTCTGAGCTTGTTAGAATCACCGAATTTCACAGCTTTAAGCTTTGTTTTCTTTGGATCAATTTTTAGAAGAGCAACATCTGTTTTAGGGTCTTTACCTACTACAGTCGCTTCAAATGATGTATCGTCATATAAAATAACCATTATTTTTTCAGCATTATCAATAACATGGTTGTTGGTAATGATATAACCCATTTTGTCTATAATAAAACCAGAACCTAATGATTGAGCTCTTCTTTTTTTATTTCCAGGTTTGTCAAACTGTTTAAAAAAATCTTCAAAAGGAGAACCAGGTGGGAAAGAAGGCATTTCTCTTGATTTTTGTTCAACAACAGTTGTTGTTGATATATTAACTACAGATGGACTTAGTTTTTCAGCTAAATCAGCGAAACTATCTGGTGCGCTTTTTGAGTTCCCAAGACTAACTGAAAACAATAGAATTAATATACTTGTAATAACCGTATAATTATAATTATTTTTAAACTTCAACATGTAACACATTTATTCACCATTAATTTTTTTAGATGTATATATAAAACAAGGCACTTTTAAGGCTTAATTAAGCTCAAATTTAGTTACTTCCAATCAAAATAAATTCAATTATTTTTTCCATCTTGTTTACCAAAAAAAGTGAAAAAGTCACTGTCTGGGCTTAGTAACATTGTTGTCCCATCATCAGCAAAAGTATTTTCATAAGCTAACATTGACCTGTAAAATTTGAAGAACTTTTCATCTTGTCCAAATGCATCAGAGTAAATTTTTATAGCTTGTGCGTCACCATTACCCCTTAAGGCTTCTGCCTTTCTTTTACTTTCTGCAACAAGAACGACTTTTTGTTTTTCAGCATCTGCACGAATTTTTTGTGCCTCTTCTGCACCTTCGGCTCTAAACTCCTTAGCTTCTTGTTCCCTTTCTGTTTTCATTCTATTAAATATATTTTGGCTAGTTGCTTCAGGATAATCAGCTCTTCTAATTCTTACATCTACTATCTCCATACCTAATTTTTTAATTGTAGAATTAACCTCATCACCAATATCTTCTACTATTTTTGTTCTAGCATCAGACAAAATAGCCGTTAATTCAAATTTACCAAACACCCTTCTAACAGACGAATCAATAATAGATTCCAAACGTTGACGAGCACCGAATTCATTCCTAACTGTTTGATAAAATAAAAGTGGATCAGTTATCCTAAACCTAGAGTAAGTATCAACCTCAAGTCTTTTTTGGTCAGCCAATATAACTTCCTCTGAGTCTTGGGAAACCAAGGACAAAACTCTTTTTTCAAAAAACGTCACTTCTTGAATAAAAGGAATTTTAAAATTCAAACCAGGCCTATTAACTAATCTTTTAGGCTCACCGAATTGAAGAACTAGCGCTTGTTGGGTTTGATCAACGGTAAAAAAAGAGCTCAGCACACCAAATAAAATCGCTAAAATACCTATGCCTGATAATATTTTTGAAGAAGACATTACTGATTTCCTTTTTGTTTTAATTGATCTAACGGGAGATAGGGAACAACTCCAGATGAACTTGCTGAATTGTCCATTATAATTTTTTTAACTCTTGAAAACACTTTTTCCATTGTTTCTAGATATATTCTTGATTCAGTAACCTCAGGATTTAGTTTATAACTTTTGTAAATTGAATTAAATCTATCAGCATCACCTTTAGCTCTGTTAACAACTTCACTAGCATATGCCTCTGCTTCGGAAATAAGTTGGGCTGCCTCACCTCTAGCCCTAGGAACTATATCATTTCGAAAAGCTTCTGCTTCATTTATTAGAGTGTCTCTATCTTGTCTGGCTCTTTGAACATCATTAAAAGCATCAATAACTTCAGAAGGTGGATTAACCGAAAGTAATTGAACATCTCTAATCTCAACTCCTGCTTCATATTCGTTTAATAGTTCCTGTAACATGTTTTTCGCCTTTAATTGAATGTCTTGACGACCACCAGTGAGCGCAGTTTGTATTTTTGTCTGGCCAATTATATCTCTCATAACTGATTGCGCTGCTACTTTCACAGTCTCAGGAGGATCTTGAATATTAAATAAATACGCACCAGCATCTGAAATTTTCCAAAAAACAATGAAATCAATATCAATATTGTTTTCATCACCAGTAATCATTTTTGACTCGTCTGGAACATCTCTTCTGCTAGTAGCGGCACCACCAAAAGATCTATAACCAATTTCAATTCTATTATCTCTGGTAACATCAGGTGTCATTACTTTTTCTATTGGAGTTGGGAGGTGATAGTGTAATCCAGGAGGTGTAGTCCTCACCCATTCTCCAAATCTCATAACAACACCTTGTTGTTGTGGATTAACCCTGTAAATACCCGTCATCAACCATATTGCTAATAAAACAAACAATAAGATTGTAAAGCCTTTACCACCTCCAAAACCCGTAGGCATCATTTTTTTTAATTTATCTTTGCTTTCCTTAAGCATTTGATCAACATCAGGAGGTGTACCATTAGAGTTGGGTCTTTTGCCCCACGGGTTTTGGTTATTACCACTACCCCAAGGGCCCGAACCATTATCATTAATATTGTTTATGATCATTTGTTACTCCAGGCAAATTAGGTTTCTTGTACTGTGTAGATATTTGTGAATAATTAATATATGATATTTGCACTAGATTAATAAATTTCAACCTTTACTATAAATTATTTCTGGGCATACAGAATGAAAAACACAAAATTAGAAGAAATAATAACAACATTAAGATCTATTATATTACAAAATGAATCACAAAACATTTATGAAAGCAAAATGGTAAATGGTTTAAAATATGAAAATAATGTAGTTTCATTTACTCTTGAACTACTCCCAGAGCAATTAAAAAAATCCGAATCAATTAAAAAATTTATTCAAGAAAAATTACAAGTTGTTAATGATATTAAAAAAGTAGAAATAATATTAACATCTCACAAAACCAAGAAAAGCAATTCTAATGTTAATGAACCATTAAGACCTGCAAAAAACATTATTGCAATAGCTAGTGGTAAAGGTGGAGTTGGTAAATCAACAACAGCTATTAATATAGCTCTATCATTGTCAAAATTAAATTATAATGTGGGAATTTTAGATGCTGATATATATGGTCCTAGCCTTCCAAAATTAACTGGTATTAATAATAAACCAAAAAGTGATGGGAAAAAGATAATTCCACATACTGCATTTGGTTTACAGGTAATGTCTATTGGATATTTAGTTCCTGAAGACGCTGCTACTATTTGGAGAGGGCCTATGGTAATGAGCGCTATTGAACAGCTGCTCAGAGATGTAAATTGGTATAACCTTGACTTTTTGATAATTGATATGCCACCTGGAACTGGAGATGCTCAATTAACATTATCTCAACGTGTCCAACTATCTGGAGCAATAATTGTTTCAACTCCCCAAGACTTGTCGCTAATTGATGCGAGAAAAGGTCTCAATATGTTTAAAAAAGTAAATGTTCCTATTTTAGGAATTATTGAAAATATGAGTTATTTTGAATGCCATAATTGCAATACAAAACATGAAATTTTTGGATATGGTGGAGCAAAAGCAGAAGCTGAAAAATTAGGTGTAACATTTTTAAATGAAATTCCTTTAAATATTTCTTTGAGAACCACATCTGATGAAGGCAATCCAATTGTGCATAAAGAACCTAATAATTCTATTTCAAAGAAATATATGGAGATAGGATCTAAAATATTGAATCAAATTCAAAAAAACAGAAAACAATCACCTCAAATTATTCAATGATTTAAATTATCCTTTTGTAATGCCAATAACTATGTTCTGGAACATCATTTTTTGCTAAATTATGTTCAATTTTAGTTTTTTCCCAATCGCTTTCATTTAATTCAGGAAATTTTATACCAGTTTTTAAATCAAATTTTACTTTAGTCATTTCAATGTTGTCGCAGTATTCTAGACCAATTTTATAAATTTCTGCTCCACCAAATAAAAATATTTTTTTTTGTGTAATATTTTTATTAATTTTCATATTATGATCTATCCATTCATCAGCTTTAATTATAGCATCTTTAAATGAATTCACTACTATAGCTCCTTCGGCTTTCCAAGTTACAGATTTGGTTAAAACTATATTTGCTCTTCCTGGCAAAGGTCTTCCAATAGAGTCCCATGTTTTTCTGCCCATAATTAGTGGACTACCCATTGTCATTTTTTTTAATCTTTTAAGATCTCCTGGCAAATGCCAAAGTAAATTTTTCCCATCACCAATTATTCTATTCTCATTCATAGCAACAATACAAAAAATTGGATTTTTTAATTTTTTTGAAGTTGTCATTTAAACTGCAACTGGTGCTGGAATATTTGGATATGGGTCATAGTCTGTAATTTCAAAATCTTCAAATTTAAATTCATTTATATCATAACGCCTTTTTGAAATTTTTAATTTAGGTAATCTTTTAGAAGATCTAGACAATTGCAATTTAGTTTGTTCAAAATGATTCGTATATAAATGAGCATCACCTAGTGTATGAACAAAATCTCCAACAGATAAACCAGTTACGTTAGCAATCATATGTGTTAAGATTGAATAAGATGCTATATTGAACGGAACTCCAAGAAAAATATCAGCACTTCTTTGGTATAATTGACAAGACAGTTTGTTTTTTGCAACGTAAAATTGAAACAAACAATGACATGGTGGAAGAGCCATGCTTCCAACGTCTGCTGGGTTCCAAGCAGAAACTATCATTCTTCTTGAGTTTGGATTATTTTTTATTTTATTAATTACATCATTTAATTGATCAAGTTTTCTTCCATCTGGAGTATCCCATCTTCTCCATTGCTTTCCATAAACGGGTCCAAGATCACCGTTTTCGTCTGCCCACTCATCCCATATGGAAACATTATTTTCTTTTAAGTAAGATATATTGGTATCGCCTCTAATAAACCATAATAACTCATGAATAATAGATTTTAAATGGAGCTTCTTTGTAGTTAGTAATGGAAGTCCATCATTTAAATCAAATCTCATCTGCCAACCAAAAACTGACTTTGTACCAGTACCAGTTCTGTCAGCTTTTTCATCACCTTTTTCTAAAACATGTCTTAATAAATCTAAATATTGCTTCATACAAACATCTCAATTAAAAATTTCATCTTTAAGCATTATGTGCTCTTTAATTAAAAAAATAAATATTGTATAGTAAAAATGTCATTTCGATGACTATGGTGATAAACATTTTTTAGAATAAGCTTAGCGGACCCGGGGGCGGTACCCGGCACCTCCACCATTAATTGGGGGTGAAATAGGATCGACGCGTGTAGTAAAAATTAAACTTTCACTCGGTATTGTACCACCGTTATCGGACTAAATTAAATAGTTGCAAACGACAACTATGCTCCGGTAGCTGCAGCAGCGTAAGCAGCCAAAGCAACCGAAAACTAGTCCTGTTCTATAGCTAGAACTGGCGGGGTTATTGTTTACCTGGCAACAGAAAAACTTTGGTGGCGAGAAGTTACTTCTCGCCATCTTATAAAAATTTTTGTTGAAAAAATAACTTTCAGAAATGTAAAGTATTACTAAGACAATTGTAAGGTATATAAGTGACAAACAACAATGATAATAATGGTTCTAATACTCAAGGTTTTGACTATGACTTTTTAGTTGAGGATAGTCTTAAAAATGTTGTTAAAAAAGTTTTTAAAATTACTTCAGAAACTGGTCTTATTGGAAACAGTCATTTTTTTATTACCTTCAATGGTAATGATCCAAGCGTTATAGTTCCACCCGAATTAAAAAATGCTGATAACTCAGAAATAAAAATAATAATTCAACATCAATTTTGGGATCTTAAAACATCTGAAGATCATTTTGAAGTAACTCTATCTTTTAATGGTGAAAAAAAGAATATTTCTGTTCCATTTAGAGCAATTACATCTTTCACTGATCCATCAGTTGGTTTTAGTCTTCAATTTAAAATCGAGGATAATTTGAAAAATACTAGTTTAAGTAAAATTGAGAGCTCAGATCCAAATAAACCAGAGATTACGAACTTGGATGATTCAGGTTTAAAGTCTGGAGAAATTGTTTCCCTTGATGAATTTAGGGATAAAAAATAAGATTATTCGTGGGAGATTATTTTGAACGACTTTAACTATTCGCCTATTTTCCCTGTTTCGATTGATGAAACTGAATACTTAAAAATTTCAGATTTATATGTAAAAACTTCTAAAATAAATGATGAAGAAATTTTGATAATTGACCCAAAAGCGCTTACTTTGTTGTCACAAAGAGCTTTCAAGGATGTATCTCACTTACTTAGAAAATCACATTTAAAACAGCTCAGAGATATTCTTGAAGATGAAGAAGCTTCAAGTAATGACAAATTTGTTGCTTTAACAATGTTAAAAAATGCAAATATATCTTCATCAGGAGTTCTTCCTATGTGCCAAGATACTGGCACTGCAATAATCATGGGTTATAAAGGCGAAAAAGTTTTTACTAACTCAGATGATAACGAGTTTCTTTCTTTAGGAGTTTATAAAACATATAAAGAAAATAACCTTCGTTTCTCTCAACTAGCACCAGTTTCTATGTTTGAGGAGAAAAATACTTCTAACAATTTACCTGCAGAAATCAGTATATTTGCCAATGAAGGTCAGGAATATAAATTTGCCTTTATACAAAAAGGAGGAGGATCAGCAAATAAAAGTTTTTTATTCCAAGCAACACCCGCCACCCTCAATCCTAAGAATTTAAAAAAATTTCTTTATGAGAAAATTATTTCACTTGGTACTGCTGCTTGTCCACCTTATCATTTGTCAGTAGTTATTGGGGGTACATCTGCTGAATTTAATTTAAAGACCGTTAAACTTGGATCTATGCGATATCTAGATAATTTGCCTAAGGTTGGGAATATTAAATCTGGTCATGCATATAGAGATTTAGAATGGGAAAAGATTATATTAGACATGACAAGAGAAATGGGTGTAGGGGCACAATTTGGAGGAAAATATTTTTGTCACGATGTAAGAGTAATAAGGCTTCCTCGGCATGGTGCATCGCTGCCAATTGGAATTGGAGTTTCTTGTTCGGCCGATAGACAAATTTTAGGTAAGATTAATAAGGATGGAATTTTTGTTGAAAAACTCGAAACAGAGCCAAGTAAATATTTGCCCGATGTAAATTTGGACGAAATTTCGGAAGATGTAACAGAAATTGATTTAAATCAGCCAATGAAAAATATTTTAGAACAATTAAATGATTGTGAAATAAAGAAGAGAGTTAATCTTTCTGGCCCAATGATTGTTGCTAGAGATATAGCTCATGCAAAGTTACTTCAAAGATTGGACGAGGATGGTGAGCTACCTAATTATATAAAAGATCATCCAGTATATTATGCTGGCCCAGCTAAAACTCCAAAGGGCATGCCTTCTGGATCCTTTGGACCAACAACTGCAGGTAGAATGGATGCTTATGTTGATAAATTTCAAGAAAATGATGGATCAATGGTTATGTTAGCAAAAGGAAACAGATCAAAGCAGGTAAAAGAAGCGTGTCAAAAACATGGAGGATTTTACCTTGGAACCATTGGAGGAACCGCTGCAAAAGTCGCACTAGATTGTATAAAAAAAATAGAGGTTTTAGAATATCCAGAACTTGGAATGGAGGCCGTCTGGAAAATTGAAGTAAAAAACTTTCCTGCATTTGTAGTAATTGATAATAAAGGGAATGATTTTTTTGATATTTAATCAACCAATTGCTTCATTATTGAAAAAAGATCTGATTTTCCTTCAAAACCAATTCCAGTTATTTCTGGTAAAGTGACAAAACTTTTTTCAACCTCAACGCCATCAGGAAATCCTCCATACGGTTGGAAAAGGTCAGGATAACTCTCATTTCCACCAAGCCCTAATCCTGCCGCAATTGCTAAGGACATTTGATGACCTCCGTGAGGAATACACCTTGAGACATCCCATTGATTTTCTCTGAGCATTTCAATAATTTTTAAATATTCAACTAGCCCATAACTTAATGCACAATCAAATTGCAACCAATCTTTATCTTTTCTCATCCCAGCATATCTAATAAGATTTCTTGCATCATGAACTGAGAACAAATTCTCACCAGTTGCTAATGGAGGTATATAATGCTTGGATAGTTCTTTATGAAGTTCAAAATCTAGAGGGTCACCAGGCTCTTCATACCAAAACAAATTATAATTTGATAAGGCTTTACCATATTCAACTGCAGTTTTTAGATCAAACCTACCATTTGCATCAACAGCAAGCTGGTCTTCAGGACCTAATATTTTTAAAACAGCTTCAATACGTTTACAATCTTCCGAAAGAGAAGCTCCTCCTATTTTCTTTTTAACTACCGTATAACCAAGATCTAGATATTTTTTTATTTCGTCAGTTAAACTATTTAGTCCTTGATTTGGCCAATAATATCCACCAGCAGCATAAACAAAAACTTTTCGATTTGGTTTACCATTACCGTATCTTTCAGCAAGCATTTGAAATAGTGGTTTATCTTCTATTTTAGAAACAAGATCCCATATCGCCATGTCAATAGTACCTACTGCCACCGATCTTTCCCCATGTCCTCCAGGCTTTTCATTTTTCATCATGACATTCCACATCTTTATGGGGTCGAAATTTGTACCTTCGTCATTTAAAATTTCTTTTGTATGTGCTTCCAATAATCTTGGCGCAAACCTTTCTCTAATGAGATGACCTTGCCCATACCTTCCATTTGAATTAAATCCATAACCAATTAAGGGCTTTCCATTTTTGATAACATTAGAACAAACAGCAACAACACTTATGGTCATTTTTGAAAAATCAATATATGCGTTCTTAATATTGGAACTTATGGATTTTGTTTCTTCAACTATATTAGTTATCTTCATCATATTATTCCCATATAAGAAAATACATATTAACGATAAATTTAAACGATATATTAATTTTGTTAGTAAGTTAGTAGTTAGCCCTGACGAGCTTTAAATCTAGGATTTCTCTTATTTATAACATATAGACGACCCCTACGTTTTACAATTTGAGAGTTTCTATCTCTAACTTTAATAGTTTTTAAAGAACTTACTACTTTCATGATCGCCCTATCAAATATTTAATGATTGATATAATAACAAACCATTTTGGTCAAGATCTAAAATAACTTAAGTAAATTTATTTAAATTTTACTCCACATCCACCTAAACCACAATAACCGTTTGGATTTTTATAAAGGTATTGTTGATGATGAGTTTCAGCAAAATAAAAATCTATGTTATTTTTAATTTCAGTCGTAATTTCATTAAACCCTGCTGAATGAAGTAAAGATTGAAATTCTGTTTTAGAAGTTTTCACATCATTTAGGTTTTCAGAATTATCTACAAAAATTGCCGATCTATATTGAGTACCAATATCATTACCTTGCCTCATGCCTTGAGTTGGATCGTGACCTTCCCAAAATTCAATTAAAATAGTTTTTAAATTTAACTTTTTCGGATCATACACAACTCTAACAACTTCTGTATGACCAGTTAAACCACTACAAACTTCGTCATAGGTTGGATTTTTAGTATAACCACCAGCATACCCAACTGATGTATGATAAACCCCATCAAGTTGCCAAAAAATTTTTTCAGCACCCCAAAAACATCCCATTCCAAGTATAATTATTTCAAAATCATTTGGGATTTCCATTAGATTACGACCATTAATCTCGTGAAACAACTCATTTTCAATAGGATCATTTCTACCTACCAAAGCATCTGATTTATTGACGAGGATATTTTTTTTAAAAAAAAACATTAGAATATAGTTACATAAAAGATTTAAATTTTAAAATTAAATAAAAGCATAACTTGACCAATCCTAAATAGCAATATAATCAAATCATTTTAAAATTAAAGGCCAAAAATATGGATGATGATATTTATGGAATTAAAAAATGGGGTGATGATATACTTGAAGTCCTTGATAATGGCAATATGGGACTTAAAAATCCATTTTATCCATCTAATCCTTCTATCGATCTAATTAAAATTATAGAAAGTCTTAATGAAAGAGGTATTAGCTGCCCAGTACTTTTAAGAATTACAGATTACTTAGCATTTAGAATAAAACAAATTAATGAGTCTTTTTTTAGAGCAATAAAAGAAGTTGGATATAAAGGTTATTATAAGGGTGTTTTCCCAGTTAAAGTTAATCAACAGGCACAAGTAATTGACAGAATAGTTGATTTTGGAAAAGAATTTGATTTTGGTTTAGAAATTGGTTCTAAACCTGAACTGTTAATAGCTTTAGCACACGATCTCTCAAGCGAGTCTACTATTATATGTAATGGAATTAAGGACAAAGAATTTATTAATTTGGCAATATTGTCACTGAAAATTGGTTTTAAAACAATTCTAGTTTTAGAAAGTCCACGTGAACTTGATCTAATAATTGAAGTTTCTAAAGAACTAAATGTAAAACCGTTACTTGGAATAAGAGTAAAATTAACAAACAAAGTTAGTGGTAATTGGTCTCAATCAAGTGGAGACCGTAGTGCATTTGGAATGTCTGTTGAACAAGTCATGAAAGTTATCACAAAGTTAAAAGTTAATAACTATCTTGATTGTTTGGTTCTCCAACATTCACATCTTGGAAGCCAGATTCCTGATATCATTGAAATTAGAAAAGCAACACAAGAGGCTTGCAGATTTTACTCAGAAATGTGCAAACAAGGTGCACCGCTTGAATATTTAGATCTTGGAGGCGGCTTAGGAGTGGATTATACAGGAGAACAAAAGTCTTCTCTTAACTCAATAAATTATTCGCTGGATGAATACTGTATAAATATTGTTGAAACTGTTAAATATGAATTAGATCAATCAAACATAGATCATCCTATAATTGTTACTGAATCTGGAAGGGCATGCATTGCATCAAGTTCAATGCTAATTTTTAATATTTTAGAGACAACAAACTTTGATAGTGAAAAAAAACAGGAAATTAATTCAAAAGACCATCCTTTATTGAAAAATATGATTCAAATTCCTGAATATTTAAATTTAGAAAGAGCCCAGGAATGTTTAAACGATTTAAATTATTATAGAGAAGAAATAAGAGCTCTTTTTAGAAGTGGGCAAATAGATTTAACAAATATGGCAAAAACTGAAGAGACATATTTGTACATAATAAATAAAATTAAAACAATACTCTCTTCAACACCGGAAATAACTGAAGAACTTCAAGATGCTATTGATAATATGGCAGATATATATCATGGCAACTTTTCTTTATTTCAAAGTCTACCAGATGTTTGGGCTATTGATCAAATTCATCCAATTGCACCACTTCAAAAACATAACAAACGACCAAACAAAAGAGTTATTTTAAACGATATTACTTGTGATAGTGATGGTATTATAAACAAATTTGTACTTAAAGACGGTGTTTCAAACACATTACCTTTGCATGATATTAGTGATGATGAGGATTATTTTTTAGGCGTGTTTTATATTGGTGCCTATCAAGAAACGTTGGGAGATCTTCATAACCTATTTGGTGATACAAATGTTGCTACAATAAAATTAAAAGAAAAAGGAGGATTTCAATTATTACATGAACAAGAAGGTGATACTATTTCAGAAGTTTTAAGTTATGTTGAATATGAACCTAAGAATATAATAAATAGATTTAAACATATAGTAGAGGATGCAGTAAGAAGTAGAGACTTATCACTTTCAGAGAGAAAAAAAATAACCCAATCATTCAAGGATTCGATTTCTGGATATACTTATTTTGAAAAATAACTAATTAGGAAATTTATGGGAGTTTGAAATGGACAATATTTTAGTTATTGGTGCAGGTGGTGTTAGTCATGTAACTGTTCACAAAATGGCACAAAATCCTAATTATTTTAAAAATATAATTTTAGCAAGTAGATCTATCGAAAAATGCTTCCAAATTAAAAAAAGTGTTAAAGATAAGTATAATATTAATATTACAGTGGTAGAGCTAGATGCAGATAATATTGACGAAACTGTAGCATTAATTAAAAAATTTAACCCATTTTTAGTCGTAAACTTAGCTCTTCCCTATCAAGATCTTAATATAATGGATGCTTGTTTGTTAACTAATACACATTATTTAGACACTGCCAATTATGAACCTATGGACAAAGCAAAGTTTGAATACAAATGGCAATGGGATTATGATAAAAAATTTAAAGAAAAGGGTCTTATGGCTCTTTTAGGATCAGGTTTTGATCCAGGTGTTACAAACGTTTTTACAGCTTTTACTAAAAAACATCATTTGGATAGTATTGATTTTTTAGACATTCTTGACTGCAATGATGGTGATCACGGACACCCATTTGCTACTAATTTTAATCCTGAAATTAATATAAGAGAGGTTACATCTGATTCTAAGCATTGGGAGAATAATCAATGGAAGATTGGACCCGCACTTAAGAAAAAAGTCTCTTTTAAATTTCCTGAAATTGGAAATAAAAATATGTATTTAATGTACCATGAAGAATTGGAGAGTTTAATAAAACATTTTCCTGAGATTAAAAGAGCAAGATTTTGGATGACATTCGGTGATAATTATTTAAAATATTTAGATGTTCTCCAAAATATAGGTTTGACATCTATCGAACCAGTCAATTATAATGGAATAGATATAATTCCATTACAATTTTTAAAAAGTGTTTTACCAGATCCTGGCAGTCTTGGAGAAAAAACAAAAGGAAAGACTTGTATAGGCACAATAGTCACTGGTAAAAAAAATAATTTAGAAAAAACGTATTACACATATAATATTTGCAATCATGAAGATTGCTTTAAAGAGGTGGGTAGCCAAGCAATTTCATACACGACAGGAGTGCCCGCAATGATAGGATCATTGCTAATGTTAAAAAAAAGCTGGTTCAAACCAGGAGTTTGGAACATGGAGCAATTTGATCCAGATCCATTTATGGAACTTCTCAATGAGCATGGATTACCTACAAAAACCATACAGCTAGAAAACAAAGTAAATTTCTAGTGAAAAAAATTTTCCAAACTATGGGAGGAGACCCAAGAAATTTTAATAAACTAGATTTATATAAATTACCAAGTCCTTGCTTTGTTATAGATAAGAGGGCATTGATTGATAATTTGTTGACATTAAATCACCTAAAATCGCAGACAGGTGTTAAAATTCTAATTGCTCTAAAGGCTTTTTCCACTCCTTATTTTGGTCCTTTAATATCTGAATATCTAGATGGATGTTGCAGTTCTAGTTTATATGAAACAAAACTAGCTAAAAAATTTTTTAAAGGAGAAATTAGTACTTTTTCTCCAGCATATAAAAAAGACGATATTAGAGAGATTGTTAACTTATCAGATCATATCGTTTTTAATTCCTCAAACCAATTGAATGATTTTTATAATATCGCAGTTAAATTTAAGAATGAAATTGGTTTAAGAATTAATCCTCTTTATTCTGAAATAAATAATGACAAATATAATGCTGCTAGTATAGGTTCTAGATTAGGAATGCATTTAAATGATTTGAATAATATTGATATAAACAAATTAAATGGTATTCATTTTCATACCTTATGTGAACAAAATTTCACTCCTCTGGAAAATACTTGGAATAAAATTAAAAATGATGTTGTTCCACTCTGTAAAAAATTAAATTGGCTTAATCTTGGTGGAGGTCACCATATTACCAGAAATGATTATGAAATTGATAAATTAAAAACCTTTCTTAAACAAATTGCAGATGTAACTAGCTGTCAAATTTATATTGAACCGGGAGAAGCTGTAGTATTAGATTCAGGTATTTTAGTTGGAGAAATTATAGATACTTTTAAACCTAGTAATGAACTCTCACCAAATATTGCAATAACTGATATTAGTGCAGTCTCTCACATTCCTGATGTAATTGAGGCACCATATAGGCCTGTATTGCTAAATGAATCTAAAGATGGATATAAAGTTATGCTTGGAGGACCTAGCTGTTTAGCAGGAGATGTCATTGGAGAATATAATTTTAAGTCTATGCCCACAGTTGGAGATAGAATAGCTATATTAGATCAAGCACATTATACAATGGTAAAAACGAGTTTTTTCAATGGAGTAAAAATACCATCTGTAGCGATTTGGGATAGCGATAATGATAACTTGGAAGTAATCAAAAGATTTACTTATAAAGATTTTGAAAATAAATTATCTTAATTTTAGGTAAAGAGATGAAAAATACAAAGAAAAATTTTTTAAACTCAGAACTTTCTGTGGAGGAAAAAAGTAAAGAAAAAGCAAAATTTCATATCCTCCCAATACCTCTAGAAAAAACAGTCTCTTGTGGCAGAGGCACTTCAAAAGGTCCTGAAGCTATACTAGAGGCGAGCAACGAATTGGAAAGATTTACTGGTAAAAGTGAACCCTGCCTTAATGGCATTTTTACTCATCCTTTTTTAAATTGTAATTTTCCTATAGAAAATGTGATGCTTAATATAGAAAAAACTACAAATGAAATTTGCAAACAAAACAAAATACCAGTAATCATTGGCGGTGAGCACAGTATTACTTTTGGTGCTGTAAATGGTGTTTTTAAAGGATTAAATTTCTCAGAATTTGAAGAAATTGGAATTATACAAATTGATGCTCATGCTGATTTAAGAAAGAATTATGAAAATCAAGTGCATTCACACGCAAGTGTGATGTATCTTTTAAGCAAATCAAAATATAAAGTAGCACAATTTGGTGTAAGAGCATTAAGCAAAGAAGAAGTAGAAAATAGAAAAATTTTTGAAATATTATATTTTGACGTTGAGGATATTAGAAATAAAAAAGATCTAAAATTACCAAAAAACTTTCCAAATAACGTATATATTACTTTTGATGTAGATGGATTAGATCCGTCCATAATGCCTGCAACAGGAACACCAGTACCTGATGGTCTGGGATTTAATGAAAGTTTACAATTGATAAAAAGCTTAATTAAAGGTAGGAAAGTGCTTGGATTTGATGTTGTTGAATTTTCACCAATTAAAGATTTTTATGCATATAACTTTACAGTAGCTTCTTTGATTTACAGGATAATGGAATTAATAGATTTAAATGATTAAAGATTGTGGCTTTGTATCCATTTTTCAGCATCAAGTGCAGCCATGCAACCCATACCTGCAGCGGTAACGGCTTGCCTGTAAATTTTATCAACACAATCACCTGCAGCAAAAACACCATCTAAATTGGTAATTGTTGTACCTGGTTTTTGAGCTATAATATAACCTTCATTGTCCATTTCCAGCACATCTTTAAAAGGCTTCGTTGATGGACTATGACCAATTGCAATAAAAACTCCATTAACTTTAATTATCTCTGTTTTATTTTGTTTAGTTGAGATTAATTTTAGAGCATTAACCCCATTTTCATCACCTAGTATTTCGCTTACTTCATTATTCCAAACGATATTTATGTTTTTCTTTGAAAAAAGTCTGTCTTGTAAAATCTTCTCTGATCTTAGTGCATCACGTCTATGAATTAAAGTTACTTTAGTACATATATTTGATAGGTAAAGAGCCTCCTCAACAGCTGTATTACCTCCTCCAACTACTGCAACATCTTTATTTCTATAAAAAAAGCCATCGCAGGTTGCACAAGCTGAAACGCCTCTTCCATTATATTTGTTTTCACTCTCTAAACCTAACCATTTAGCCTGTGCTCCAGTGGCTATAATTATTGTATCTGCTGTTAAAGTTTTATTTGAGTCTAAAATCAGAATCTTTTCATTTTTATTTAAATCAATTTTAACAACTATATCATTGATTATACGAGCTCCAACATTTATTGCCTGTGATCTCATTTGTTCCATCATCCATGGACCTTGAACGACATCAGCATATCCTGGGTAGTTTTCAACATCTGTAGTTATTGTAAGCTGCCCACCAGGCTGGATCCCTTCAATTACAATTGGATTCAGATTAGCTCTTGCAGCATATATTGCAGCTGTCAATCCTGCAGCTCCAGAACCAATAATTATAACTTTTTCTTTTTGATTGTTCATAACTAAATTCTTTGTCCTCTAAATACAATTGTTCTATTATCGTTTAAAAAAACTCGTTTTTCAGAATGTGCTTTTATAGCTCTGTACAAAACTCTTGCTTCAATGTCCCTTCCCATTAAAATCAAATCATTAGGCATCATTTCGTGATTAACCTCTTGAGTATCTTGTTCAATTATAGGTCCCTCATCAAGATCTTTTGTAACATAATGTGCAGTTGCACCAATGACCTTTACTCCTCTTTCAAAGGCTTGATGATAAGGTCTTGCTCCTTTAAAACTAGGCAAAAAACTATGATGAATATTAATAATTTTTCCTGTAAAATCGTTTGTGAATTCTTCAGATAGCACCTGCATATACCGAGCTAAGACAATTAATTGAACATCATAATTATTAATAATTTCTTTTAGTTTTTTTTCCTGATCTAATTTATTTGATTTTTCAATTGGTAAAAAATGAAATGGGATATTTGAAAAAATTGCAATCTCTTCTGCAGTTTTATGATTTGATACAATAGCTTTAATTTTTAGATTTAATGAGTTATTCCTAACCTTAAACAAGATATCATTTAAACAATGATCAAATTTAGAAACTAGCAAAACTGTATTCATGGGACGCCCAATTTCAGATAAGAAAAGGTCTGCATTTAATTTCTTTGCTAAAATTTCTAAATTATTTTTTAAATTTGGTAACATTTCATCATTAAGTAATAAAAAACTTTGTCTTATAAAAAAGTTACCATTTTTTTGATCTGTAAATTGTTTAGACTCAACTATATTACAATTAGATTCAGCAAGTATAGAAGAAATTTTTGCAACAATTCCTACTTGATCTTTACAAGATAAATTTAATATATGTGTTTCTAATTTCTTATCCATTAATATTTAATACATTTTTTAATATTTAGAAACAATACGATATTTAATTATTTAAAAATTTATTTGAAGCTTCATAAAATTCTAATGGGTTTTCTATATGTAAAAAGTGGTCCGCATCTTTAATTTCATGAAAGAAAATATTAGAAAAAAACTTTTTAAATATTTTGAAATATTCCTCTTTAACATAATTACTTTTCCCTCCATAAATGCAAAGAACTTCTTTATCAAATCTATTAATATTATTTATGGTAGGAAAATTTCTTAAATCATTAAGAGATCTTTTAATTGCTTTCAGATTAATTGACCATTTATATTTTCCATTTACTAACTCAAGATTTTGTAATAAAAACGATCTTAAAAACTTTTGATCTATATATTCAGACAAAATAACATCAGCTTCTTCCCTACTTTTTATTAAATCTAAATTCATATTTAAAAGAGAATTTATTATTAGGTTATCATCATTATTATAATCAATAGGAGCTATATCAGCTATTATAACCTTATTAACATATTTTGGCTCTAATAAGGTAATTAACATAGCTAATTTACCACCCATTGAATGACCCAATAAATTAGTTTTTTCTACGCCAAGGTAAATGAAGAGACTTATAATATCATTCTTCATTAATATATATGTAATATCTTCTTCAAAATCATTTCCTCCATGATTTCTTAGATCGACAGTCACAACTATCTGATTATTTTCTTTACTTATTTTTTTAGAAAATGTTTTCCAATTTTTACCTCTTCCATAAAGGCCATGAAAAATGAATAATGTTTGGTTCTCATTATTTGAAAAATAGGTGTATTGTTTTTCAAATGCTATTTGTTGTCCATTTTTATAAATTTGAAAATTAATCATGATAGTGATTTAAAAAAATTATTTATCTAAACTTTTAAGTTTTTATCAATTTAGTCGTAAAATGATAAACAAAAATAAAAAGTTAGGAAAGCAGAAATGGGCCAGGTAATTCAATTAAATTTTTCTTCTTCTATTAAAGATGAAAATTTTTTATATAAAAAAAAACTAATTAGGATCAGAGATGAAATTGAAGATTATCTCAGAAATGCGTCAACTGCAGAAAATGACGAATTAGCTATAGCTCTTGCTGCAGGAAGATATGCTTCTATGAAGCTCGCACAATTGATGGATGAAGAAAGTATAAAGAAATTCTTCGATAATTGTATTGAAACAACTTTAAACAATAGAAATTCGAAATAATTACGAAATTCTAGTAATACTACCTGAAACTTCTGCTCCTAAATCAATAGATAAAGCATTTGTTTTTAGATTGCCTTCAATTTTTGCACTACTAGCGACATTTAGAGTATTTGCGGCAACCTCGCCTTTAACTAAGCCACCTAATGTAACTTTATCAGCAATCAAATTTCCGTCAAAAATACTATTAGCTTCAAGAAGTACATCTTTAGCTCTCAACTCACCTTTAAATCTTCCAGCTACTACAACAGACGACCCAGCGGAGTCCAAGTTACCTTCCATAACCAATTCTTCTGATATGTATGTAATTTCACTCATAATTAATCCTCACAAAAATCTAAATTATTTTTCTTCAGTATTATCTACTTCGACTTCTTCATTTTCATTTGAATCTTCAACTTTTACTTCATCAGCTTCATTCCAATTATGAACTACCCTGCAATTTAAAGCCGCTCCCCTATCCATTTGAAGAGACTTGTAGTGAACTTCACCACTAATTCTTGAAGTTTCAGTTAGCCACACACTATCTGCCTGCATTTTACCTTCATACTCTCCTGCTATTACTACTAATTCAGAATCAACTTTTCCAAGAAATTTTCCAGTTGATCCAATGGTAACTTTTTCAGTTGTTAAATCAGCTTCAACATATCCATTGATTTCAATAGATTTAGCATTAGATATTTTCCCAGTAAATCTTGCTCCAGATCCCAAAACTGCTTGTTTATTTGCCATCAATAGTCTCCTTAAATATTATTTTTTTCTTTTTCCTACTTGAGCTTCAACAACAGCTCCTTCTTCTATTGAAATATTTTCATAAAAAACTTCTCCAGTAATTTTACCAGTAGATTTGATTGAAACCATATCACCTGAGACTTGGCCGTCACATTTACCTGATACAGTTACAACGTCTGCATCTATGTTACCTTTTAATGTACCAGTATCTTCTACGGATAAACTGTGGCATTTAATATCTCCAACAACTGAACCTAATAATACTAAATCTCCATCTGCTGAAATTTTACCTTTTATCTTCATATCACTTGAAATAACAGATTTTTCATTTTCAGTATCGTTTGTTTTTCCTAACATCTTGGAAATCCTTTTTCTAATTATTCAAATTAATCAAATTAAACTACTACAACTACTTCTAAGTTGCCATAGTTTAAATTAAAAAAATTATTTAAAATTATTTTATTTGGTATGAATGATGCAATTAACTTGCCATAATAATTACTATTAATTAAAAAAATTAAGTTGGACATTATGGCAGAAGAAATAATTGATTTAAGAGATCGTATTGAGAAAATGCGTATACAGATTGAAAATGAGGCTGCAGAACAAATTTCTGTTGACGCTCCTGCAGAAATTAATCAAAAAACTAGTAATTCAAACATATACCTTTCAATGGAAAATAAAAATAGTTTCCCGAATCAAAATTTTGAGGTAGAAAATGAATCTAAAAATTTTGATAAAATTGAGAATAAAAGTAGAGGTTCGTTTACAAAAAATGAATCTTTCCCTGCTGTAAGTTTATCAGTAAAAAATCCAGTTTCTAGTAAGGTTTTAATATTGTTAGTTACTTTACAAATTTTGTCTAACATTGGAATTTTATATTTTTTATATCTTGGTATGGAGTAGTAAGTGGTTAATACCACATTTAACAAAATCGGGAAAAAACTTCCACCTGTAAAAACTGGACAACGTTTTGGTGCTGAAATAAAAAAAGATAAGAAAGTAGGTCTTTTTTCTGAAAGACGATTTTTAATATTCACAAAAAAAGGTCCAATAGAAATAGCCTTTAAACCAATTCATTATGCTAGTGTAATAATGACAACAGTAATAGGATTAACAAGTATAATTTACTGGTCTGCAAAAGGAATTTACTCAGCAATTGATGTTGCAAAAAAAAATGATTTAATAAATGAAGCTTCAGCAAACATCAGCAGTCCAATAGAAAATGACTCTGACACTGTCGTTAACATTAATACAGAAGACCAATCAAATATTTCTTTACCGATCTTTAAAAATAACTCTTTATTAGAAAAAAATAATACAATTTTTTACAAACCCCTGATTGATAAAGATATTAATAATAATAAAAAAGATCTTGGTAATAATGCAGAAGATCTTAATAAAAAAAGTTTATCTATTGAAACAGAAAAAATTAATACTCAAGTAAAAGTCAATAATTTTAGTATCGATTTGTTCAATAAAACTATGAGAAATCAGGATTTACCTATAAATTTTACAAATCAACCTGTTAACGAGAGTAATATTTTTATTACTGATAATACTAATTTTGACGAAGCTAATGGTGATTTTGTACCTAAACCTCCAAAAATAAATGAAAAAGTGAAAACTCTTCGCTTTATTGCTTCTGTTGACAATGAACTAGCTCAAATGGAAAAAGTTTTTGATTTGATAAACGTTAAGTTAAATGACAAAGATTTAGTAAGTTTAAAGTCTATTTCTAATATAAATAATATAATTGATCCTGATAGTAATGAATTTTTTAGAAGTTTAAAAATAAGAATAAATTTGTTATCAATTTACAAAGATGCACTTCAAAATATACCATTAAAACCACCAATGGAACATTACTATGTCTCTAGTCCATATGGACCAAGAAAGCATCCAGTTACTGGCAAATATAGAATGCATCACGGTATAGATTTAGCTGGGACATGGCAAGAAAATGTATCAGTATCAGCTGACGGAACTGTAGTATTTGCAGGATATCATGGTTCTTTTGGTAAAGTCATTAGAATAAAACACAATTATGGAATAATGACTACGTATGGTCATCTAGCAAAAATCAATGTAAGACGAGGTGATTTAGTTAATGAAGGTCAAGTAATAGGTAAAATGGGTAGAACAGGTAAAGTAAAAGGTGCACATCTTCATTATGAAATCTCTGTAAATGGGAAATCACAAAATCCTGCAACTTATATAAAAATTGGTAGGAACCTGCTAAGCAGAACAAGCTTAAAAAATTTTGCAAATAAAAACTTGAATTAGTACGTCTTTGGCATAACAAATGCATCAAGTGGTGCATGAAAAGGAAATTAGTTATGTCATTAGAAAAAGTAAATAAATTTACAAACAATAAAAAATTGTTATTAAATAATCTCAACGACTTTATTATTCAAATTGATTACTTTGATCAAAAGGGTAATAAAAAGCGTAAGAATAGAATACCATTAAAATATATTTTCAATTCTAAATTAATAGTTTCTCAAACATCTATTTAATATTAATTTTATTAAATTTATTGATTTAGTTTGTTGCAAATTTCATTAATCTAGACTGTTTTCTCCTTTGTGAACTAGATGGTATGTTTAACATATCTCTATATTTCGCTACTGTTCTTCTAGCCACATCCATGCCTTCTTTGTTCAAAATTCCAGCTAATTTATCGTCGCTTAATGGTTTACCTGCAATTTCTGATGAAATTAGATTTTTAATGGTTTCTCTTACAGCAGAAGCAGCATGTAATTCTGAGTTTTCTGATCCTGAAATTGACGCTGAGAAGAAATTTTTCAATGGCATAACACCCCATTCTGTCAAAATTAATTTACTATTAGTAACTCTTGAAACAGTACTTTCGTGCATTCCAATTTCATCAGAAATATCTTTAAGTATCATTGGTTTCATATGACTAAAACCGTGCCTGAAAAATCCAACCTGTTTTTTTAAAATTTCAGATGTCACTTTTAAAATCGTTTTATTTCTTTGATCAACTGCTTTTTTTAACCAGCGAGCTTCTCCAATTTTTTCTAGTGCAAAAGCATTGCCTTTTTCATCAAGGTTATAGTTGTTCATTTCCTCAATATAACTTTCATCAATATTAACGCTTGGTAAAGTTGAACCATTTAAGTCAATACGCCATCCTTTAGGAGCTCTTGTTACAATTATATCTGGTTGGTTAATAATAGTATTTTCTTGATTAAACTGTTCAGCAGGTTTGGGATTAAGTGTCTTTAATATTCTAATCATTTGAAATAATTTATCTTCTGTAACCTTGCAAAATTTGCTAATTTGCCTAAATCTCCCAGAAGGTAAAATATTAAGGTTTTCAAGAAGAATTTCGAAATGCTTATTAAATTGGTTATTTTCAATCAGTTGATACTTTAGACACTCTGCCAAATTTTGGGAGAAAATGCCTGCTGGCTCAAAATTTTTCAATTTTGAAAGTAATTTTTCAACCAAAGAAATATCAACATTCAATTCTTTTGCAACTTCACAAGTAGATGAAATAAACCAACCGCTTGGATGAAGATAATCTATCATTGCAATTGCAACACTTTTGCTGTTATTTTGCTTAAAGGTTAAGTTAATTTGATTTATTAAATATTCTCGAAGAGAAACTTGATGCTTGAGTGTTTTTTCTATTACTTCTCCAGCAGATTTATTTGATCCTGTCCTAATTGCTTCTTTATCAAAAAGTTTTTTATTTTCCATTTTTGAATTCGATGATATGTGTGTATCAAAGGTATTATCTAGATCAAGTTTACTCTCATTTTTAAATGGATCTAATGAACTACTCATATTTTCATAGGTATTAGAATTTTTTTCTTCCACATTTTTTTTGGTTATTATTTGACTATTCTCTTTTAAAAATGGGTTTTCCAATTGAGCCTTATCTATAAAATCTGCTAATTCTATGTTAGTTAATTGCAACAATTTTATCGCTTGTTGCAATTGTGGTGTCATAATTAAAGACTGATTTTGTTTAATTTTTAATTGTTGACCTAATTTCATTTTAATCTCCAACTTTTTATTACTTCGCGATAATTAAGAAGATCAAAACAATAAAATTAAATTAAATCAAAATCTAAATTTGACAAAAATAAATGTCGAAATAATGACTTTTAATGATTCTTCTTTTAATAAATTATTCATTTAAAACAATAAGTTAAATTTGATTATTTTTTTATGTTTAAAAAATTGATATTTTTATTTAAGATTAATAGTCAATAATTTGGCTAAAAAAATGATGCATGATAATAAATTTTTAAGATCATCAAAAGAAATGAAAAAAAATTACGTGTGTAAAAACTGTTACATCATTCGATTTTTTTTGATAGCTGTTATCTTTATCATTTTATTAGCTCTAATTCAAAATGATAAATTACATTATTTAGATTTTGTTACACCTTTAAATGCTGCAACATTAATAATTATTTTAGGATTAGTAATGTTTTTGATAAAATTAACAATATATTTATTAAATAAAAACAATAATTAATTTTTCATCTGTCTCTTACTAATCTTACATAGTTAGGAATAAAACTTGGAAACCTTCCAAATGTATTACCTGTAAAGAAATTAACAGTCCACATGAATTGTGTTTGCCAAGGATTTTTTTCGCTTGTCCAAAAAGAGTCTGGTGGTGTGTTTGGAAATATTAGTGAATTTATTTTTGCTTTTTTGCAATCTTTACAAACAAGACTTTCTAATTCTTTTCTGTTCGGTAAACGCCAACTCCCGTCGAGTTGTTCATTAGCTTGATTTATAACAGAATTTATCTGATCTAATTTAATTTTTATTGGTTTACCTACACAGTTATTTTGGTCCCATACCATTCCAACTGTACAAGTCATCCATTCCACTTTATGACTTAAATCAATAACATAATATCCCCTTGAAATAAAATTATTTGCCCAAACATTATTGAAATTAAGTAAGATTAATAATATTGTCATTATAGTGTAAATTTTAGAGAATGATGGTTTTAATAGTAACATAGCAAACTCCGAAAGTTATTTTTTTTTAATTAATTAAAGTTTGGTCTCATTCTTGCAGAATTTATGCCTAATATCATTATTAAAAAATAAAAAAAGGCAAAAAAATGGATATAGCATCTTTAATTGGATTAATAGGCACTCTTGGAATGATAGCCGGAGCTATGATATCTTCCGGTGGGATTGGACCATTCGTAGACACTCCCTCTATGTTAATAGTAATTGGGGGAACTTTCTTTGCCGTAATGTATAGGTCTACTTTGCCAATGTTTTTAGCGTCATTTGGAACACTTGCTAAAGTTTTTTTGCCAGGAGCTAAAAAACATGATGAATTAATTACTAGAATCACAGAACTTGCTGGAATTGCTAGAAAAGATGGAATGATGGCACTAGAAGGTCAGGAAGTACCAGATAAATTTTTTGAAAAAGGTCTTCAAATGCTTGTTGATGGTGCAGATGAGACCAAATTAACTGAACAATTAAATAGAGAAGTCAAGGCGATGAAAGCTAGACACGAGGATATGACAGGTGTCTTCCAAGCTTGGGTAGATTTAGCCCCTGCAATGGGTATGATTGGTACTTTAATTGGTTTGGTTGCTATGTTGGGTAATATGGCAGATCCAAAAGCAATTGGGCCTGCAATGGCAGTTGCTTTGTTGACAACCCTTTATGGTGCTATGATTGCAAACTGTATATTTATGCCTATAGTAACTAAACTTGAAGGTTATTCAGCACATGAATTACTTTACAGAGAAATGGTTGTGATGGGATTGAAATATATTTCAAGAGGAGAAAGTCCTAGAAACATCACTGATCAGTTAGTAGCTCAAATGCCACCAAAAATTCAAGCAAAAATAGAAGAAGCAGCTTAATAAGTTTTATAGTTAGGAGTTAAAAATGGCTGAATCTCAAGTTGAAGCTAATGAAGAAGAAGAAGAAGAAGAATGTCCTAAATGTGTAAAAGGAGCTCCTGCCTGGATGGCCACATTTGCCGATATGGCTACTTTATTGATGGCATTTTTTGTATTAATCCTTTCCTTCGCAGAATTTAATGTCCCCAAATTTAAACAAATAAGTGGTAGTTTAAAAAATGCATTTGGAATTCAAAGGATAGTGCCAGTTGTCGAGCAGCCAAAGGGAACAACAGTACTTTCTCTTGATTTCAGCCCCTCTCCTGCTCCATCAGTAACTAAAAATCTAACACAGCAAACTACTGATGCAGAACAAAAAAATCTAGATCTCAAATCTGATTTGGATGAAGGTGATAGTGCCAAAAGTAATTCCAAAGAAATATTAGAAGCTAAGGAACTAAGTGAAGAAATCAAAACTAAGTTATCATCTGAAGATGTAAAAGTTGAAACTATAAACGACAAAGTTTTAGTAAGCGTTAACACAGAAAATAAAACATCAAAAGAAGTTTCAAAATTAATAAAAGATACCGTTGATGCTGTTGAAAAAGCTCGTGAAAATACTGGTGCCACTGAAACAGATGTCCTAATTGGTGGAATTAATCAAAATATTAAAAAAATGGCGTCTAATGAAATACAAAACAGAATTTTAAAAGATCAAGTCAGTAATTTTGAAAAACAAAATGCTAATAATGAAAAAGACACCCAAGAAAAAACTCAAAAAGCAGAGTTTAGTGAGGATCAACTTAAAGTAGCTCTTAAACAAGAAATAGGTCAGGGTTTAGCTGAAGTCCAAAGGGAAAAAGATAGAGTGATTGTAACAGTTGGATCTGCAGGTGCTTTTAGTTCTGGATCTGCAAAACTTACTAAACAAGCTAGAGCAATTATGGCAAAAATAGCTAAAGTTAGTGGAAAGGGAGCCGGTCAGGTTAACGTATCTGGGCATACAGACGATGTACCTTTAATTTTTGGTGGTAAATATCGAGATAATTGGGATCTTGCAGCCGCTAGAGCCTCAAGTGTGGTTCAAGAATTAGCTAAAGCTAAGACAATTCCCTCTGATAAACTTAGAGCTATTAGTTTTGGTCAAACAATGCCTATTGAACAAAATGATACTGAACAAGGAAGAGAAAAAAATAGAAGAATTGAAATTGAAATCAAGTATTGATATTTTATTTAAACACTTACTAATGAGTAATTATCATGGATGAAGCAACTTATTTATCGAGTAATGTTGATGAAGGATATTCTCCAGAAGCAATATCAAACATGGAGAATGCTCTTGAAGAATTTATTGTATCTCTATTAGATATAAAGCCAGAGGATGCTAATATTGCAGTTTTTAGAGGTCTTAAGGTAACAATCAAAGGACGTCCGAGGAGACTTGCTGAATTGGGTAATGTTGAGTCACCTGATGATCCTATGAAAATTGAGCTAATGATTTACAACAAAGAACAAATTGAAAAAGTATTAGAATTTATAAAGAAAAACGGTTTTCCTGCTAAAAATGAACCAGGTTCACAATTTATACATATAAGAGTTCCAAAGCCCTCTAGAATGCAGTTAGAAGAATTAGGAGATGAAGTTATTAGAAGAACCACTACCGCCTGCACCCGTCTAATGAAAATCAAAACAAACACCGGTTTGAGAATTAGAGCGGGCATGGAAAAAGAATACATAGACCAGCGTATATCAGGTGTTGCATTAAAAAAAATTGATAATGCTCTTGAGAGAATTACAAAAGAAATGAAAATAGTTGGTGTTATGAAAAGAAGATCAATTCTTGGTTCTTTTTTCAAAACTATTGAGAGAGATGATGCTGATATTGTTAAAATTATCAACAAAAGAATAAAATTAGAAAAAGATAAAATTGCTAAAGAACTTCAACAAAGAATTATTGATGAAACTTTAGAAGCTCAAGATCAGTCCACAAATAAGGTTGAAACTAAAAATATTAAGCATGATGAGAAAAAAAAAGTTGAAGATTCAAACATTTCTTCCGATTTGATTTAAAACTTTTATTTTTTTATATAAGGGTTGTTTCCTTTCCTTAACATTATTCTTATAGGAACTCCATGTAAGTCAAAGGTTTTCGCAATAGAGGCCAATAAAAAACGTTTATAACTATTAGGCAAATCATCTGGACTAGACATAAATAAAGCAAATGTTGGAGGTTTAACATTAACTTGTGTTATGTATCTGATATGATTTTGTCTTCCTTTATAAAGTGGTGGTGGATTATTTTCTAACGTAACTGATAACCATCTATTTAATTTTCCAGTTGTAATTCTATTGTTTAGCTTTTTCTTTACACAAAGAATTTTATCAAATAATTGTTCAATTCCTTTATTATGAAAACCCGACAAAAATACTATTGGTATTTTTTTTATCTGTGATAGAGAAATCTCTAACTGATTAATAATTTTATTTTTGATGGCGTTTTGATCGGTTACTTTGTCCCATTTGTTAGCTCCTACAATAATACCTCTACCCTCACCAATTATCATACGGGCAATAGTTAAATCTTGTTTATCTATACTTTGAGAAGCATCTAAAAGTAATATACAAATATCGCTAAATTTAATAGATTTAAGTGTGTCACTAACCATATATTTTTCTAAAATTTTTGTTATTTTTGATTTTCTTCTTAAACCAGCAGTATCAATTAAACAAAAAGTTTGATTTTTGTAATGCCATTCAATCTCTATAGAATCTCTTGTTATTCCTGCATCAGATCCCGTTACTAATCGATTTTCACCAATAATGTTATTTAATAATGTTGATTTTCCTGTGTTTGGTCTTCCTATAACACTAACTCTTATCGAAGAATTTTCTATATTTGAAAAAGTTTCATTTTGTTTTATGTTTATAATTTTACTGTTAAAGTATTCTTTTAAAACATCATATAAGTCAGGCAAACCTTCTCCATGTTCTGCAGAGATTGGAATAACTTTATTAAAGCCTAAAGAAGCAGACTCGCTTAAACCAATTAAACCATTCGAACCTTCACTTTTATTTATTAAAACAACTATTGGTTTATTTTGCTTTTTTAAATTTATTGCAAACGATTTTTCTATTGGTAGGACACCCTCTCTTCCGTCAATAACAAAAAAAATGATGTTAGCATCATCAATTGCAAGTTGACTTTGCTCTCTGATCTTAATCTCTGTGCTTCTTTTAGAGAAATCATTAATTCCTGCTGTGTCAATCAATATGAACTCTAAATCAACTAATTTTCCGTATCCATACTTCCTGTCCCTAGTAACTCCAGGTTGATTATTTACTATTGCTTTTTGTGAATGGACTAATCGATTAAATAAAGTAGATTTACCAACATTAGGTCTACCTACTAATACAACCTTCAACATCTTTTTACCTTAAAGTTTATAAACTTTACTCATAAGCTAATAATTTTCCCTTAGCAGTAAGAAATAAAATATTTCTATCAACTGGAATGGGGGGGATGGATAATTCATCAATATTTAAAGTATCAATTTCAGTTCCATTGTTTGCATCGACAATGCTAATTATTCCTCTTTGGTTAGATATTAAAACTTTAGAATCTACTAGTGATGGACCTTTGTATACACTAATTTCTTTATCTGAAAAAAAAGAATCTTCATTGAGATACGAAGGATATTGTTTTTGCCATCTTACTTTTCCAGTGTTAGTATCGATTGCAGCTAGAAGTCCAAAATTGCCCATAATAAAAATAGTTTTTCCTGAAATTGTAGGAGTTTCAAACCCACCAATTGGTATATTCCAAAGCTTTTCAGATGTTTCTAGATTAAAAGCTGCAGTAAATCCTGATTGAGACACTAAATATAATTTACCTTCATAATAAACAGGATTAGCAACTATATCACCAGAATGAAAGAGCATTGGTAATTGTTGATTTGAAGATATATTTTCACTCCATAATACTTCACCTGTATTAAGTGAAATAACAAAAAAAGTTCCGCCTGTAGTAGGTACAATTACTTTATTTTTTACAACTAATGGCCTAGCAGTTGTGTAAACAGAATTATACTCACTACCTAAAAATACATTCCATAAAACTTCGCCATTTATGCTATTAATTGAAAATAAATTACCGTCAAAATCACTAACTAGAAGGGAATTTTCGTGAGACGTAATACCTCCTCTAAATGGAAGATCATTTTTCATCTGCCATATAACAGACCCGTCCAAACCATTAATAGCTGAAAGTTCTCGAGAACCGTTATGAGCATATAACGTAACAGAATTATTTTTATTTTTTATTCCTGAGATTGCTGGAGTTCCAATAATTGTATTTTCTAAATTATTGAAAATTTGCTTTTTCCATACCAATTTACCATCATCAGCATTTATTTTAAATAAATATCCTTTAGTATTTATCAAATATATATTTGAAGCAAAAAACAAAGGATCTGGCAAGAATGGATTTCTATCATCGATACTTTGTTCGGTATTCATTTGCCACTTCTTTTTGAAAGGATATTTAATTTTTGAATTATTTAGATTATAAGACCGAGAATTTAAAATTTCTTTCAAATCACTTAAATCCTCAAGTCGAGAATTTTCTCTTTCATTTTTGTTTACAAATGAAATTGTGTATTTTGGTTTAAAGATGTTTACAGAATTTGATAACTGAACATTTTCATCTTTTGAGCAACCCAAAAAAATTATAAAAGTTAAAAAAAGTATATATTTATTCGGCATTATTTTTATATATTTTATTGATTAATTCTAATCTATTCTTTTGCTCGAAACTGATATCAGATCTCTTTAATAATACATCAAGAGCTTTCTGTGCATCTTTAATTTTATCAAACTTAATAAATAACAGAACTTCTAATTCGGCGGCAATAACCTCGAGCAAATTTGGACTATTTAACATTGGTTCGAGTAATGATTTTTGTTGATCAAATGAACTGGAATTATCTTTCAATATACTTAAAATTCTGGATAAATTTCTATAGTAAATATCTATGCTTTCATCATCATAAATTTTTTTATAATTATCTAGCATTTCGTCTATTTTTCCATTCCGATAATTTGATTCAGCTAAACCAAAAAGAGCTAAAATACTATATCCACTTTTATCGTTCTGTGAATTATTTAAAAATAGATTTTTGCTCTTTGAATAATTTCTATCTTCTAGCTTATCAAGTGCTTGGAAATATTGTTCTGAAATAGCTTCTAATTTATTTTTATTCCAGGTTAAATAGCCTTGGTACGAAACCAATGATATGATAATTATCAAAATTAAAAAAATAATTAATTTCGAATATTTTTTCCAAGTTTTTATTAATTGATCTTGTTTTAATTCTTCAGAGACTTCATCAAAAATATCAGCCATATGTCTTCCACATAAAATATTATCAAAACTTAAATATATCTAAACTTATATTAGCAAAAGATCAAATGAATATAGTTAATGTTGGACAATTATATATTGAAATGTAGAATAATTTAAATATTAGGAATTATCATGAATATTGTTAAATTAGAAATAAAAAATCCTGTTGCTACCAATAGTAATAAAAATATTAAAAATAATATATATATTAAAAAAAATTTTATTTTTTTCTCTAAACTTGAACTTACTTGCATTTTAAATTTGTATAGCGAACAAGTTTCAAAAGGCTTTTGGAGAGACTATGCATTAGATAGTAAAATTGATAATGCTATTTTTTCAATATACAGATATAGTCAAGAAATACCACTGTACCAAATAATAAAAAATAGTCAAAAGGGATTTAGAAACAAACCTAGTTTTTGCATTAAAAAAGGGGAAGAAATTATTAGTAAAAGTAAATGTTTATTTACAATTTTGTCTAATTTTGAGAAAAAATTAAGTATCAAAAAATTAAGAAATTACTAGAATTGTTAACTATAAATATTAAATAAGAAACTTTTATTATCAGGAAAATAAAAATGGATAGAAACACATTAAGTAAAATTCAGAATTATTTAAGGAGTACACTTGGATCAAAGCAATTAAAAGTTGAAGGTAGAGAAAATAAAATAGATTCTGCTGATGTTACTTTAAATGGAGAGTTTCTGGGTGTCATTTTTGAAGACAAAGAAGATGGTGATATTTGCTATCACTTTAACATGACAATTTTAGACATTGATTTAAAAAATTAAATAATCAGATTGTAGATAAAATATCAATAATAATTGATTTTATCAATGAGTAGTCTATGGGAAGAGTAAAATATCCTAAAACTATTATTGGAATTATCAATAGAAAAATAAAAATCTTAAAATTAAAAAATGATGATCTATTTAAATTATTAATCTGCTTATGTGAATTTTGGTAAGCATTTCTTTCAAGCTTTTCAACTTTGTGAGATAACTCTAAGATCACCTCAACGGCTTCATTGAATTTATTAGCAAGCATTAAGAATTGGGCATCATTGTCATTAACAGTTCTTTTAAGATTTTTATTTTCTAATTTAACCTCATGTTGAGCTAAATCTTCAGAATTATTTTTAACGGGCTTTGATTCAGTCTCATTATTTTTGCTAGTTACGATTTCTTGGTCATACTTTAATTTTTTTGGATTATCATCCTTAATACTACTTTCAAACTGTGACATTAGATTATTTTTTACCGTATCTTTATTATTAACTGTAAGATTATTACTTTCTCTCATTTTAAGTATTCTATTTCTTAAATCTAAACTATCATTCATATTTGATACCCATTCATATAAATCATAAGTTATTTACGACTTTATTATAATTGATTTAATTATTCATATATAAATTTAATATATCCTTCTTCAATTAAAAGCTGTCTTTTTTTTTTAATACCACCTTTACCACTATACCCACCTAACAACCCGTCAGACCTAATTACTCTATGACATGGTATATCAATAATTAATGGGTTCTGAGCACAAGCATTTGCAACAGCTCTGGAAGCATTTGGTTTACCTAAAATACAAGCAATTTCTTTATACGTTTTAACACTGCCTTTGGGAATTTTTTTTATTTCTTCCCAAACTTGCAATTGAAATTTTGTACCTTTTAGTTTCATGTCCATATAATCTTTTAACAAATATTAATCTTTTAGTATGGAATTTTCTTTTGTTTCAAACTTTATTTTCTTCCACCTAATTCTCTGCTGACTGATATATTTTAGATATAATTCTTCTTTTTTTCCATACTCGAAACCGACTGTTTTATTAAGGAAATACCCACCTTCAATTGGAATATTTATATATGAATATTCCTCTTTATCCTTTTCTCCTCTCGTAATGAGATGAGTTTTTTCATTTTCGTCAATAATTTTCCAGAAGTCTTTTATTTCAAATTTTCGATCCAGAATTTCTTTTAAAGTTTCATTAAATGAAACAAACTGATACCTAACAAACTTTTTATTTGCCCTCTTAAATTTAGTTACTTTTTTGAAATTATTTTTTTTATACTCCTCATAACATTGCTTAGAAATGCTTGTTATTCTCATCAAACTATATTCACCCGAAAAAAGCGCTTTTAAAATAACTTTTTTCTTTTCTATTGAGAAATTGCTATCAAAAATTTGTGAATACAGATTATAAAATTCTTCAGATTTATAATTCCAAAATCTCATATCAATTTGACTTAAAACACATTAAAAAGCAAAATAGTTTAAATTATAAATAGAGTATAATGTTTGAAATTTTATGCAACTTTCAAATTAGCAAAGTAAATAAATATCAAAAATCATTTTTTTAAATTAAATGAATTCAATAAATAACAGTATTTAAATTATTCCCACTCAATCGTCCAATCTATATAACATATTATTTTTATTATATATTATTTTTACTTAGTAACCTTTTAGTAACTTTATTTAAATTTAGCATCAGAAAATTTTATAAAGTTTGACAATTCAAGTTCACATTCACCTTCTGAAAATGAGACAATTCCACCCATATCTTTAATGTCTTTCCAAAATTGTGTGGAAAATGATTTTCTTGCTTTTTCTTGAAATGTTCTATCTTTCCAAACATGAAATAAGTCAACTTGAGTATCCGATATATGTGTAAAACTTCGTAATAACAATCCACCATTTTCAGAAAACAAATGTTCAGAAATACTTTTTAAACTCAACATAATAGAGTTTTTCGCTAGTTTGTTTTGTAGTTTGACAGTTACAGTAATTCCAATCATTTTAATATCCATTTTAATGTATAATTTTTTTACGTCTTTAACTGATTTTATTAGAGAATAAGGGAAGTTCAAATTAAATCTTACGAGTTTTAAGGAGGTGTTTTTGAATTTATACTTGATGCATTTATATATTATGATTAATGATTAGAAAATTAGGGTATAAGTATTTAAAAACGAGTTATTTTTGCAGACAATGTGATTACCCATTCAAAACTCTATGGACATGTAAATATGGACATCATAAAGAATGGGTTTCTATTTGTTATAACTGTATTAGATATATAAGAACTGTAAGAATTAGATTTATCAGTCAGATTGAAAACATCAAAAGAATTATAGGATGTAAATTAAAACTTTATAATTTATAATTACCCCTATATAATATAACTTTATAGTCATAACTATAATTATGAAAATTATCTAATGAATGAATTGTCAGATAAAATAGATACTTGTTGCAAAGATACTTGCTGTGCAGATGGTTGTTGTAGTGATGGTTGCAATGCTGGTGAGTGTAGTAGTAGTTGTTGCAGTGATGGATGTTGTAGTGAGTCAGTAAACTGCTGCACAGAGTAAAATAGTTTATTTCTTCTTACTCTTCCAAGTTCCACCGTATTGATAAGACTCAACAAATGCAATTTTGACCTTTTGCAGACACTGCCCACAAAGAAACACCTAATCCTTTGGTTATTCGTATCTACACCGAAAGAACTTCTTTGGGTTCATGACATTTAAAACAATCCTTAGTTCTGACTCTCATACTTCTAATATGGCACCTATTTTATATTTGCTAAAAATAAAATTTTGTTAATTTAGTTGCTGAGTAGTTTCCAAGTAGTTGGAAACAACAAAATTTATAAAACCAATTGATAGATATAGATATTTTTTTAAATAGACTGTTGTATACAATAGTACATTTACTTGGAAACTTACTTGGAAACTAAAAAAGTTAAGTTACTGATTTTAAATGATATTTTTTTATAAAAAAACTTTTGCCATCAAATTAAGTTATTGATTTTATTGGCTTTTTTATAACGACCTATTCCCACTCAATGGTTCCAGGGGGTTTTGAAGTTATATCATAAGTAACTCTATTGATACCTCTGACGTTATTAATTATGGCTGTTGCGGTTTCACTTAAAAACTCATGTGTAAATGGATAGTAATCTGCAGTCATACCATCTAATGATGTAACAGCCCTTAATGCACATACGTAATCATATGTTCTTGCGTCACCCATTACCCCAACTGTTTTAACTGGTAAAATAACTGTAAATGCTTGCCAAATTTTGTTGTATAGTCCATGTTTTTTTATCTGTTGAATATAAATTGAATCTGCATTTCTTAATATATTTAATTTTTCATCTGTAATTTCACCTGGACATCTTATTGCTAAGCCTGGCCCAGGAAAAGGATGTCTATCTATAAAATCATTTGGTATACCAAGTTCTTTTCCCAAAAGCCTGACTTCGTCTTTGAATAAGTCTCTGAGAGGTTCAATTAAATTTAGATTCATTTTTTTTGGTAACCCTCCGACATTATGATGTGATTTTATAGTTACTGATGGACCCCCAGAAAAACTTACACTTTCTATAACATCAGGGTACAGAGTTCCCTGAGCAAGAAAGCTAACATCACCAATTTCTAAAGCATGTTTTTCAAATACCTGAATAAATAACTTACCAATTATTTTCCGCTTTTTTTCAGGATCTTTTATTCCCTTTAATTTTGATAAGAAAAGATTCTTTTCATTTGCCTCTATTAAATTTAGTTTATAGTGTTCTCTGTATAACTTTAAAACCTCTTTGCTTTCATTTTTTCTCATCAAACCATTATTTACATAAATACATGTTAATTGATTACCAATGGCCTTATTTATAAGAATTGCAGTTACTGAGCTATCTACACCACCTGAAAGTGCACAAATTACTTTTTTATTTCCTACCTTCTTTTTTATTTCTTCTATAGATTGTTGAAGATAATATTGCATACTCCAATTGAATGAAAAATTTGATAATTTAAGAAAATTCTTGATTAATACTTTCCCATTTAATGTATGAAAAACTTCTGGGTGGAACTGAACTCCATAAAAATGTTTTTTTTCATTCCCAATTATTGCAAAAGGTGCGTTTTCAGAAACACCATATACTTCAAAATCTTTAGGTATTGTTGCTACGTGGTCACCGTGAGACATCCATACTTCTTCTTTTCCTTTATTTAAAAATAAACCTTCAAGAAGTTTAATGTTTTTACTTTTGTTGTTTAATTTTACATAAGATTTTCCAAATTCTGATGTTCCAGACCCAGAAACAACTGATCCACCTAACATTTGCATCATAATCTGTTGTCCATAACAAATTCCTAAAATAGGAACTTCTAAATCATAAATATTTAAAGGTGGCTTAGGTGCTCTTTTATTTAAAACACTTGCTGGTCCTCCAGAAAGAATAATTGCTTTTGGATTGATTTTTTTCAAAAATTCATCATTAACCTTATTAAACGGATGTATTTCACAATAAACCTTTAACTCTCTTAATCGTCTTGCAATTAATTGGGTGACTTGACTACCAAAATCAATAATTAAAACAAATTCGTTTTCCATAAAGTAACTTTCTTTTAATAAATTGACTATTCTATCTTTTTCTTTGAAACATTGAGATAAAAAAACCATCCATTTTGTGAATAGCAGGGTTAATAGTTATACTTTTTTTACCATCATCAAATGGATATTGAAAAGTATTAGTTAAAGATAAATTATCATTCCACATATTAATCAAATCAATTTCAGAAAAATCACTATTACCTAATTTTTTAAATTTTTCAATTTGATCAACTCCCTCTTCAGGTAAAATTGAGCAAGTTATATATGCTAATCTACCTCCTGGAGCAACCATAATTGATCCTTTTGATAATAACTCAGATTGAATATTTATTAATTCTGCTAACTTTTTTTTATTGAAGTAAAATCTTGAGTCAGGACTTCTTGACCATGTTCCAATACCAGAGCATGGAGCATCAATAAGAACTAAGTCAAATTTTTTTTCTAGACCCTTTGTACTCCAGTTTATATCAACCAAACGTGTTTCAACATTATGAACACCTGCTCTCTTAAAACGTAAACTTGCTTGTTTTAATCTTTTTTGATTTATATCTAAAGATAAAATTCTTCCTTTATTTTCCATTATATCTGCCAACATAAGAGATTTACCACCAGCGCCTGCGCATATGTCAGCAACTTGCATTCCTGGTTTTGCACATAGTATCAATGCTGACAATTGGGATGCCTCTCCTTGAATTTCTATATTACCAGACTTAAAGAGTTTATTTCCATTGATGGGAAATCGTTTGAGAAGCCTTATGCCTACTGGGGAATATTTACAAATTTTGCATGGTACATTAATTTTTTTTAATGAATTCAAGACATCATCTCTAGTTTTATTTTTTAGCATATTGACACGGAGATCAACAAAAGCTTCTTCGTTTAGAGATAAAGCAACATTTTTCCAATCAAGCT
>CACJFI010000002.1 GCA_902592615.1 uncultured SAR116 cluster alpha proteobacterium | reverse complement strand
AAAGAAAATAGTTGTGGGTGCAGATGTTAGAAGTGGAAAGATTGCTTCTCATGGTTGGAAAAAACAGTCTGATATAACTGCTGTAAACTTAATTAAAAATCTAAATTCTTCTATTGTTAGTTCTGTTATATATACTGATATCACTAAAGATGGTAGTTTAAAAGGTGTAAGTTTAGAACAAACAGTTAATTTTGCCAAATCAATTCCGCATTCTGTTATTGCTTCAGGGGGTGTATCATCATTAGATGATATTGCAAAATTAGCCAAAGAGTTTTCAAATGGTGTTCAAGGAGTTATAGTTGGACGGGCACTATATGATAAGAAGTTTACATTTTCTGATGCCTTACAAAAAATAAAAGAGGTAAAAATTTAATGCTCTCTACAAGAGTAATAGCATGTCTAGATGTACACAATGGTAGGACAGTTAAAGGGATAAATTTTATTAACTTAAAGGATGCTGGTGATCCAGCAGAACAAGCAAAGCATTATAGTAAAATGGGTGCGGATGAAATTTGTTTTTTAGATATTTCTGCTTCTCATGAAAAAAGAAGAGCTATGTTAAATGTAATTTCTAAAACCGCTGAGTCTTGTTTTGTTCCACTTACAGTTGGAGGAGGTGTAAACGATCTCTCTGATTTTAGGGACCTATTAAATTCTGGAGCAGACAAAGTATCAATTAATTCATCTGCAGTTTATAACCCAAAGTTGATTAAACAATCTTCAGATAAATATGGAAATCAGTGTGTTGTTTTAGCTATAGATGCAATAGAAAATATAAATATGCCTAGTGGATATGAGGTTACAACTCATGGAGGAAGAAAAAAAACAAATTTAGATGTACTTAAATGGGCAAAACAGGGTGAAAAAAATGGAGCTGGTGAAATCTTATTAACATCAATGAAATCAGATGGAACTAAAAAAGGTTATAATTTAAAACTTACAAAATTAATTTCTGAAAATGTTTCTGTTCCTGTGATTGCATCAGGTGGAGCTGGAAGTCCAAAAGATATGGTTGAAGTTGTATTGAAAGCTAGCGCGTCAGCAGTTCTAGCCGCATCAATTTTTCATTATGGCATTCATACAATACATTCAGTAAAAAAAGAAATGTTTGAAAATGGCATACTGGTAAGAGGTTGTGAAAATTAAAATGAATGAACAAATTTTAAAAGAATTATTTACTGTTTTAAAACAAAGAAAAAAAACTAGAGAAAAAGAATCATATACATCTTTTTTAATTAAAAATCCTGAACTGTTAGCTAAAAAAATTGGTGAAGAATCATCAGAACTAATTATAGATCTTATCAAAAAAAATAAACAAGGCGCAATAAAAGAATCAGCGGATTTAATCTATCATATCTTAGCTGGTTGGGTATATTTGAGTATTACACCTGAGGAAATATGGAACGAGTTGTCTTCTAGAAAATCAACATCAGGGTTTGAAGAAAAAAGGAATAGAGGCTTAAAATGAATAACTTATATGATACAGATAACATATTTGCTAAGATATTAAGATCTGAAATTCCCTGCAACAAAATATTAGAAAACGAGTCAGCTTTAGCATTTTCTGATATTAACCCTCAAGCATCAATTCACATATTAGTTATTCCAAAAAACCCTTACATCAATTTTTATGACTTCACAAAAAATGCTTCCATTAAAGAATATGAAAAATTTTGGAAGCTGGTTAATGAGGTTATTGAGCATTTTAAAGTCGAAGAAGAAGGTTTTCGAATTATTACAAACTCAGGTACTAATGGTAATCAAGATGTACCTCATTTTCATGTTCATCTTTTAGCTGGAGCAAATTTAGGAAGAATGATAGGTTAATTCTTATATATCTAATTTGTGCTCGATGAAATCCCAAAACATTTCTTCAATTGCTATTGAGTCCAAGTTTTTTATCTCTCTTATTCCAGTTGGAGAAGTTACGTTTATTTCAGTAATGTAGTCACCAATAATATCTATTCCTACAAAATAAAGTCCTCTTTTTACTAAAGAATGTGAAATTTCACTACATATAAATTTGTCTCTTTCAGTCAATTCTGTTTTTTTAGGTCTTCCTCCAACATGCATGTTAGATCTGCTTTCACCTAATTTTGGAATTCTATTTACTGCACCAACTGCTTTTCCATTCAACAAAATAATTCTTTTATCTCCGTTTCTAACATCTTTTAAATATTCCTGTATCATTAAAGGTTCCTTATTTTGACTAAAAAACATCTCTAAAATTGAGTTTAAATTTTCATCTTCTGGAAGAATGTGAAATATCCCATGTCCACCATTTCCATATAATGGTTTTATAATAATGTCTTTGAACTTTCTTCTAAATTCTTTAATAGCCTCGATATTACGACTTATTAATGTTTTTGGCATTAAATGTGTGAAATTTGTAACAAAAATTTTTTCTGGTGAATTTCTAACCTCAAAAGGATTATTCACTACTAATGTTGAGGTTGGAAGTTTTTCGAGTATATGAGTCGCACTTATATAAGCCATATTAAAGGGAGGATCCTGTCGCATCATTATTACATCATATTTAGATAATGGTTTTGTAAAATAATCGTGATATTTGAAATCCATTAAATTATTAGATGAATATAACTCTAATTTGCAGATATGTGCTAAAACATCATTATTACTTAACATAAGATCCTCAGGTTTAAAAAAACTTATATGATGATTTCGTTTTTGTGCTTCTAAAGCAAGAGCAAAAGTTGTATCACCTTTAAGATCCAATGTTTCCAAGGGGTCCATTAAGAAAGCTATATTAAGATTACGTGTCATCTTGTGTCTTTATCGAGTATAATGTAATTATAAACTTCTTTAACAAATCTCGCACTTGAAGCGTGATTTTTAACAAGATTCATCTCAAATTCATTAGTGGCAACACCGCTAATATAAGCAATGTCATTAACTACATCTATTGAAAAATTAATACTATTAATTGATTTATCTGACATTATCCGTGCTCTTATTTCACCTAAAGAGGCTATATCTCTAGCAATATTTTTTATAGAACTTGTATCAGTTACTTGAATTTCATTATTAACTTCTGTAACTCCTCTTATATTCCAAGCTAACTTCGTAAACTCAATCTTATCATTTGGATTAATTAATTTCCCTGTAAATAAAACTGAACCATTATTAACAAAAATTTTTGTGTCAGCTATTAAATCCTTATTATATTTGTAAATCAAATTAGATATCTTTGTTTTTATTAAGTTATCGTTTATTGATGTTCCTAAACCTTTTTGTTTAGATGCCGCCCCTAAAGAAACCATTCCAACAGTACCAACCATTGGGGCACATGATTGCAATAATAAAATAATAACTGATATAAATAATAAATTTCTCATAACTAATCCTTTCTTAATAAAGAAGAATAAATTAAAATTAAAAATTGTCATTGTTAATTTTAAGTATACATATCATTTCTTATTTTTACTGCTTCATTATAAACTAGTCTTCGTGGTAGTTTAGTTTCTATCACAATTTCATCAACAGCGTCACGAAGCGATAGTTTTTTTAGTTTTTTTTTGATAATCTCACTTAATTTCTTAATGCTAAATTCTTTATTCGCATAACCATCTACTATCAATACAACTTCCCCTTTTAGGGTGTTATTATTTTGCTGCCTTTTATCTAAAATTTTTATAATATCATTTAAATCTTCAGTAATAATTTCTTCATAGGTTTTTGTTAGCTCTCTAGCAATTGAAATTTTTCTGTTTCCAAATACTTCTTGCATCACTGTAAGTGTATTATTAATTCTTAAACATGTATCAAACCATACTCCAGTCATCATATATGTCTTAGTAGCTTCAAATTGTTTTTTTTTCACATTTTCTTTTGAGGATATAAATCCACCAAAATAAAATTGATTTGTTGGAAGGCCAGATAATAACAATCCATTAATAACAGAAGAAGGACCTGGCGCGTGAGTTACTTTAATATTATTTAAATGGCACTCTTTGACAAGTTTATAGCCAGGATCAGATATTAATGGTGTACCTGCATCACTTACTATTCCAATATTGGCTTTTGAAAGGAGTTTACTAATAATATATGGCCTTTTATTCGAGGCATTTTTATCATTATACGAAATAAGGTTTTTACGTTTAATATTAAGATGTAAAAGTAACTTTTTTGTTTTTCTAGTATCTTCGCAAAGTAAAATTTCTACAGATTGTAATAGTTTAATAGCCCTTAAGCTTATATCATCAAAATTGCCTATAGGAGTTGCGATTAAATATAAACACCCACTTACATTATGACATTGTTTTAGATCTTCTTTACTTACTTTTTTCAATATATTACCTTAAATTAATTTAAAATAATCTAGCGAGCTTTGATGTATTTTAATAATATTAAACATAATCTTATTATAATTTCTTGTATATTATTAATGATGAATGGATGTAAAAACGATAATACTAAATTGATTATTAATAATAATAATAAAGCAAAACAAACAAAACCACTATTAGTTAATAAAAACAATTTGCAGAGAAAAATATTGAAAAATTCAGTATTAAAAAAAACAGTATTAAAAAACAACAAAATTAAACCAAAAGAGACAAAAAATAATAATATTATCTTTGAATTTAGAAATGAGAGGTTACTTCAAGGTAGAAATGTTTCTAAAAATATTGAAGAAGAAAAAACCAAGCTAGCATTATCAGTTGTTCAGAAAATGTTTAAAAAAAATTTAAGCTTAAGTGACACTGAATTGAACTTAAAAAACAACGAAAATATTTCTACTTTGAATAGGTATATGTTTGAAACAAATAAGACTATAAATTATCAAAATATTTTAGTTTTTCTACCTTTAACAGGGAAGTATTCAAGTTTTGGAAATAAAATAAGAAAATCACTTGATTTAAGTATGTTTAATTATGGTAACAGTAAAATAAAGTTAATTTATTTTGATACTGGAAAAGGTGTTGATCTAGAGCTTATATCAAGTTTATTTAATGAGCTTGACCCCAAATTTATAATTGGCCCATTTACAAGAGAAGTATTATTAAGAATTAAGCCATTTGCAAAAAAGAATAATATACCAATACTGACTTTTTCAAATGACATAGCAATGGTGGAGAGTAATGTATGGTCCTTGGGATTCTCTCCAGAAGAACAGGTCCAGAGTGTAATTTCATGTGCCTTAATGCAGGGATATAGTAAATTTGGCATTATAGCTCCAGATAACCTGTATGGGAAAATCATTTCTGGACGATCAATAGATTTGATTTCAGAAAATAAAAAAAATTATCACAGCGCACTTTTTCTTTCAAATGAAGATTTAAATAATAAAAAGAATCTTTACTCAACTTTGAGAAGATTTTTGCAGTATTCTGAAACTGAAGAAACACACACAAAATTTGACACAATCCTTATTGCAGGAAGAAAAGAGTTAATTTTAGAAATAGCCCCTTTATTAGCTTTCTTTAACGTAGACTCAAGATTTGTGAAAATTTTGGGTACTGAAACATTTAATAATGAAGAAATCAAAAATGAACCATCATTAGAAAAATCTTGGTTTCCTTTAATATTAAGTAAGAATAATGCACATTTCAAATTTTTTTGGAAAGATACATGGGGAGGTGCTAATGATTATTTTTCTAATGCGGGTTTTGATGCTGGTGTCATAGGTATAAATTACATCAAAAATTTGAAAAAAAATCTTAAACATTTAAATAATGTTGAGGGTCCAGTAACAGGATTAATTTTTGATGATAACGGTTATGTCAAAAAACCTGTTCAAGTAATGCAAATTGAGAATTTAGGAAAATTAACCAACATTAAAAAGTGCAGTAAGTTTAATAATTAATTAAATAATCTAAAATACTATTTAGTTTTATCATATGTTTCTTGTTAATTTTTAAGGTGTCGTCTTTGAATGTAACTATGTTTTTTTTTTGTAATTCACAAAGAGACTTAAAATTTATTACTGATAAGTTATTTATCTTGGAAATTTCTAAACCTTCATATAGTCTTAATCCCATTGTAAGTGTATCAATGTCGGAAACCTTAGTGTTTAATTTTGTAATTTTCTCAAATTTTGGTTGCAACAAATTTTTAGATAACCAAGTTTTGGGATTCTTGTAATTTTGATATTCAATTCTATTTCTATGTTTATTTGATGACCACAATCTACCATATGCACCTGGCCCTACGCCAATCCAATTTCCAGATTTCCAATAATTTAAATTATGTTTACATTTAAAACCTTTTTTTGCATAGTTTGAAACTTCATATTTGCTAAATTTAAATTCACTAAGTACTTTGTTAGAAATATTATAAAATTCAGCAGCTTTGTCATTATCTATTAATTTAATAATACCATTTTTGTGATCTTTGAAAAACTTTGTCCCTTCTTCAATTGTTAATTGATATAAAGAGAGATGTTGTAAATTAGAACTATTTAGAAAACTTTCTAATTCACTTGTCCAATCATGTATCTTTTGACCATGAAAAGCATATATTAAATCAACGGAAACATTGTCAAATATTTCGGATGCATCATTTAATGCAATTTTGACATCTTTAATATTGTGTAATCTTCCTAAAAACTTTAAATATTTGTTATTTAGAGATTGTGCACCAATCGATATCCTGTTTATACCAATTTGTTTAAATTTAATAAATTTTTTATTTTCGTACGAACTTGGATTTGCCTCAAGTGTTATTTCAATATTTTTTTTAAAACCAAATATTTTTTTGGATATATCTATAATATTCTCTACTATTTTTAATGGCATTAATGAAGGAGTGCCTCCACCAAAAAAAAGTGTATCTAGATGTCTAAAATTTATATTGTTTTGAATTAATTCTTCTTTCATAGCTAATAATTGATTTTTATATGATTTGATCCATTCGATTTCATTAATTTTTTCGTTCACATGGGAGTTAAAATCACAATAGGGACATTTTGACTCACAATAAGGCCAGTGAATGTAAAGACTCAATAAATTTTGATTATATTTGTTCAATTTTCTAAACTAGGAAAACACAAACTTTTTAACTTTTTAAATGCTAAAGCTCTGTGACTTATACTATGTTTAAATTCTGGATCCATTTCACCAAATGTATCATCATATCCCAGTGGTTTAAAGATTGGATCATAACCGAAACCAAAATTACCTTTAGGTGGCCACGAAAATTTACCATTAATTTTTCCGGTTACGATTACGTTATCTCCATTAGGCCAACTTAGGGACAAAGCACACACAAAGAAACAATCATAACTTGGTGTTTCTACGTTATTGATTGAGTAATTGATTTTAGACATCGCAAGATTAAAATTTTTTTCTTGTCCTGCCCATCTAGCAGAATAAACACCTGGCTCATTGTTTAGATCACAAAAGCAAATTCCACTATCATCTGACAAACTTGGAATTCCTGTTTTTTTACACACATAAGATGATTTAATTAAAGCGTTCTTTTCAAATGTATTACCATCTTCAACGGGCTCTTTTAAATTGAAATCATTTGCAGACAAAACCTCAACTTGTAGAGGTTTCAACATAATTTTAATTTCTTCAACCTTGCCTTCATTATGACTAGCAATTACTAACTTATTATCGTTAAATATGTGTTTTTTCATAAATTTTAATTTAAACCTAGAGCATTTCTTTGAATTCTAAATATATTTTTTGTACCTATTTCTGCCAGATTTAAAAGTTTTTGAAATTGTTCTTTATTGAATGGTTTTTCCTCAGCAGTTGTCTGTATCTCAACAATTCCATTATTTAAAGTCATTACAAAATTTCCGTCAGTTTCTGCGCTTGAATCTTCCTCATAGTCCAAATCAATTAATTCTTGATTTTCACAAATACCGCAGGATATAGCTGCAACTTGATCTATCACTGGGTTTTCTAATAATTTTCCTGACTTGAGTAAAAAGTTAATCGCTTGATAAAGGGCTACCCATGCGCCGGTTATAGATGCAGTTCTTGTACCTCCATCGGCTTGTATTACATCACAGTCTATCTTTATCTGAAATTCAGTCAATTTTTCTAAATCAACAACTGATCTGAGGGATCTTCCAATTAGTCTTTGAATTTCTTGAGTCCTCCCTGAAGGCTTTCCTTTTGTCACTTCTCTATCCATTCTAGAATGAGTGGATCTTGGGAGCATTCCATACTCAGCAGTAATCCAACCTTTACCAGAATTTCTCAACCATAGTGGTAATTTGCTTTCAACTGATGCAGTACACAAAACATGAGTTTTTCCAAATTTTGCAAAGCATGATCCCTCAGCATAAGGAGAAAAATTTGCATCAAGTGATATATTTCTTAATTCGTTGAAATTTCTATTTGAAGGTCGTTTAAACATAAGCACTTATATCTAGTTAAATTTATTCATAATTTATATAAAATTTATATAAATTTTATTCTAGCTTTATAATTTTTTAACTCTTGTAAATCAACCTAATATTCATTATGTGATAATTAATTGTTAAATAGTCGGAGTCTGAAATTGTCTAAAAATAAGCTGACACCAAAAACAGATAATAAAGATGAAAAATCTTTGGAAGAAAACATTAAAATTGACCCAAATACAAATAATGAAGAAGTTAATGTAGATGAAAACTTAGATGAAGATATTTCAATTGAACAAACAGTTGAAAATCAAAATAAACAAATAAATGAACTTAAAGATCAACTCTTAAGAAGTTTAGCTGAAAGTGAGAATTTAAGGAAAAGAACTATTAAGGAGATTGCCGACGCAAAAAAATATAGTCACATTTCTTTTATAAGAGACTTAGTCTCATCAGTTGATAATCTTCAAAGAGCTTTAGAGGCAGTTCCCGATGACAATTCACAGCTATCTGAGCCAATAAAAAATTTAGTCATTGGTTTAGAAATTGTTGAAAAGGAAATTTTAAACACCTTTGAAAAACATAGTTTAAAACAAATTAATCCACTAGGTGAGAAATTTGATTATAACCTTCACCAAGCTATGTTTGAAGTTCCAACAAATGAAAAGGATCCAGGATTTGTGGTTGAAGTATCACAAAAAGGATATCTTTTACATGACAGATTAGTTAGGCCAGCAATGGTAGGAATATCAAAGAAACCTGAAGAAGAAACTATAGAACAAAAGAATAAAAAAAATTAACACAAATAATTTTTATTTATAATCTTGTAAATTCAACAACTTAACCCATATAACATTTTAGTATTATTTTAGAAATAAATTCATAAGAATTATTCTGTATTTAGGGAGCGCATTAATGGCAAAAGTTATAGGTATCGATTTAGGTACAACAAATTCATGTGTATCTGTTATGGATGGTAAATCACCTAAAATTATTGAAAACAGTGAAGGTGCTAGAACAACACCATCTATGGTTGGAATTACAGATGATGAACGTTTAGTTGGACAACCTGCAAAAAGACAGGCAGTAACAAATCCTGAAAACACTTTATTTGCCATTAAAAGGTTGATAGGTCGAAGACATGATGACGAGTATTCCAAAAAATTTTCTGAATTAGTTCCATATAAAATTATATCTGCCAAAAATGGGGATGCATGGGTTCAAGCCAACGGGCAAGACTACGCACCTTCTGAGGTTTCTAGCTTTATCTTACGAAAATTAAAGGAAGATGCTGAAGCATTTCTTGGAGAAAAAGTTGAAAAAGCCGTAATTACAGTGCCTGCTTACTTCAATGATGCACAAAGACAAGCAACAAAAGATGCTGGGAAAATTGCTGGATTAGAGGTTCTCAGAATTATAAATGAACCAACTGCTGCTGCTCTAGCTTATGGACTTGACAAGAAAGAGAGTGGTACAATTGCAGTTTATGATTTAGGTGGTGGAACATTTGACGTATCAATTCTAGAAGTTGGAGATGGTGTTTTTGAAGTAAAATCAACAAATGGTGACACATTTCTAGGCGGGGAAGATTTTGATCAAAGAATTATAGATTACATAGCTGAACAATTCAAAAAAGAAAATGGTATTGACTTAAGAACTGATAAATTAGCTCTTCAAAGAATGAAAGAGGCCGCTGAAAAAGCCAAAATAGAACTTTCTAGTGCAGCTCAAACTGATATTAATCTCCCTTTTGTAACAGCTGATGCAAGTGGACCAAAACATCTTAATGTAAAATTAACAAGATCACAATTTGAAAGTATTGTAGATGATCTTGTTACCAAAAGCATAAAACCGTGTAAAGCTGCCTTGAAGGATGCCGGAGTTAACGCAAGTGATATTGACGAGGTTATTCTTGTCGGTGGAATGACTAGAATGCCAAAAATAGTTGAAGCCGTAACCTCATTTTTTAAGACAGAACCTCATAGAGGTGTAAACCCTGACGAAGTTGTTGCTTCAGGTGCTGCAATCCAAGGCGGAGTTTTGATGGGAGATGTAAAAGACGTACTTTTATTAGATGTGACTCCATTATCATTAGGGATTGAAACATTAGGAGGTGTGTTTACAAGGTTAATCGATAGAAACACAACAATTCCTTCAAAAAAATCTCAAATTTTTTCTACCGCTGAGGATAATCAAGCCGCTGTCACAATTAGAGTTTCTCAGGGTGAAAGAGAGATGGCTTCAGATAATAAATCTTTGGGCGAATTTAACTTAGAGGGTATTGCTCCTGCTCCAAGAGGAGTGCCCCAAATAGAAGTAACATTTGATATTGACGCAAATGGTATTGTTAACGTAAGCGCTCAAGATAAAGCTACTGGAAAAGCTCATAACATTACAATACAAGCATCTGGTGGGCTTGACGATAATGAAATTGAAAGAATGGTAAAAGAAGCTGAAGATAATGCTGAAGCTGACAAAGAAAAAAGAGAAGCCATCGATGCCAGAAATCAAGCCGAGTCAATGATACATGGAGCTGAAAAATCACTATCCGATTTAGGTGATAAGGCTGATGATAATGCAAAGAAAGAGGTAGAAGATGCTATTGCTGAACTAAAAACAGCTTTAGAAGGTGAAGATATTTCAATAATAAAAGAAAAAACGTCGTCTTTATCAGCCGTTATGATGAAGATGGGAGAAGCTGCTTATAAAGCAAATGAAGCAAATAATGCTGAGAGTACAGATAATGCCGATGATAGTGGTGAAAGTAAAGAAGATGTTGTGGATGCTGATTTCGAAGAAGTAAAAGATAATGAAGAAAAGAAAGATGCTTCGTAAATAGATTAAAGATAAACTAAAGGCTTTTTTATGGCACGTGATTATTACGAGATACTTGGTTTATCTAAATCTGCATCGGATAGTGAAATAAAATCATCTTATCGTAAATTAGCTATGAAGTATCACCCTGATAGAAATCCTGGTGATAAAAAAGCAGAAGAAAAATTCAAAGAAATATCAGAATCTTATGAGATCTTAAAAGATCCCCAAAAAAAAGCTGCCTATGATCAGTATGGACATGCCGCATTCTCTCAAGGTGGAGGGGGAAGTCCAGGTGGAGGATTTTCGGGTTTTGGAACTAGCGGTTTTTCAGATATTTTTGAAGATATGTTTGGTATGGGTGGGGACTCAAGAAGAAGATCCACCTCTACTGGTTCAGATTTAAGGTATGATTTGTCCATTTCTCTAGAACAAGCTTTTGCTGGGGATCAAGTTGAAATTTCTTTAACAGTTCCAGGAAAATGTGAATCATGTAATGGAACTGGAGCTAATAAAGGTTCACAACCAAAACAATGTGGTCAATGTGGTGGTTATGGAAAAGTAAGAGCTCAACAAGGATTTTTTACAATAGAAAGGACTTGTGCTGCCTGCTCTGGTGCTGGAGAAATCATTGGTGATCCATGCAGATCATGTAAAGGTCAGGGGAGAGTTAATAAAAATAAGAAGCTATCAGTAAATGTCCCAGCCGGTGTAGATAATGGAACTCGCATTCGCCTTTCTGGTGAAGGGGAAGCTGGTCCAAGAGGATCATCAGCCGGTGATTTGTATATTTTTATTGATATAAAAGATCATTCTCTTTTTCAAAGAGATGGAAAAGATACTTTCATTGAGGTACCAGTCAACTTTATTGACGCTGTTTTAGGTAATTCCATTCAAGTTCCATGTATTGACGGGTCTAAAGCAAAAATGAATTTAAGTGCTGGAACACAAAGTGGTACACGCTTACGAATGAAAGGAAAAGGTATGCCTGCATTGCGCGGTGGAACTAGAGGTGATCAATATGTACAAATTAATGTTGAAACGCCAGTTGGTCTTTCTAGAAAACAGGAAGAATTATTTAACCAAATAAAGGATTTAGGAATAGAAAAAATTAGTCCTAAAACAAGTAGATTTAAAAAAATAATCCAGTAATTTAAAATCTGTGTATATTTAATTATCGAAATAATACAAGAGATTACAATGAATAAAATATCTATTTCTATTCCCGGCTGTAATGGCAGAATGGGTAAAACTCTTATAAGTCTTATATTAGAAAACCCTAAATATGAAATTGCATCGGCAACATGTTTACCTAATGAAGTTGAAGTAGGCATTGATATTGGTTTGTTAGTTGGTAAAAATAAAATTAATAAGGAAGTCAATGCCGAGCCTTTGTCAATGTTTAAAAGCTCACATGTTTTAATCGATTTCACTGCTCCAGATGCAACAATGTTTCATGCAAAAGAATGTTACAACAACGACATGTCAATAGTAATTGGAACGACTGGTTTAAGTGATGATCAAGAAAAGGAATTACTATTTTTATCAAAAAAAATACCTATTGTTTATTCAGCAAATTTTTCAATAGGTGTAACTTTATTATCTAAATTAGTTTCAAATGCTTCAAAAACACTTGGATTTGATTGGGATATTGAAGTTTTAGAAATGCATCACAAACAAAAAATTGACTCTCCTTCAGGAACAGCATTATTACTTGGAAAATCAGCTGCAGATGCAAGGCATCAAGAATTATCAAAAGTTAAATCTGTTTCACGTGATGGATTAGTTGGAAAACGAAAAGCAGATGAAATAGGCTTTGCAGTTTTAAGGGGTGGTGACGTTGTTGGAGAACACTCAGTATTATTTTGCAATTCAGGTGAGAGAATAGAATTGGCACATAAAGCTACTGATAGGTCAATTTTTGCTTCTGGGGCATTGCGTGCATCTTATTGGGCTGCTAATGCAGAGCCAGGATTATATTCTCTCTCAGATGTCCTAGAAAATGGCGGATAAAAAGATTAATTCAATTTTTGTTTTATTTCTTCAAAACATGCCTTAATATTAATTTTCCCGTTTAAATTTGTAGGTCTTGTCTCTATATAACTTACGGAATAAACATTATTTTTTTTTAGTAGAAATATATCTAAGAAACATTCTTTTAAATGATATTGGTAATTTTTTAATTTTCCTTCTTCTTTTATAAAATGACTATTACCAAGTTTTTTGATGAGTTTCTCTTCATTCCAATTTACGAACTTGTTTAAGCTGAAATTATTGTCATTTGGTATTTTTACTTTTTTTTGTAAAGCTAATTTTTTAACTATTTCTGTTTGCTTAGGTATATCTATTGGAGCCATTTCACTATTGTTCATGGATTTTTTAATAGTAAATTTTGAGCTTTCATCTTTATTATCAAATAACTCTTCATTTGAACTTTTATTAATTTTTTGAACAACAATTTTTTGGTGTTCAAAGTTGTGACAGGAAGTTATAGAAATAACTATACAAAAACTAAAGATAATTTTATTAAGAGTAGACTTCATAAATCATATTCTTAAATATTGTTAATAAAGAAGTCTATTTAAAAAATCATTTTGAGGATTAAATGAGAAATTCTAAAGTTGAAATTTGTTTCATAGGTAACGCAATAGTAGATATTTTATCTAAAATAAGTAATGAGACGCTTTATAAGCTTGAAATACCTAAGGGCTCTATGCAGCTTGTTGACGAAATATCAGCTGATAAAATTTTAAAATATGTTCAAAACCCGGTAATTACCTCAGGTGGTAGTGCAGCTAATACTGCTGTAGGATTCAAATCATTTGGAGGCAATTGTTCCTTTATAGGTCAAATTGGTAAAGATAAATTCGGGAATTTGTTTTCGAAGGATCTAAATCATTCTGGTGTATTTTTTCAAGAAAAAGATTTCTCATTGTCAGAAAAAACTTCTAAAAGTATTGTTTTAATTACTCCTGATGCAGAGAGAAGCATGAATACTTTTTTAGGAGCAAGTAATAAATTCAATATCAATTCTTTTGACAAACAATTAATTATTAATAGTAAAATGATTTATATTGAAGGATATTTATTTGATCAACCTGATGCAAAAGAGGCAATATATTACTGCTGCAATTTAGCAAAATCTCTTAATAAGAAAGTTGCCTTAAGCTTATCAGATCTATTCTGCGTTGATAGACATAGAAAAGATTTTTTTAATTTAATCGATAAATATGTTGATATTATCTTTGCAAATGAAGATGAAATTAAAAGTTTATATGAATCAGAATTGGAAGTAAGTATAAATAAAATAAAAAAAAATGTTAATGTTGGAGCCATAACGCTTGGCTCAAAGGGATCAGTTGTTTTTGAAAATAAACTTGAATATCGTGTAGATCCAGTTACTGTGGCAGAACTAGTTGATACAACTGGTGCAGGTGATTTATTTGCATCTGGATTTTTGTTTGGTCTTATTAACAAATACTCAATTCAAAAGTGTGGATATTTTGGAAACAAAGCAGCGTCAGAAATAATAAAATATGTAGGAGCGCGTTCTAAAATTTCGCTCAAATCAATTTTGTAATAGTTCGTTTATTTTGAAAAAATTGCGTTATATGTAGCTATTGATGCTGAATTAACAATATCTGATACAGATGAGCCCATTTGTACAATTTGAAATGGTTTTTCTCCACCTATCATAAGGGGACCTAAAATTGATCCTCCTCCTAGTTTTTGTAATAATTTAAAAGATATATTTGCAGCTAAAAGACTTGGCATTATTAAAACGTTGGCTGGTCCTGATAGTCTGCAAAATGGATAGTTATCTTTTATTAGATCGTAATCTAGAGCAACCTCAGGTGTCATCTCGCCATCAAACTCGAAATCAACCTTCTTTTTGTTAAGTATATTTACTGCTTCTTTTAAATCTTTAGAACTAGGTCTGGACAAGCTTCCAAAATTAGAAAATGATAATAGGGCTACACGAGGTTTGTAACCAAGGTCTTTAACGGTGTTAGCAATACCTGTTGCTATATTAGCCAATTGTTCAGCGTTTGGAGTGTCGTGAATATTTACATCTCCGATAAAAACAGTTCTTTCTTTTGACACCATCATAGACATAGATAAAAAACTCTGATTATTCTTTGATGATATTACTTTAGTAATGTCGTTAAAGCATCTACCAAATGGTCTAGTAACTCCAGTAACCATAGCATCTGCATCTCCTGCAGATACCATAGAGGCTGCAAATACATTCCTATCTTGGTTAATTAATCTTTGACAGTCTCTTCTTAAATGTCCATCTCTATGTAGTATATTATATAAATTATCTATGTATTTTTGATTATTTTCACTAAGACTAGCGTTATGTATAATTAGCTCATTAAGTCCTTCTAAATTTACCCTCTCCATAGTTTCTCTAATACGATTTTCTCTACCAATTAATATTGGTATTCCAAATCCAGAATTAAAAAAAGATAAAGCCGCTCTTATTGTTTTTTCTTCTTCTCCTTCTGCAAAAACAACCCTTTGTTTTTTCCCTTTTATTCTAGCTTTAATAGGTTCTAAAATAGAAGCTATGGGATTGGTTCTACCTTCTAATTCCCTTTTATAGGCATCTAAGTTTTTAATAGGTCTTTTTGCTACACCACTATCCATAGCTGCTTTAGCAACAGCTGATGAAACTGATGAAATCAATCTTGGGTCAAAGGGAGCTGGTATTATATAATCATTCCCATAATGAAGCTGGACACCACGGTAAGCTGCATTAACTTCGTCTGGCACATCTTCTCTTGCCAATTTGGCTATAGCATTTGCAGCAGCAATCTTCATTTCTTCATTAATAGTTGTTGCTCTTACATCTAGGGCACCTCTAAAAATATATGGGAATCCTAATACATTGTTTACCTGGTTGGGGTAATCTGATCTTCCTGTAGCAATGATAGCATCAGACCTAACACTTTTCACCTCTTCGGGCATAATTTCAGGGATAGGATTAGCCATTGCAAATATTATTGGTTTCTCAGCCATGCTTTTTATCATTTTTTTTGTTACCGACCCAGGAACCGATAATCCTAAAAAAACATCAGCATTTTTTAGAGCATCTTCTAAATTTCTTGATTTAGTATCAATGGTATGACCAGATTTCCATTGATTCATATTACTTTGTCTACCTTTGTATAATACACCATCTCTATCAACTAAAACAATATTATTGTTTTTTGCTCCCATCGCTTTTAAGAGTTCAACACAAGCAATTGAGGCAGCGCCAGCGCCATTACCAACAAACTTAGTGTTTTCTATTTTTCTATTAGTTAAATGAAGAGCATTTATTATGCCTGCTGCAGTTACAATTGCCGTCCCGTGCTGATCATCGTGAAAAACAGGAATATTCATTGTTTCTCTTAATCTTTGTTCAATTATGAAACAATCGGGAGCTTTAATATCCTCTAAGTTAATTCCTCCAAAGCTAGGTTCGAGTAAAGAAACAGCATCAATGAATTTTTCTGTATCTTCTGTATCTACCTCTAAATCAATTCCATCAACGTCAGCAAATTTTTTGAATAGTACAGACTTCCCTTCCATAACAGGTTTTGAGGCGGCAGCTCCAATATTACCAAGACCTAAAACTGCAGAACCATTAGAAATAACTGCAACAATATTTCCCTTTGAAGTATAATCATAAATAGTTTCAGGTTTTTTTTCGATTTCAAGACATGGGGTTGCCACGCCAGGCGAGTATGCTAAAGATAAATCGTGAGAACTAATCAATGGTGTAGTTGGCGCAACTTCCAATTTTCCAGGCCGACCTTTTTTATGATACTCTAAAGCTTCTTTTTCTAGATTTGATTTAACATCAGCTTTGTTATTGATAGTAGACATTTATTCCTCAAAAACTTAAAATATTTAATTTTAAACTATAGCTTAAATTTTTGAAAAGATCTTAATAAATTGTATTTTGATAAAAATAATTCAATTATTAGTATGAATTCATAAAATTTTTAAGGAAATCTTTAATCGTGAAAAATGAAAATACTCCAATGATGGAGCAATATTTAAATATTAAAAACAAACATAAAGATACATTATTGTTTTATAGGATGGGGGATTTTTATGAGTTGTTTTTTGAGGATGCAGTAATCGCTTCAGAAGTATTGGATATTGCTTTGACTAAAAGAGGAAAATCAAATGGTCAAGATATTCCTATGTGTGGTGTACCTTTTCATTCAGCAGATAATTATTTACCAAAATTAATTAAAAAAGGCTTTAATGTTGCTATCTGTGAGCAAACAGAAACTCCTGAAGAGGCAAAACTCCGCTCGCAAAAAGGACCTCTTAAAAGAGAGGTTGTGAGAATAATATCTCCAGGTACATTAACTGAAGATAATTTACTTAAAAGAAAAAATAATAATTTTTTAGGAGCTATTTCAAATTTAAATAATTCAATTTGTATTGCATGGGTAGATGTTTCTACTGGATGTTTTAAATCAAGGCAAATTGGAGGAAATAAGAATTTAAATCAAAAACAACTATTAACAAATTTTTTGTTGAGGATGGATTTTTCAGAAATATTAATATCTGAAGATATGAGTCTAGATTATATAATAGAAGAATGGCATCCTATAATAAAAAAACAAGATTCTACTCTATTCCATTACCAATCATGTTTTGATCAAATCTGCTCATATTATTCAATAGTTTCATTAGAAGGCATTGGCTCGTTTAGCAAAGGAGAAATAATTGCTGCAGGTGTTTTATTAAATTATTTAAAGTTAACTCAATGTGGAAAATTGCCTTTTCTTTCTATAATTAAATCTGAAAGGATTAGTGATTTTTTAGAGATTGATTACTTTACTCAAAAATCGCTTGAAATTCTCAAAAACCTATCAGGTGATTATGAAGGAAGTTTGATTTCATGTATAGACGAGACCAAAACTGCAAGTGGTGCAAGATTACTTAAACAAAGAATAATACAACCATTTTATAATACTAATCAAATACAAGATAAATATGATTTAACTAACTGGATACTTAACAAAAAAATTGATATAAGCAAAAACCAAAAAAGTTTACAAGATATACCTGATCTTGAGAGATCATTATCTAGAATATCATTATCAAGAGGTGGACCAAAAGATTTATTATTAATTTCTACAGGTTTATTACATATAAAAGATATTTACGAAAATTTAGTTTCAAATTTTAAAAAAAGTACATCACCTAAGTTGTTAAATTTAATTTTGGGCAACCTTAATATAGATTATAATTTATTCGTAAACATAAAAAAAGCTATCAAGTCAGATGTTCCTCATACTGTTAAAGAGGGTGGATTTGTTAATGATGGATTTAATGAGGAGTTAGATCATTTAAGAAATTTTAGAAATAACGAATTAGATCAAATAATGAAACTTCAAATCAAATATTCAGAAATTACAAACGTTAATTCACTAAAAATAAAATATAATAGAATGTTAGGTTATCATGTTGAAGTTCGCGCTATGCATGATCAGTCGTTAAGAGATATCGATATATTTATCCATAGACAAACTACGGCACAGACATCTAGGTTTACAACAAATGAGCTTGTTGACGTTGAAAATCAAATATTTAACTCATTTAATGATGCAATTAAAATAGAGTTAGAAATTTTTAATGATTTTGCTAATAAAATATTACAAAAAGGCACAGAAATTCTTAATATTGTACATTCTATCTCTGAATTAGATATTTCTTTTATGGTAGCTAATCAGTCAATATATAGAAATTACATTTGTCCTAATATCTCCAATGAAAAAATATTAGAAATTATTGGAGGAAGACATCCAGTTGTAGAATACAAAATGAGACTTTCAGAAGATTCTTTTGTTTCAAATGACTGTAAATTAAATAATGAAGATTTAATATGGTTAATAACTGGTCCTAATATGGCTGGAAAATCTACATACCTCAGACAAAATGCATTAATCGCTATAATGGCACAAGCAGGTTTATTTGTACCTGCAAAAAAAGCAAAGATAGGCTTATTCGACAAAATATTTTCCAGAGTAGGTGCTTCTGACGATTTGGCAAAAGGACAATCTACTTTTATGATTGAAATGATAGAGACATCACTTATCTTAAATACATCTACAGAAAAATCTCTTGTTATTCTCGATGAAATTGGAAGAGGAACATCAACATTTGATGGGCTAGCTATTGCTTGGTCAGTTTTAGGTTATTTACACGATAAAATTAAACCAATAACATTATTTGCAACTCATTATCATGAATTAACAACTTTAAAAGAAAATTTAAAAAATCTATCATGTCATAAAATGTCTGTTGAAGAATGGAATAATTCAATAATTTTTATGCATAAAATTTTAGATGGAGAGTCCAGTAAATCCTATGGTATTCATGTGGCAAAATTAGCGGGAATTCCGTCAGCAGTAACTGATAACGCGGCAAAGATTTTATCTGATCTTCAAAGTAAAAATAAGAAAAAGAAAAATCATAATAAAGAAGTTGTCATTGTTAATTCAAAAGAAATTGAGAATTTTTTAGAAGAGTTTGATAAAATAGACGTTGATGAAATAAGCCCACGTCAATCTCTAGATCTTTTATATAAACTTAAATCAACTAGACATACAAATGAAAAAGATAAACATTAAAGAAAAACCTAAATTTTTAAATAATAATCAATTTTTAAAATTAAGAAATTTTAATTTAGAATTTGAAGAAACAATAAATCCTCATGCGATCTGGCTTCAAACTATGGAACCTACAACATATGCTAAAAACAATATAAAAAATTTATATAAAATCAAAAACATAAAAATTGAACGTGAAGATACAGAAACTTTTAAAGAACTGCTTTTTAAAAGTGTAAAGAAACAATTAGATATATGTAAAATCAAAATAAAAAAAGATTTTTTAAAAACTTCTGATGGCACACTAAATGTTGGTTTAAATGTTATCTTAATTGATAGTATGTTAAAACAATTAATTAAAAATATTTACTTACATTTTTTAGGTGAAACAGAAATTAAAATATCAGTTATAGCAGTTGGTGGTTATGGAAGAGGAGAGCTTGCCCCTCACTCTGATTTGGACATATTATTTCTTAAAGCAAATAAATTAACAAAAAGTGAAACCACAAAAATTGAGAGAGTTATCCGGTTAACATTATATCTTTTATGGGACTTAGGTTATAAAGTAGGGCATTCAACAAGGACTATAGTTGACTGTATAAAGAAAAGCAGTTCAGATATAACAGTTTGTACGAGCTTATTAGAAAAAAGGTTTATTACTGGTAATGAAGAAAATTTCGAATTATTAAAAAAGAATTTTGCATCATTCATTAATAAAACAAAAACATTAAATTTTGTAGAAGCAAAACTTGAAGAGTCTGAATTAAGACATAAAAACTTTGGAGGATCACGCTATGTTGTTGAGCCAAATGTTAAAGATGGTAAAGGTGGTTTAAGAGATCTTCATACTATTTTTTGGATATCAAAATTTGCTTATAATGTCGACTCAATATCTAAATTAATTAATATTGGAGCACTTACCAAGAAGGAGGCTGTTGCAATTGCAGAAGCTCAAAGATTTCTTTTTTCAGTCAGGTGTCACCTACATTATAGAGCTAAAAGAGAAGACGACAGGTTGGCATTGGATGCACAATTAGAAATTGCAAAAAGAATGAATTTCAAAAACACTATAACACATAAAGATGTTGAAAGATTTATGAAAAGATATTTTCTAGCTACAAAAGCAATTGGTAATTTAACAAGAATATTTTGTGCAGCTATAGAAACAGAATTCAATAAGCCTTTAAGGTTAAAGTTTTTAAGTTTTAAAAAAAGTGAAAATGTTTATCCGTTTACAATAGAATTAGGACGATTATATGCGCTAGACAAGAAAATCTTTATTGAAAATCCTACAAATATTATCAATCTTTTTTATATATCGCACAATAAGAATATAGATATTCATCCTAAAACACTCAGGCTTTTGACAAGTCTAACTCATTTAATTAATTCGGAGGTTAGACATGATATTAATGCTAACAGAATGTTTTTAGATATTCTAACAAGTAAAAGAGATTCAACGAGAACGCTTAGAATAATGAATGAATCAAATATCTTAGGTAAATTCATTCCGGAGTTTCAAAAAATTGTCGGATTAATGCAATTTGACATGTATCACTCATATACAGTTGATGAACATACTATATTTACAATTTCTAATCTTCATTCACTTAAAAATGGAGATTATATAGAATTTGCTCCTCTAACAAGCAATGAAATTTTAAAAATAAAATCAAATCAAGCTTTGTTTGTAGCAATGTTACTTCATGATATAGCAAAAGGACTAAAAGGCGATCACTCTAAGAATGGTGCTTTCATAGCTTCTAATGTATGTCCACGATTAGGTTTAAAAATTGAAGATACAGAAATGGTTAAGTGGTTAGTGTTAAATCATTTGTTAATGAGTAAGACAGCATTTAAATATGAATTAGGTGACCACAAAGTAATTAAAAGTTTTGCGCAAAAAGTAGGATCACTAGACAAGTTAAGATCCCTTTTAGCTATAACAGTTGCAGACATCAAAGGTGTAGGTCCAGATGTTTGGAATGATTGGAAAGGAGCTTTAATAAAAGAGCTATATATTAAAGCTTTTGAAATTCTAAAGCCTAAACAAGAAATATCAGAAATAACAGAACCGCTAAAAACACCAAAAGAACTTTTGACGAGACATTTGATAAAAAAAGGACTGAAAGACTATTACATTAAAAAATATTTTGATAAATATTACGATAATTATTGGAAGATGTTCAATTTATCATCTTTAATTAAACATTATGAAATTTTTTCAGAAATGAAAAGTGCTTCAAAAAAATTAGAAATTTTTATATCAGAAGAACAAAGACTTAAGGCAACTGAATTAATTGTAATTGCACCAGATCATCATGGCTTGTTTTCTCAAATATCTGGATTAGTAGCTTCTTCAGGTTATGATATTGTAAGTGCGAAAATTGTTACAAGGTCTGATGGATATGCTGTAGATACATTTTTTATACAAAATAAAGATAAAAAGCCGTTAAATGAGGATTATCAAAGAAAAAGGCTGATTAAAACTATAAAAAAAGGATTATTTGGTAACATCAATATTGAAAAAGCTTTAAATATAAAATGGAAAGAAACACCAGCACGATTTAGAGCAGTGAAAACACCTACAAGAATAGTATTTGATAATAAATCAAGTGATAATTATACAATTTTAGAGGTAAAGTGTAAAAACGCCCCTGGGGTTTTATATAGAATTACCAAGACCATTACATCTTTAGGTTTTCAAATTAATACAGCTAACATCTCTACTTATGGAGATAGAGTCATAGACAACTTTTATATAAAAAATATGTTTGGATCAAAAGTAGATGATGTTTTGTCAATACAGAAGGTTAAAGTCGCTATCAACGATACCTTGAAAGAAGTTGAACCAGAAGGCTAAGTAACAAAATCATGGAAATTGAATGAAAGACAAGACATCTTTTTTTATAAGAGGGTTTACAGAAACTGCTTTTTTTACATTTGTTAGCCGTATTTCAGGTTTTATAAGAGATATATTTATTGCTGCATTTCTTGGTGCTGGTATTTTTTCAGATATATTTATAATTGCATTTAAGTTGCCAAATTTATTTAGAAGAATTACTGCTGAGGGAGCACTTACATCAGCGTTCTTGCCAATATATTCTAAATTAAAAGAACATAAGGGTGATGTTTTTGCATTTGTTTATTTTAAAAAAATTTTGTACCAAGTTTCTATATCCTTATTCGTTACAATGACAATTTTACAAATAATTATGCCGTTTGTAATTTATTTTTTGGCACCTGGATTTGCTGATAATAAAGAAGTTACAAGTCAAATTATCACTCTAACTAGAATTACAATTATATTTATGCCCTTGATATCTGTTGCTTCTTTACTTGGCGTTGCTACTAACGTTTCAGGACGATTTTGGATTCTAGCCTTTACACCCATAATTTTAAATATATTCATAATTATTAGTTGTTTTTTAATCAATGATTATTGGATTATTAAATCGTTACCACTTGCTATAGCAACAGTCTTAGCAGGGCTTACACAAGTTGTATTTATAGCGATAATGATATTTAAATATGACATATTTAAGTATCAGGGTTTTAAAAATAATTCTCTCCAGAAAAAAAATGATTATTACATCAAAATTAAGATAATAGAGACATGGAAAAAATTTATACCAGCTGCGTTTGGTGGTGGCATTTTACAAATAAATTTATTAGTTGATACTATTTTAGCAAGCTTACTTGGTTTTGGTTCTATTTCTTATCTATATTTTGCTGATAGGATTGCTCAATTACCACTAGGAATAATTGGTATTGCATTGGGAACCACCCTTCTAGTTTCTTTATCAAAATCAAATGCAAATAGAGATACAAATCAATTTTCTAAAGAATTAATTATTTCAATAAGGATAGGCTTATTTTTTTCGATTCCAGCCGCACTAGTTTTTATTAATTTTAGCGATTTGTTGATAAAAGTATTATTTGAAAGAGGCGAGTTTAGTTTTCAAGAAACAATTCAAACTTCTCATGCATTATTAGCATATGCATTAGGAGTTCCAGCTTTTATTATGCTAAAATCTTGTCAACCAGCATTTTTGGCAGAAGGAAACACAAAAACACCGATGTATATTGGTTTTATATTATTAATCTTAAATATAATTTTATCTTTTAGTTTAATGATTTTCTTAAAGCATGCCGGTATTGCTCTAGCAACCTCATTAGTATCCTGGATAGGAACAATAATTTACATAACACTATTAGTAAAAACTGGTAAAATCACAAAGCCCAAGTTTTCATTTGAAAAAAAAGATACAAATTTATTTTCAGTCATTTTCTATGGTTTGAAAATTACTTTTATTTCTTGTTTAATGATATTAAGTATGAAATTACTCCAATACGTATTAGAAATTAATAATTTAAATAAAACTAGTATATTAATAATTTTATGTATATTTGGTTTTTTTGTGTATATTTTGACATCTAAATTATTTAAATATATTCCTCAAGAACTAAACTATTCGTTATTCTTGAAATCTAAGAAAGCAAAATAACATAATGAAGAATTCAGGATTAAATCAAACTAATAAAAGGATATTTTCAGGAATACAACCAACGGGCAATTTACATTTAGGAAATTATTTAGGTGCAATAAAAAATTGGGTAAATCTTCAAGCAGATATTTCTTCAATATTTTCAATTGTCGACTTGCATGCAATCACAGTTCCTCAATTACCTTCTCAACTTAAATCTTCAACCCATGAAGTAACAGCGGCAATTATTGCATCAGGAATAGATCCTAAAAAATCTATTATTTTTAACCAATCTTCAGTAAAAGAACATGCAGAACTTGCGTGGATATTTAATTGCGTATGTCGAATAGGGTGGTTAAATAGAATGACGCAATTTAAAGAGAAAGCTGGGAAAAAAAGAGAAAAAGCTACTGTTGGTTTGTATGGATACCCAGTTTTAATGGCGGCTGATATTTTGTTATATAAAGCCACGCATGTTCCAGTGGGAGATGACCAAAAGCAACATATTGAATTAGCCAGAGATATAGCATCTTCTTTTAATAATATGTTCACTCGTGAAGATCAAAAGGATTTTTTTTCTTTGCCTGAGCCACAAATTTTAGGTCAAGCCACGCGAGTTATGAGTCTTAAAGATGGAACAAAAAAAATGAGTAAGTCTGATGCTTCTGATGCGTCTAGAATAAATTTAACTGACACTAGAGAAGAAATTTCAAGTAAAATTAAAAAAGCTAAAACAGACCCTCACCCATTACCCGAAACAATAGAAGAACTGAACAAAAGACCTGAAGCCTTGAATTTAATAAATATATATTCATCATTATCAAATCAATCAATCAATCAAACTTTAAGCCAATTTTCTGGAAAAGGTTTTTCTTTTTTTAAACCTAAACTAATTGATCTGGCCATTGAAACTCTAAATCCAATTTCATTTGAAATGAGAAAGCTATTAAATGATCGTAAAGAAATTGATAAAATATTAAGAAATGGTGGAGACAATGCTAGGAAAATTGCGGAATCTGTATTAAAACAAGTAAAAGAATTAGTCGGTTTTGTAATTTAGAAAGTTAATCTGTAGAAATAAATAAAAATGTGCTTATATATCAAATAGGAGATTTAATATGTTCATACAAACGGAAGACACACCAAATCCAGAAACATTAAAGTTTATTCCTGGCAGTATTATTTTGAAAACAGGAACAGCAGATTTTTCCAGTAAAGAGATTGCTTCGGTTTCACCATTAGCTTCAAGGTTGTTTGAAATTGATGGAGTTAGTAGAGTTTTTTTAGCAACTGATTTTATATCGGTAACCAAAGATCCTAAATTAGATTGGAATAATCTAAAGCCCTCAATACTAACGGGAATTATGGAACATTACTCAACTGGTCTTCCACCAATTAATGAAACTGAGGATAGAAATACTGAGACAAACAACACTGAAGATTCAGAAACTATAAAACAAATTAAAGATTTGCTAGAAACGCGTGTAAGACCAGCTGTTGCAATGGATGGAGGAGATATTACTTTTTGCTCCTTTGAGTCAGGTGTTGTTACACTTCAAATGAAAGGAGCATGTGCTGGATGCCCATCTAGTACAGCTACTTTGAAAATGGGAATTGAGAATATGCTAAGACATTATATCCCTGAAGTTACTGAAGTAAGAGCAGCAGAATTATAAAAAATTTCAGATTTAAAATTTATATAACTTGAAATAATGTTATGAGACTACGTCATCATAATGAAGTTTTATTTTTACTAATTATAATTTCATTATTTATATTTGGTTTTTTGGGGCCTAAATTTTGGAAGATACATCAACCAATATTTAACTTTAAAGGTATTAAAAATAATTTTAGTAATCCTGTTGTAAGCATTGATAAATTAAATCAATTTCACTCTAATAATAATTATTTATCTTCAGATCAATTCAATGATAAGGTTTTGGTATTTAATTGGTCTGAATTAATTTTAAATTATGCAATAAAGAAAGTTCCAATTCCAAGAATGTATTTTCCTTACATTCCAAAAAACATCACTGAATACGAAACAAATCAGAAGAAATCTGTTTTTAAAGCTATTTTATTACCTATTGCTCTAAGGGGGAATGAATTGGTATTAGAAGAAAGAAAAATTATGAAGATAGCATTTTCTACAAACAATATTTATCAAATAGAGCTCCTTTCAAAAAAATATAAAGTTAAAAATTTTAAGAATATTAATTTTAGCAATTTAAATAGATCAGAACTTAAAAAGATAAAATTAGAATTGTTGAATAAAATTAGCAATATACCAATTTCTCTTATATTAGCTCAATCTATAATTGAAAGTGGGTGGGGAACATCAAGATTTGCACAAGAGGGAAATGCACTTTTTGGTCAATGGACATGGAAAAATGAGGATGGAATTAAGCCAAAAGGAAATCTAGATGCAAATTTTTCAGTTAAAAATTTTAAGAATTTGTTGGAATCTGTTAATTCATATATATTAAATTTAAATACTCATCCAGCTTATAAAGATTTAAGAAATTTTAGAACATTAAAATATAATGCGAACCAAAATATAACAGGAAGTGATATGGTAAATTTTTTAGATAAATATGCTGAAATAGGTTTTGAATATGTAATTAAAGTAAAAAATATAATTGAAAAAAATCAATTGAGTAAGTATGAAAATTCTATTTTAACAACATTCTGACATGCTTGTTAATTGATAATAAATTGCCTACCAAGCCATCGCCATCTATCTCCATTTCCAGCCATAGTACAATTTATTCTGCCTCTACCCTTTGAAAATGGACCGTTTAACCTTATTTCAATTCTGTTTTTACCTAATCTATTAGTGTCTGTTTCTAAACCTTTATTCGCAAAGCACCTAATAGCATTTTTTGGTTTAATTTTGTCAGATAAAGTAAATCCATAATTAGGTGGGTTTTTAGAAATGACAGGATTTTTTGGTGAAAGATCTGAAATTGGCATAGGTAATGCGTTTACTGCTAATAAAAATCTATTCATGTCTCCATACCTTTCATTCATTGCAAATCTTGGTAGTTCGTACATACCTAAACTTTTATGTGCCACTCCTGAATGTTGACCAAAAGCAGCAATAAATCCATGAAGCTTTACTTGCTCAATTACTTCTAAATTATATTCTCCATAGGGATAGGCAAAAAATTTTGGTGCGCTCCCAATTTCATCAATAAATCGTTTGTTTGAAATTGAAAGTTCTTTTATAATTTTTTCTTTTGATAGTTTAAACATATGTGGATGTGATTTAGTTTGACTTCCAATAGTAACCCCATGATCTCTTAAAGTTCTGATTTGTTCCCAACTCATATATCCAGGAGTTTTGTTGTCAATTACATCTGTTGACACAAACAAAGTAAAAGGCAAATTGTGTTTTTTAAAAATTGGCCATGCATATTTGTATACTGAAGAATATGCGTCATCAATTGTGATTACAACGGATCTATCCTTTACTAATTCAATATTATTTATTGCTAGAAATGCCTTTTCAATACTAACTACTTGATATTTAGGTTTTAATAATTCGCTTATGTGGTTTATGAACTGTTCTTTTTTTATATTAGTAGATGGATATCTACTATCCCCAAATCTATGATACATTATAAATGAAGCATGATTGACATTTGAAACTTGTCTTGTTTCATTAGTTTGCGAGAATGAAAAAGTAGGTACAATAAAAAGTAAAAAAGTAAGTAATAACTTCATTTAATCCTCAATAGTCAATAATTTAATTCAAAGACAAATAACTTTATTATATAATTAATCTAGATAATACTACATATTTCTTATTGTTGATTAAAGATTTTCATGATTATTTCCATAGAAACAAGTACATCAGATTTATCACTTACTTTATTAAACACAGAAAGTATTTTAAGTCACATATCTATACCTATTAAGAATGACTTATCTGAAATTATTGTACCAACAATTAAAATGTTTTTAAAAGATAACTCTATATCTTTTGATGATATTTCGTTTCTGGCAGTTGGTTGTGGACCAGGTAGTTTTACAGGAATTCGTGCTATCATTTCAACTGCTTTAGGTATAACTATTTCTAAAAGTCATATTAAAAGTATAGGCATTAATTCATTGGCTGGTTTAGCAATGTCTGCACTTCAAGAAGCCAAAACTTTGAAAGTTGAATATGTAATCAGCTCTATTGATAGTAAAAAGGATGATCTTTTTTTGCAGTTATTTAAGATTAATTATACTAAAAACAAATTATTACCAATTGTTGCTATAAGTAATATCGATACAATAAAGATTGAAAAATTATATAATTATTTTGTGATTAACAATTTAATTTTAAGAGAAGTTTTATTTGTTGGCCATCAATCTAATAAAGCAAAAAAAATAATAGAAAACTTGAACGTTTCTAAAAACTCAATACAAAATCCAGATTCTTTGGGAGTTGGAAAACTTGCTTCATGTATAATATCAAATAATATCAGTATCAATAAAACCACCTACGCATTTGACAAATTTAAACCTATTTATGCTCGATCTGCACAAATTAAGTTAAAATGATTAATATAGAGCAAGTAAAAAAAGGTGATCTATTAAAATTAATTGAAATTGAAAAGGATATTTTTGATTATCCTGCATCTATAAAAGATTTTGAAAATTATTTTAGAGAAGACACAATTAAAATTTGGAAAATTTCAACTCAAAAAATTATTGGATTTGTAATTTTTTATCATGTTAGAGACGAAATCGAAATAATACAAATTGGTATCATGAAATTGTGCCAAAGAAAGAATTATGGATCCCTAATAGTCAATAAAATAAAAAAGCTTAAAGATATAAGAAAAATTTTTCTTGAAGTATCTGTTGAAAACATCCAAGCAATAAATTTTTATTTAAAAAATGGCTTTAAAAAAATTGGAATAAGAAAAGGCTACTATAAAGTAAATAAGAAAAGAATAGATGCATTGAGATTATTATTTGAGTTTTAATAAAAATGAAATACTTAAAATTTATTTATCACAATAAATTTCTAGTAGGTGTTTTATGTTAATCGCTAAAGTAAAAGATAATATTGTAAAAAAAGATCTTAAAGTAAGAAAACTTAATTCAATCTTTAAAAGAAAAATTTATTCTCTAGAACCTTTAAAAACCAAAAAAAAATTTTCTAAAATTGAAGTAGATAATTTTGTTATTAAAATTGCTGAGAAAAAATCAGAATTAAAAAAAGCTCAAGCTCTTAGGTATTCAGTTTTTTACAAAGAAAAAAAAGCTATACCAACAATATCAAAAAAAATTTTAAGATTAGATTATGACAAAGTCGATAAATTTGCTGATCATCTCATTGTAATAGACAAGAATAGAAAAGGTATTAAAAATAAAATTGTAGGGACCTATAGACTTCTTCGTGGAGATATAGCAGCTCATTGTAGTGGGTTTTATACTTCTTCAGAATTTGATTTATCAAAGATATCTAGTTCTTATAAAAATAATCAAATACTTGAATTAGGAAGGTCATGTGTTCATCAAGATTATAGAAATGGAACCATAATGAACCTTCTTTGGAAAGCCATTGCTGAGTATGTAAAATTATATGATATAAAAATCTTATTAGGATGCGCAAGTTTTCACGGAACTGATGTAATGAAATACACTAACGAATTGTCTTACCTAAGAAAGAATTTTTCTTTACCAGATCAATTGTCAGTAAAAAGCTTGGATACAAAAATATATCCCGCTTATACTGAAATTAATTCAAAAAATAATGATTTAAGAACTTTTGCAAAATTGCCACCACTCATAAAAGGATATCTTAGAATAGGTGGAAGGGTTAGTCATGATTGTTTTGTTGACTATAAATTCAATACAATAGACTTATGTGTGATTGTGATAACTGATAAAATAGATGAAAAATATAAGAAGAAATACTTAAATTAAATAAATATGATAACTAAAGAAAATTTTTATTATAGCCCTATTAAAAACTTATCATTTATAGATAATTTAATTTTCTATTCAAGACTTGTACTTTTCACTGCTGTTTTCGCAATATTAATCACTGTATCTCTATTACTTGGAAAAATGATACCTACAATCGAAAAATGGCTACCGGTATTGTTTCACAAAATGTTACTATGGTTATTGTCTGTAGAAGTGGAAATAGTAGGTGAAACAGACCAATCCAAAAAAAGTAACCTATTTATCAGCAATCATTTATCTTATTTAGATATTCCAATATTGGGATCTAAATTCCCAATGAGATTTGTAGCAAAATCTGATGTTGAGAGTTGGCCAATTTTTGGTTTTTTAGCCAAAAAAGGTAGATCAATTTTCATAAGAAGGAATAAAGCAGATAGTTTAAATCAAAAAAATAAAATACTAGATGTACTATCTTCTGGCGAGAAGGTTTTTATTTTTCCTGAAGGAACAACCTCTGATGGAAATAGAGTTTTAAAATTTAAGTCAAGTTCATTTTCATCAGTAGAAAATCAAAACTTTAAAATTCAGCCGGTAGTTATTATCTATTCAGATTTAAATGGAATTCCTATAAATAGATGGCTAAGACCTCTGATAGCCTGGTATGGAGATATGGATCTTAAGCCGCACTTATCTAAATTAATTAGGTTGATGTCAATTAAAGCTAAACTAATTTATTTAGAACCAGTAAATGCCAAAAATTTTGAAAATAGAAAAGATTTAAGTAACTATCTAGAAGGAAGAATTAGAAAAGTTTATTCTAGTGCTTTATCAAAAAAGCTTGCATAATAAAATTATAAATGGCAGTAAGATACGCTAATTTATTATGTAATGTTGATGAAAAAACTATTTATTAAAACTCACGGATGTCAGATGAATTTTTATGACTCTGAGAGAATGACAGATTTATTAAAACCACATGGTTATCAATTAGATGACAACGAAGACGATGCTGATCTCATAGTTTTGAATACATGCCATATACGTGAGAAAGCAGTTGAAAAAACATATTCTGAGTTAGGACGTATAAGAGATAAAATCAAAACTAGAAAAGCAAATACTGGAAAAAGATCAATAGTAGCTGTGGCTGGATGTGTTGCACAAGCTCAAGGTAAAGAAATAATAAAGCGTTCTCCATGGGTTGATATAGTTGTTGGGCCTCAATCATATCAAAACCTTCCTGAGTTAATTGCTAAAGTTGATCCAATTAATAAAAATAAAAACATTAATATTGACTTCCCAACTATTCCAAAATTTGATCAATTAAATGCCAAAATTGAAGAAAGAGGTCCTTCTGCATTTTTAACAATTCAAGAAGGATGTGATAAATTTTGTACTTTTTGCGTTGTCCCTTACACAAGAGGAGCTGAATATTCGAGACCTTTAAATTCTATTATAGATGAAGCAAAAAAATTAATAGATGTTGGCGTAAAAGAAATTACTCTATTAGGACAAAACGTAAATGCTTGGAGTTTCAAAGGTTTAGATGATCAAAATTGGGGTCTTGGTAGATTAATAGATGAGTTAGCTAAAATTAACGAGCTTAAATTAATTAGATATACTACCTCGCATCCTCTTGATATGGATATTGAATTAATAAAATCTCATAGGGATAACAAAAAATTAATGCCTTATCTCCATCTTCCTGTGCAATCAGGTTCAGATAATGTACTTAAAATGATGAACAGAAAACACACAGCAAAAGAATATATAGAAATTATTGAAAAAGTTAGAGAATATAATCCCAAAATTGCAATATCAGGGGATTTTATTGTTGGTTTTCCTGGAGAAACAGAAAAGGATCATATGTCAACATTAAGTTTAATCAAACAGGTCAATTACGCCCAAGCTTACTCATTCAAATATTCCAAAAGACCTGGAACGCCAGGAAGTGTTTTCCTTAATCATGTGAACGAGGATACAAAGAAGTCTAGATTGTATGAAGTTCAAGAATTATTGAGATCTCAACAATTATCTTTTAATAAAAAGACCATTAACTCTATAATGAAAGTTTTAGTTCTTAAAAAAGGAAAGAAAAAAAATCAATATATTGGAAGGTCACCTTTTAATCAGTCTGTTTATTTTAGTTATAATTCTAAGAATAAGAACTTAATCGGGTCATTTATAGATTTAAATATTACCGAAGCATTTCAAAACAGTTTAACAGGTAATATTGTATCTAATTTTTAATATCAAAATTGAAAGCTTAGATGTATTGAATTATAAAGTAAAAAAAGAAGAAATCTCACTTGAATTTCCCAGTAATTCGTTAATAGCAATTTTGGTAGGTCATCACAGCATTAATCTAGTAAAATTAGAAAAGTTAATAGATGTAAATATTAATCTATTTGGCAACCAATTTAACATTTCAGGAAATACAGAAAATATAAACAAAGCTAAATTAATTATCACAAATGTTTATAATAAATTATCCCTAAAAAAAACAAATATTTCAGAGTTTGATTTTTCAAACTTTGAAACTGAGTTAAGAATGTTGCAAGGTATATCTTCAAATTTTAAATCAAATCCAAAAATAGTCCAAAAAGAAGATTTAAAATTTGAAACCTGGAAAAAAACTATTATCCCCAAGAGTGTTGGTCAAAAAAAATATTTTGAAGCTTTAAATAATTTTGAATTAGTTTTCGGCCTTGGACCTGCTGGAACAGGAAAGTCCTATTTAGCTGTTGCAAAAGGTATTCACATGTTGAAAAAAGGACTTATTGAAAAAATAATATTAACTAGACCAGCTGTTGAAGCAGGTGAAAGGCTTGGTTTTTTACCAGGTGATATGAAAGAAAAGATAGATCCTTATCTTAGACCTATATACGATGCATTATACGAAATGATGCCACCAGATAGAGTTGAAAAAAAAATTCAGTCTGGTGAAATAGAAATTGCGCCTTTGGCATTTATGAGAGGAAGAACTTTTACAAACTCCTTTGTCATAGTTGATGAGGCACAAAACACTTCATCAATTCAAATGAAAATGGTTTTAACTCGAATTGGTAAGGGGTCTAGAATGGTAATTAATGGTGATTTAAGTCAAGTTGATTTGCCAATAGGCCAAATTTCAGGGTTAAATGAATCAAAAAAAATACTTAGTAAAATTAAAGACATTGAGATAATATATTTAGAAGCTAATGACGTGATAAGGCATCCGATTGTTACAAAAATTATTAAAGCATATGATAACTTCAATAAAAATTAACATTAAACAAAGCATCCATGAACGTAATTGAACAAGATTATAGAATATGGAAAAATGAAAACTTTGTTGTTGAATCTACAATAAATATATCATTATGGGATGAAATGTTAATTAACAACTTTCATGGAAAATTAAATAAAGTTTTACATCAAATTTATAAACAAATTGATTTAACTTCTAATAATCCAAAAACTTTAATATCAATCTGTTTCTCTGGCGATAAAAGAGTTATGGAATTAAATAATTATTTTAAAGAAAAAAAATCAGCTACAAATGTTTTATCTTTCTCATCTAATTATAAATCAAAAGATACATTATTTTTAGGTGATATAATTTTTTCAATTGATACTATTCTTAAGGAAGCAAAAAGAGATAACAAGAGCGTAGAAAATCACTTAATACATTTGTTTATTCACGCTATTTTACATTTATTAGGTTATGATCATGAAACAGAAGAACAAGCAAAAAAAATGGAAGATTTAGAGATAAAAATTCTAAGTAATCTTCAAATAGATAATCCATACCATTGAATTTATAATTTACAATAAAGAAGTAAACTGATGAAAATTAGCCTTCCAAGCTTTTTAAAAAAAATAAACTCAAATAATTTAGACAAAAATTTAGATCATGAACTGGAGCAATTCGTTGCAAAGAGAATTAACGCAGATGATTCTAACGGAAAAACAATAAGTCACGAAAATGAGTTACTTAAAAATCTTGCTGGTTTGAGAGGAATAACTGCTTCAGATGTTATGGTGCCTAGAGTTGATATTGTTTCTGTAGCAATGTCTGATGATTTTAATGAGATAGTAAAACAGTTAATTAAAACCAATCATAGTAGAGTTCCTGTAAGAAATGAAAATCTAGATGATATAGTAGGTATACTTCATATAAAAGATGTTCTAGCTAATTTATTTTTAAAAGAAAAACAAAATATTAAAACTTTGCTAAAAAAACCAATTTTTGTTTCTCCATCAATTAGCTTATTAGATTTACTTTATGAAATGAGAATTAAAAGACGTCACTTAGCTCTGGTTGTAGACGAATATGGTGGAATAGACGGATTAGTTACCATAGAGGATTTAGTTGAAGAACTTGTCGGTGAGATTGAAGATGAACATGATTTATCCTCAGAATGTAGATTAGAAAAAATGGAAGATGGATCAATAGTTGTTGAAGCCAGAATCTTCATTGATTTGCTAGAAGATTTTACTCAATCTATAAGAAAAGAAGATTTAAATGAGGAAATTGAAACATTAGGAGGTTTTATTGTAAGTATTGCTGGGAGAGTTCCTGTAAAAGGTGAAGTAATTAAGTACTCGCCTTCAGGATTAAAATTCGAAATATTAGAAGCTGATCCTAGAAAAGTGATATTGGTCAAAATTACTGGCTTTAAAAATATGAAATACTTAAATAAATTAAAGTTATAAATTTATAAATGAACAAATTTTTTATTCTACCAATATTTAATTATGTAACATTTTATATTGCCGGCGCTATTGCAACATTTTCAAATGCTCCCTTTTCGATCCTTCCGCTTATCTTTGGCATCGGTTGGGGGCTATATCGAATAAATTTTCAATCTTCAACAATAAAGATTTTTTTATCAGCCTGGTTTTTAGGATTTGGCTGGTTTTCGTTTGGTTTATATTGGATTGGTTCAGCTTTTTTCATGGCAGACACTTATCATATCTTTTTAATGCCCATTGCAATTATACTTTTGCCAGGCTTGTTAGCTGTATTTTGGGGATGCGCTTGTGTTTGCGCTAAACTGATTAATAGAAATACAAAATTTTCTATTTTGTACATAATTGTTTTTTTATCATTATTTGAATATTTAAGAGCACAACTGTTTACTGGCTTCCCATGGTTGATGCCTTCCATGATATTTGCGTCAAATGTTTATCTAATTCAAATATTTTCATTTATTGGAAGTTTCTCAACAAACGTTATAGTTTTAACAATAAGTATTTTACCATTTATTTTTTTCTCAAATTTTAGAGGAAAGTTTGCTTTATTACTAATTTTATCAATACCAATAGTAATTTTGTGTTTTTGTGGAATTTATAGATATTACAATAAAATTTTGCTGAAAGACAATGACCAATTAGTTACGATTGTACAGCCTAATATTAAGCAAAAAAACAAATGGATTTTAAAAAATAGAGAACAACATTTAAATAACTTATTGAAGTTATCTGTCAAAAATTATGATAGATTCAATGATAGAAATAGAATAATAATTTGGCCAGAAACTAGTTTTGAAGGAACAATCCCTGGTGAAATAAAATTATTATCTAACATTAGTAAAAAGATATTAAAAAATAAAAATACAACATTGATTTTGGGTCTTCTGAGAATTGATGAAAATAAAGTTTTTAACTCACTCGTTTTTTTAAATTCTAAGGGAGATATAATTCACAATTATGACAAGACAAAATTAGTGCCATTTGGAGAATACATACCGTTTCGAAAATATTTAGGTATTTTGACTAATTTTTTGCCACCAAAAGATTTCACAAGTGGTAAATTAAAATCTAATCCATCTATTTATGGTTTTGAAAATATTATAACATTAATTTGTTATGAAATATTATTTACAAATGAAATTGTAAGAAGATTATCCAAAAATTCTAACCTGTTGATTAACATAACAAATGATGCATGGTTTGGTAAAACAATTGGGCCTTATCAGCATTTAGCTCTCGCCAAAATTAAAGCAGTTGAATTTGGTATATCACTAGCAAGGATCGCTAACACTGGTATTTCAGCTTATGTTTCACCGTATGGAGAAATAATCGGTAGAATATCTCTCGATAATGAAGGAGTAAAAACTTTTAATTTAATTCCTTCATTGAAAAATACTTTATATAAGATTTATGGAGAATATATTTTTATTGTTTTAATTTTAATATTGTTAGGTATAAACATTATATATAATTTTAATTTCAAGGAAGAAATATTAAATGAAAAATAATTATTTTTTTACCTCCGAGTCTGTATCAGAAGGTCATCCAGATAAGATTTGTGATAGAATATCAGATTCGGTTGTAGATTTAATGTTATATAAATACCCCGAAGCTAGAGTCGCATGTGAGACATTGGTATCAACTAATAGGACAATAATTGCCGGGGAATATAGACTTCCGAAAGGAATTGAAATTACTTATGATGAAATTGAAAAATTAGTAAGGAAAACCGTTTACGACATTGGGTATGAGCAAGAAGGATATCATTGGGAAAAAATGCATTTTGAATGTCATCTTCATTCCCAATCTTCTGACATTGCAATTGGTGTAGATAAATTAGGAAACAAAGATGAAGGCGCAGGTGATCAAGGTTTAATGTTTGGCTATGCTTGCGATGAGACAGATGCTTTAATGCCTGCGCCAATTTATTATTCTCACAAGATATTAAAAGAATTAGCAAAAATAAGACACAATGACAAAAATTCCATTTTGTTGCCAGATAGTAAATCGCAAATAACATTAGAATACAAAGATGGCAAACCTGTTAAAGCAAGTTCGGTTGTTGTTTCTACACAACACAAAAAAAATTGTTCACAAGATGATATCCGTGAAATTGTAAGACATACAGTTAACAAAGTTTTACCACAAGGCTGGATGTGTGAAGAAGATGAGTTTTATGTTAACCCCACAGGCATCTTTGAAATTGGAGGTCCTGATGGAGATGCTGGGCTTACTGGAAGAAAAATAATTGTAGATACTTATGGTGGAGCTTCACCTCATGGTGGTGGAGCATTTTCAGGTAAAGATCCTACTAAAGTTGATAGATCAGCTGCTTACTTAACTAGATATTTGGCCAAAAATGTTGTTGCAGCTGGTCTTGCATCTAAATGTACAATACAAATTGCTTATGCAATTGGTGTTTCTAAACCTCTTTCTTTATATGTGAACACATCAGGAACTGGAAATATAGAGGATTACAAAATTGAAAAAATCCTAACAAATCTAATAGATATGTCACCAAGAGGGATTAGAGAACATTTAAAACTTAACAATCCAATTTACGTTCCTACATCAGCGTATGGGCATTTTGGTAGAGTTCCGAATGAAATTATTGATGGTTCTTTTTCTTGGGAAAAAACTGACCTTGTTGATGATATTTTAAAAGAAATATAAAAAAGTTGAATATTAATAATTTTACTGAAAACCTTCAATTCTATGGTAGAAGAAAAGGTAGAAAGTTATCAAATTCTGGTCAATCGGCAATAAGAGACGGAAAGGATTATTTAATTAAAGAAGAAGATATTCCTAATATTTTTCTCAATCAAAAGTATATAGTTCTTGAGATTGGTTTTGGAGATGGTGAAAATTTAATTAATTCTGCAAAAATAAATCCCAATTTTTTTTATATTGGTGCTGATCCTTTTTTAAATGCGATAGCTAAATGTTTGGGTAAAATACTCCAATATAAATTAAAGAATATTGCTATTTGGCCAGATGACGTTAGAAAAATTTTAAAGTTTATTCCCAATAATAGTATTTCAGAAATAAAATTATTATTCCCTGATCCATGGCCGAAAAAAAAACACAAAAACCGAAGATTAATTCAAAATGAGTTTATAAAAATAATAAATTCAGTAATGAAATATAATGGAACAATTACTATTGCAACAGACCATGATCTATTAAAAAAATGGGTATTAGAAAAATTTCAAAGCCATATAGATTTTGAATGGGTAGTTGAAACTTCTAAGGATTGGCGTTTAAGGCCTAATGATTGCTTCCAAACAAAATATGAGCTGAAATCAATTAACCAGCAAAGAAAACCAAGTTGGTTTATTTTCAAAAAACAATAAACTTATCGTTATTATTAACTCAAAGTTATTGATTTTTTTATAAAAATATTTATTGTAATTCTGTTAGTGAGTCTTTTGACTCGCTTTTTTTATTTATGGATTATTAATTTATGGTTGAAGAACAAATAAGAGATACTCTGTCATTAAGATTAAAGAAGTTAGGATATCACCTTATCCGTGTTAAACTAATAAGCATAAACACAAAAAAAACATTGCAGATTATGGCGGAGCGTATTAAAGATAAAAAAATGGATATTGAAGATTGTGTTTTTCTTAGCAAGCATATATCTACCTATCTGGAAGTTGACGATCCCATTGATTCTTCTTATGTATTAGAAGTTTCTTCTGGAGGGTTAGCAAGACCTTTGACCATAATTGATGATTATGAATCATTTAAATACAACAAAGCAAAAATAGTATTGAAAGAAAAATTTTTAGGGAAAAAAACTTATAGAGGTTTTCTTAAAGGGGTTGATAAAAAAGGTAAAGTTTTACTTGAAACTGAGGATCATAATATAAAATTTAATTTTTTTGAAATTGAAAAAGCTAACATTGACCCAAATTGGGCAATGGAAAATAATTAATTAAATTAGTTACTTTTAAATAAGGAATTAAAATGGAAGTTAAATCCATACCAAGAATAGAGCTCATACAAGTAGCAGAAGCTGTGTCTAGAGAAAAATCAATTGACAAAGAAGAAGTAATTACTGCGATGGAAGAAGCAATAGAAAAAGCAGCAAGGTCAAAATATGGTTTAGAAAGAGATATAAGAGCAAATATCAACAGAAAAAATGGATCAATAAATATTTCCCAATATACTGAAGTGGTTGAAACTGTTGAAAATGAAGCTACCCAAATGACATTCAACGAATCTCAAAGAAGAAACTTAAATGTAGGCATTGGAGAATTTTATAAGCAATCACTTCCACCAATTGATTTTGGAAGGATTGCAGCACAAACTGCAAAGCAAGTTATTTCACAAAAAGTAAGAGAAGCTGAACGTCAAAGACAATTTCATGAATATAAAGATCGTGTAGGTGAAATAGTTGTTGGAACTATTAAGAGAGTTGATAACCAATCAGTCACAATCGATTTGGGTAGGGCAGAAGCTATAATTAAAAAAGACCAGATGATACCAAGAGAACAATTAAGGCCTGGCGATAGACTAAGGTGCTTTATCATTGAGGTAAGCGAACAGGTGAAAGGACCCCAAATATTTTTATCAAGAGCCTCAAATGATTTTTTAGCTGCATTATTTACACAAGAAGTTCCAGAAATTTATGATGGTATTATAGAAATAAAAGGTGTTGCAAGAGAGCCTGGAAGCAGGGCTAAGATTTCAGCTTTTTCTAATGATCCTAGTATTGACCCAGTTGGCGCTTGTGTAGGAATGAGAGGATCAAGAGTACAAGCTGTAGTGAATGAATTACAAGGAGAAAAAATCGAAATAATCCCATGGACAGATGATCCAGTTACTTTTGTTATTAATGCTTTAGCACCTGCTGTTCCTTCCAAAGTAGTTATGGATGAGGATGCGAACAGAATGGAAGTTGTTATACCTGACGATCAATTGTCTCTAGCGATTGGAAGAAGAGGACAGAATGTAAGACTGGCATCACAATTGACAGGATGGTTTGTAGATATTTTAACTGAAGCAGAAGAATCCGAAAAAAGACAAGAAGAATTTTCAGAAAGAAGTAAGATTTTTATAGAAGCCCTTGACATTGATGATGTTATTGCTCACCTCATGGTCAGTGAAGGTTTCATTACAATTTCTGATATAGCTGAAGCTTCTCTAGAAGAATTGATGTCAATCGAAGGTTTTGACGAAGATATATCTTCAGAGTTAAGTGAAAGAGCCAAGAATTTTGTAAAAATGGAGAATGATAGAATCGATAGCGCTCTTAATGATCTTAAAATAAAAGATGATTTATATAATTTTTCAGAACTTAGTAAGTCAAACATTTTAACTTTAGCGGAAAATAACATCAAGACTTTGGATGAACTTGCAGAATTAGATAGTGGTGAATTATTTGGTATCTTAGGAGACAAGGTGTTTATCAATGAGGATGATGCAGGTTCAATAATAATGAAAGCTAGACAACATTGGTTTACAGAAGATAAGGTTGATGATTAATTTAAAGTTAAAGGAATTTTTGTTATGGAAGATAAAGTAAATGGAGAAAGAAAAAAATTAAGTCTTTCTTCTGGTGGAAAATTAACATTAAAAAATTCTGTCGCTGCGAATAAACCTAATAATAGTATTACAGCTAATTCAAGAGCTGGCAGAGGTACTGTTCAAGTTGAAGTAAAAAGAACTAAAAGATTTTCTAATAGATTAAACATCAATGAGAACACTTCTCAAGAAAACACTTCCGGTTTAAGTGCTAAAGAAATTCAATCTCGAAGTAGGAAGTTACAAGAAGGTCTTGCAAAGACTGCTGCAGAAGCAGAAACACTTGCTTCTGAAAAAATAGAAAAAGCAAAACTAGAGGAAGCTCGTATTGCTGCAAATGCACTGGAAGCTACAGAAGCAGCATCTTCTTTAGCACCTAAAGATAAAATGTTGGCCAGAAGAAAAGCAGAAACTGAAGAAATAATTGAGATAAAAAAAATCGAAGAAGAACAGCTTAAAATACAAATAGATACAAAAAAAGCTGAAGAAGCTGCCTTACAAGCTGAAAAAGACAGACAAAAACTATCTGATACTGATTTGTTACCTAATACTAACAAATCATGGACAGGTCATAAAGTTCAAGAGAAAGAAATTTTCAGAGAAAATTTAAAAAAGCCATCTTGGAATAGAGGATTTCAGGAAAAAAGACAAGGGAAAATGACAATTGCTCGCGCTTTAGATTCAGAAAATGTGCGGGTCAGATCTTTAGCGTCAATAAAAAGAAGACGTGAGAAGGTTAGAATGCAAGCTGATAAGACACCTGCAGTTAAACAGTTTAGAGAAGTTGTTATTCCAGATACAATAACAGTATCAGAACTAGCAAACAGAATGACTGAAAAAACAGCTGATGTAGTAAGAGAACTTATGAAGAACGGAATAATGGCAACTGCAACAGAAGTAATTGATTCTGATACGGCTGAACTAATAACTACTGAATTTGGACATAAGCCAAAAAGAATTTCTGAATCTGATGTAGAATTAGATCTTGGTCTAGAGGAGAGCAACCCAAAAAATTTAGTTCCCCGTCCTCCAATTGTTACAATAATGGGTCATGTAGATCATGGAAAAACCTCCTTACTAGATTCTTTAAGAGAAAGTAAAGTAGCTGACGGAGAGGCTGGAGGAATTACTCAGCATATTGGGGCATATCAAATTACAACTAGAACAAAATCTAAGATTTCATTTATAGACACACCTGGACATGAAGCTTTTACAGAAATGAGAGCTAGAGGAGCAAACGTAACAGACATTGTAATTTTAGTTGTAGCTGCAGATGATGGTATTAAACCCCAAACCATTGAAGCTATTAAACATGCTAAAGCTGCAAATTGTCCAATAATAGTGGCTATTAACAAATGTGATAAACCTGAAGCTAATCCAAAAAAAGTAAGAACAGAATTGCTTCAACATGACCTGATTCCAGAGGAAATGGGTGGTGATGTTCAGTGTATTGATGTCTCTGCTAAAAATAAAAGTGGTTTGAACGATTTAATCGAAGCGCTCGAGTTGCAAGCGGATCTAATGGAGTTAAAAAGTGATCCAACAATAAACGCTAATGGAGTAGTTGTGGAGTCAAAAGTTGAACGAGGTAAAGGTTCAGTAGTAACTTTACTTGTGAAAGCTGGAACACTAAACGTGGGTGATATTATTGTTGTAGGAACAGAATCTGGTAAAGTTAGGGCTTTATTAAATGATAAAGGTAAAAGAATAAATAAAGCAGGTCCATCAATGCCTGTTGAAGTTCTTGGTTTGTCAGGAACACCAGATGCTGGTGATTTAGCACACGTGGTCGAAACTGAATCAAGGGCTAGAGAAATTGCAGATTATAGACAACGAAAGTCTAAGCTAAAAGAAGCAAAATCGACTGCGAGAGGTTCTGTAGAACAAATGTTAGCTAATATACAATCAGGAGAGTCCACTGAATTACCTGTAATTATCAAAACAGATGTACATGGATCCTTAGAAGCAATTAAAGCTGCATTAGAAAAAATAGGAAATTCAGTTGTAAGAATTAGATTTTTATCTGGTGCAGTTGGAGCAATAAGCGAATCAGATATTACTTTAGCATCTGCATCCTCTGCACTTGTATTTGCATTTAATGTAAGAGCAATACCTCAAGCTCGAGAATTATCGAGAAGAGATAATGTTGAAATCAGATACCACTCTATAATTTATGAATTAATTGAAGATGCAAAATTAGCTTTGACCGGAATGTTAGATCCTGATTTACAAGAAAGTTTCATAGGTTATGCTGAAATAAAACAAGTATTCTCTGTTTCTAAAATTGGCAAAATTGCCGGATGTGTTGTTACTGAAGGTATTGTTAAAAAAGGGTGTAGCTTTCGTTTGCTTAGAGACAACACGGTAATTCATCAAGGGTCTTTAAAAACCCTAAGAAGATTCAAAGATGAGGTAAAAGAAGTTCGTGAAGGTACTGAGTGTGGCATGGGATTTGAAAATTATAATGATATACAAGAAGGTGATGTAATGGAATGTTTTGAAGTTAAAGAAGTAGCAAGAAGTTTAGAGTCTGTTGATAAAAAATTTGGGTAAACATTAACATAATGGTAAATAATTTTCTTTTTAATTCTAATAAAACATTTAACAACAGTTCTGTTAAGTCTCAAAGGCAGCTAAAAGTTGGTGAGGAATTAAGGCATTTGATTTCAAACGCACTACTTCGTGAAAGTTTCTATGACGAGTATATTGAAAATAATAATATAACCATTACAGAAGTTAACGTAAGTCCAGATTTAAAAAACGCAAAAGTGTATGTAATGCCTCTAGGAGGTACAAACAAGCTTGATGTTTTAAATAGTTTAAATAATGCTATGGGTCGTATAAAAAAAATCATATCAAGTAATATTAGTTTAAGACAAACGCCAAAACTTATATTCAAGATTGATGAAACCTTTGAGTATGCAAAAAAAATCAATGACATACTTGATAAGATTAAAAAATAAAATTCTTATTAAATTAAATGATTAAAACAAATTCTAATAAAGTTAGTGGTTGGATAATTTTGGATAAACAAAGAGGAATAACTTCTCGCAAAGCTGTTTCTAAACTTTCTAAAATCTTCAAGTCAAATAAGATTGGACACGCTGGAACTCTAGATCCATTAGCAACAGGAATATTGCCAATAGCTTTAGGTGAGGCAACTAAACTAATTTCTTTTATACAAAATAAAAAAAAAAAATATTCATTTACAATTAAATGGGGTGAGGCAACAGACACGGACGATATAGAAGGAAAGATTATAGAAAATTCAAATTCACGACCAAACAAGGAAGAAATTCAAAATACATTGAGTTCATTTAAAGGTAAAATTTATCAAACGCCTCCAAATTTTTCAGCAATTAAAATTGATGGTGAACGTTCTTATAATTTAGCAAGAAAAAACATACTAGTAAGGCATAAACCAAGACAAATTGAAATTTATGAATTTAATTTAAAAAAAATCGTAAATATCGATTCTGCTGAGTTTGAGGTAATTTGTGGAAAGGGAACATATGTCAGATCATTGGCTAGGGATTTAGCCGAAAAGTTAAATACAAAAGGACATGTAACAAAGTTAAGAAGAAATTTTGTAGGTAATTTTGATGAAAAAGATACGATTTTTATAGATTTTTTTGAAGAAATCATACATAGTCCAGCAATTTTAAAAAAAATAAAACCAATTGAAAAAGTGCTAGACGACATCCCGGCTCTTTTTTTAACTGAAATAGAGGCTATGAAGCTTAGGCAAGGACAAAAAACCACATTAAACTCACTGAGATTTAGTTATGAATTTTTTACTAAATATCCAAATTATAAAAAATTTGAACGAGTTTATACAGTTAGTAATCAAAAGGTTGTTGCTCTTGTTGAGATTGAAAAAGGAATTGTTAAGCCTAAGCGTGTAATAAATTATTAAATAGAAAGGTAAATATGATGTCGATTGATAAAGATAAAACTATTGAAATAGTTAAAAATTTTGGAAGTAATGAGAATGATTCTGGATCTGCAGATGTCCAGGTCGCAATTTTATCTGAAAGAATTAAGAACCTAACTGAACATTTAAAAAATCATAAAAAAGATTTTGGTTCTAGACGTGGTCTTTTGAGTATGGTTGGACAGCGCAGGAACTTATTAAAATATATTAAAAATAAAAATGAGGATAGATATTTAAATCTTATAAAAAAACTTGGGTTAAGAAGATAATTAGGACAAAATTATTAATACACTAATAGTGTTAGAATTTAGAGGAAATGTAATGTTTGAAGTATATCGAAAAGAAATCACATGGGGTGGTAAATTATTGACATTTGAAACTGGAAAGATTGCTCGCCAAGCTGATGGAGCTGTTATGGTTACATATGGCGGTACAACTGTATTTTGTACAGCCGTTGGTGCATCATCTGCCAAACCAGGGATAGATTTTTTTCCATTAACAGTAAACTATCAAGAAAAAAGCTTTGCAGCTGGTAGAATTCCTGGTGGTTTTTTTAAAAGAGAGGGTAGGCCCTCCGAAAAGGAGACTTTAGTTTCTAGATTAATTGACAGACCTATTAGGCCTCTCTTTCACAAAAGTTTTAAAAATGAAACTCAAATTATTGCAACTGTACTTGCGCATGATATGGAAAATGATCCAGATATTGTTGCTATCATTGGTGCATCAGCTGCATTAACAATCTCAGGTTTACCTTTTATGGGTCCTATTGGTGCTTGTAGAATTGGATGGGACGGAAGTAACTATATTTTGAACCCAACAATTGAACAAATGAAAGATAAAAGTCTCGATTTAGTCGTTGCTGGTACAAAAGAAGGTGTCTTAATGGTTGAATCCGAAGCCTCAGAATTATCTGAAGAAATAATGTTAGGTGCTGTTGATTATGGTCATAAAGAAATGGAAAATGTTATTGATGCAATCATAGAATTGGCCGAAGTTGCAGCAAAAGAACCTCGGCCGCTACCTGAAGAACCACCTGAAAAAACTGGATATATAAAAATTATTAAAACTTTCAAAAAGAAATTTGAAAAAGCATATAAAGAAATTGACAAATCTAAAAGATCAAAGTTGCTTACGGAGATAAGAAATGAGATTTTATCTGAATTTGACGAAACATCTGACACTGCTTTAATATCTACATTAATCAAAGATCTGGAAGCTGATATCGTAAGAGGTAATATTCTAAAAACGAAAGAAAGAATAGATGGTAGGGATACTAAGACCGTTAGACCAATAGTGGCAGAGGTTGGAACATTACCTAGAGCTCACGGCTCAGCGTTATTCACCAGAGGAGAAACACAAGCTTTAGTAGTTGCAACATTAGGAACAGGTCAAGATGAACAGATAATTGATGCGTTGGAAGGTGAGTATAGATCCAAGTTTATGTTGCATTACAACTTTCCACCTTATTCTGTTGGTGAGGCTGGCAGGGTAGGATCTCCTGGCAGAAGAGAAATCGGACATGGTAAATTGGCTTGGCGAGCTGTTAATCCTTTATTACCTTCAGATGATGAATTTCCTTATACCGTAAGGATAGTCTCTGAAGTTACAGAATCAAATGGATCTTCTTCTATGGCGACTGTTTGTGGTACATCGTTAGCATTAATGGATGCCGGTGTTCCAATAAAAAAACCAGTTGCAGGTATAGCTATGGGACTAATTAAAGAGAAAAAAGAATTTTCAGTGCTATCTGATATATTAGGTGATGAAGACCATTTAGGAGATATGGATTTTAAAGTTGCTGGAACTGTAGATGGTGTAACAAGTCTTCAAATGGATATCAAAATTACTTCTATTACCAAGGAAATTATGGAAATTGCTTTAGAACAAGCTAAAGAAGGAAGAATTTTTATTTTAAACGAAATGGGTAAAGCGATTACTTCTTCTAGAGAAGTTTTGGCAGATACTGCTCCTAAAATTACAACTTTAAAAATAAAGTTGGAAAAAATTCGAGATGTTATTGGCCCTGGTGGAAAAGTAATAAGAGAAATATGTGAAACTACTGGTGCAAAAGTTGATATAGAAGATGATGGTACAGTGAAAATTGCAGCCACTGACAATGAATCATCTGAGGCAGCATTAAAGAAGATTAACGATATTGTTGCTGAAGCAGAGTTAGGCGTAATATATTCAGGAAAAGTTGTTAAAACCGTAGATTTCGGTGCATTTGTAAATTTTCTTGGAACTAAAGATGGATTAGTTCATATATCTGAACTACAAAATGCTAGAACTGAAAAAACAACTGATATTTGTAAAGAGGGAGATATAGTTAAAGTTAAAGTTATTGGCTTTGATGATAGAGGAAAAGTAAAATTATCAATGAAAAGAGTTAATCAAGAAACTGGTGAAGATATTGAAAATGTAAATCAAAGCGACAAATGAAATAAGGGGACAGATTATGAATAAAATAATTCCAAAAACAGAATGGATAAAGACTTGGTCAGAAAATGGTGTAGGCTGGATACAATTAAGTCATGAAAATAAACTCAACCCTTTGTCAGCTTCATTTATTTTAGCGATTAAAGATGCGGCTGAAAAATTTGATAATGATCCGCTAATTGGCTGTATAGTTCTCATTGGATCTGAAAAGGCCTTTGCAGCTGGTGCAGATCTAAAAGAAATGATTAAACTTAATTATGCCTCAGTAACTGAAAGGAGATATATTGAAAATGGATGGCTTGATATACCTAAAATCCAAACTCCAATTATTGCGGGTGTAAAAGGTTATGCATTAGGGGGAGGTTGTGAGCTTGCTATGATGTGTGACTTTATAATAGCTAAAAATGATGCTAAATTTGGACAACCTGAAATAAACATTGGTGCTATACCGGGTGCCGGCGGTACTCAGAGACTTACAAGATCAATTGGTAAATCGAAAGCCATGTTAGCTGTACTTACTGGAGATATGATATCAGCAGATGAGGCTGAAAATTGTGGATTGGTTGCTAAAGTATTTAAAGGTGAAGAGTTTGATATTTCTCTAAAAGATATAGCGGTTAAAATTGCTAATCAATCAAAGCCATTAGCTAAACTAGCTAAACAAGCCGTAAATGTAGCCTATGAGACAACATTAGAAGAGGGGATTCGTTCTGAAAGAGCTTTATTTTATTCAACTTTTGCACTAGATGATCATGTTGAAGGCATGGGAGCTTTTTCAGAAAAGCGCAAACCGGTATGGAAAAATAAATAATTTGGAAATTATTCTAAATCTTCTTGCTTAGGAATGGCAACACTATGTAATCCTCCATCCACGTGATGAACATTTCCTGTAACCCCTGATGACAATTCGGAAGTTAAGTATAGTGCAGCGTTACCAACTTCTTTTAACTGTGGATTAAATTTAAGAGGTGCTACATCCTCTGAATATCTAAATACATGCCTAGCTCCTGATATAGCAGCCCCAGCTAAGGTTTTTACTGGGCCTGCGGATAGGGCGTTTACCCTAATATTATTCTTACCTAAATCCATAGCTAAATATTTTATTGAAGCCTCCAATGCTGATTTTGCAACACCCATTACATTATAATTAGGTGTGGTTCTTTCTGCACCAAGGTAAGATAGCGTCAACAGACTACCACCTTTTAAAGACATTAGAGGGAAAGATGATTTTGCAATCCTTGTAAAACTAAACGTAGAAATATCAAGGGAATTTAAAAAATTTTCTCTACTACAATTAACATACTTTCCTTTTAATTCTTCTTTATCAGAATATGCAAGAGCGTGAACAATAAAGTCAATTTCGTTCCAAACTTTAGAAATTTTTTCAAACATATTTTCAATAGAATTAAAGTCACTTGCAGACTTAGAAACATCACATTCAAAATATTTGTCTGAGTTTAAGGTTCTCATTAATGGTATTAGTCTTTTTTTAAAACCTTCGTTTTGATATGAAAAAGCTAGTTGAGCACCATTTTCAGATAATGTTTTTGCGATACCCCAAGCTATTGAACGTTCATTTGCTACGCCCATTATTAGACCTTTTTTACCATTCATTATAGACATAGTATTTTCTCTTAATTAAATTTGCTAAATGCAAGGCAGGCATTTGTTCCGCCAAAGCCAAATGAATTAGATAATGCTAAATTTATCTCTATATCTTTTATTGTATTTCTGGGTATTTCAATAGATCCAATTTCTGGATCATCGTCACTTATATTTATCGAACCTGATATAAAATTATTGTTCATCATAATCAAGGTATAAATAGCTTCGTGAACACCTGTTGCTCCTAAAGAATGGCCTGTAATAGACTTTGTACTAGTTAGTTTTGGTAGATACTCTTTATTTTTAAAGACCTCTCTTATGGCATGAAGCTCTTGCATGTCTCCAACAGGTGTACTAGTTCCATGGGCATTTATGTAATCAACTTTTTCATTAATACCATTAAGAGCTTCATTCATACATCTTATTGCACCTTCACCACTTGGTGCAACCATATCGTAACCATCTGAATTAGCACAATGACCAACAATTTCACCATATATTTTCGCACCTCTAGCTTTTGCGTGTTCAAGCTCCTCTAGAACAAGCATACCTCCACCACCAGCAATAACAAAGCCATCTCGATTTAAATCATAAGGTCTTGATGCCAACTCTGGTGTTTCGTTATACTTGCTAGACATGGCTCCCATCGCATCAAAAAGGACAGATAGTGTCCAATCTAACTCTTCACCACCACCAGCAAACACAATGTTTTGGTTGCCATACTTAATTTGATCAGCACCAATACCTATACAATGAGCTGAAGTAGAACAAGCAGATGTTATAGAAAAATTAACTCCTTTAATTTTAAAAAAAGTTGCAATACATGCTGATACAGTTGAGCTCATACATCTTGGGACCATGAAAGGACCAATTCTTTTTGGTCCTTTTTCTCTTGCAATATCAAATGATTGTAGCATATTAGCAGTGCTTGGACCTCCTGATCCTGCAATTAGACCTGTTTTGGGATTAGAAACTTCTTCAGGAGTTAGTCCTGAGTCTTTAATCGCTTGTTCCATGGAAAGTACAGAATAAGCTGCACCTGCACCCATAAACCTAAGTTGTTTTTTGTCAATATGATCCTCAAGATTTAGCTTTACTTCACCGTGTATTTGACTTCTAAAGCCCATTTCTTTGTAAGTATTAGATTTAACAATTCCTGATTTTTGGTTTATTAAGGAGCCTTTAACCTCTTCTAAATTATTACCTATTGAACTTACAATACCCATGCCTGTAATAACTACTCTTTTTTTACTAGTCATCTTTAATCCTGTCTATTTAAGTATAAATTAATCTTGAAAAAGCCCAACTCTTATATCAGATGCTTCAAAAACTAATTTATCATCACAGACAACTTTACCATCAGCAATTCCAAGAATTAGTTTCCTCATAATAATACGTTTAAAATCAAGTAAATATTCTACCTTTTTTGCTATGGGTAATATTTGCCCAGTAAATTTTACTTCACCTACTGAAATGGCTCTACCTTTTCCTCTTCCACCCATATTTCCAAGAGAAAAGCCTAATAGCTGCCATAACGCATCCATCCCTAAGCATCCTGGCATTACAGGATCATTTTCAAAGTGACAAGGAAAAAACCATTTGTCAGGTGTAATTTTAAATTGAGCATGTGCTGTGCCTTTGTTGTAAGCACCTCCAGTTTCTTTGATGCTTGTTACCTCATCAAACATCAACATGGGAGGCAAGGGTAATTTGGGAAAATCTACTCCAGCAAGCTTTCCTTTTGCACAGTCAATCAGTTCTTGATAATTAAATGAATTTTTAAATAAAGCCAAAATAATATACCTTATAATAATTAAATTATCTTACAATAATCTTAAAAAACAATAAATAAAACAATTACAGGAATTAATTTTTTGTTGAACCCCAAATAGTGTCCTTTTGCACCCAACCCACATACAATTTACTTTTTACTATTTCAATTTTACACCAGTTATCTTTACAAATCATTACATTAATTAATAAATTAGGCAAAAGTTTGGCTAAAGAATTACTCGAATCAGATGGCATTGTTTTTAAAAAAGTAGTTTTAGTTAATAATCCTGTTCTGAATGAAGACAATAATTGTGTATGTATCCATCCAGAAATCTTATTATATGTTATTACCTTTCTCCAATTATTGAATTCCGCAACAACTTTTAAGGGATATCCTTTTTGTCTTAATTCGAATTTCACTGGAAACTCTTTTCCTGGACCAGATCTCATGTAAGTTAATGATTTTTTTAATGAAACCATTCTAGGTATTTCTAAACCGCTACCATTAACTGACACCTTGAGTTCTATTTGGTTTGATACAGCATTTTCTAAAGATATCATAAAAATGATTATAAATAATATTGGAACGTTCAAAATTATTTTAAAGTCAAAAATATATGTATTCATAACATTTACTCAGAACAAACGGGACATTGATGATTCTTTTTAAGTCTGATTTTATCTAGATTTAAAGTTAATCCATCATATAAAAATAAGTTTCCTGCTGTAGATTGATAATCTTTTAGTGCTATTTCTTTTATAGCTTCATTAACTTGCATACTTCCAATTAAACCTGTCACAGGACCAATTATTCCAGCGTCCCTACAATTTGTAATAGGAGCTTTTTCGTTAGTTCTTGGAAAAATACATTCATAACAAGGGTAGTCTTTGTTTAATCCGCTTTTCCAAATCGCTAATTGACCTTCCATTTGAACGGCGGAACCTGAAATCAAAATTTTTTTAAACTTATGTGATAAAGAATTCAAAATATATTTTGTCTTAGGATTGTCAGAACAATCAAAAATCAGATCAAAATTACTTATATCTATAGTTTCATCAAAAATATTTTTTCTTGAAACTATTGAAATACTCGGATTTATTTTGAGACACTCTTGTACTAAATTTTCAGCTTTATTATTACCAATATGATCATTCTTGTGAGCAATTTGTCTATTTAGGTTACTAATTTCAATTATATCCTCATCGTAAATCTCAATATGCCCAAATCCTGCTGCTGAAGCATAAAGTGCTACTGGACAACCTAAACCGCCAGCTCCAACAATCAAACATTTGGTATTAAGTAAATTTTCTTGACCATCCTCTTCAAAATTAGGAATAATTACTTGCCTTGCATATCTATTTAGATCGTCATCATTAAGCATTTACATCTCGTTTGTTATAATTAATCAAAAGATCATTAATTTTATTAGCTAAATGGTAAGCTACAGATTTTTTGCTTTGTTTTTTCCATTCCTCATAATTATTTTTTTCAATAAGATATACTTTATTAAAGTCTTCTCCAAAAACTTTATTGTTACTGACATCATTGGCAATAATTAAATCAATATTTTTAGACATTAACTTAGAATGAGCATTTTGATTAATATTGTTAGTTTCTGCTGAAAATCCGATCACAATTTTTGGTCTAACGTTACTTTTTGAAATCGATTCTAAAATATCAGGATTTTTTTTGGTTTCAAAAAATAATTTTTCATTAGTTTTTTTTATTTTATTATTTGTGTCAATCTTATTATTTGATGATGTTTTGGGGATTAATTTCCAGTCTGCTACTGCTGCACTACAGATCAAAATATCAGTAGGGAGTTGTTGAGTTACATTAACTAGCATTTCCTGTGCAGTTTTCACTTGAATAATATTTTTACAATTTGGAAAAGGAATATTTACAGGACCACTTATTAGAGTTACTTGTGCGCCTCTTCTTGTTAATTCAGAAGCAATCTCAAAACCTTGTTTGCCTGATGACTTATTGCTTACAAACCTTATTGGGTCTATTTCTTCTATTGTTGGTCCAGCTGTAATTAAAATAGAAATATTTTTAAATTGATTTTTTTGAATTTGATCTTCTTTAATGAATGATAGCGTAAATTCTAATATTGATTTAGGCTCTGGAAATCTTCCAGTTCCATTTTCACCACATGCCATCTCACCTGTATCTGGTTCTATAAATTTTATGCCTCTATCCAATAGTTTTCTGTAATTTTCACGAGTTGCTAAGTTATTCCACATAACAGGATTCATTGAGGGTGCAAAAATTATTTTTGAGAAAGAAGCAAGCAAAATTGTACTTGCTAAATCATCAGCCAATCCATTTGCAAGCTTTGCCATAATGTTCGCAGTTGCAGGCGCTACTAAGATAAGATCTGGACTTCTAGCTAGATTAATATGGTTCATTTTTGCTTCGTCTTCGTTTGAAAATAAATCAATATAACATTTCTTTTCGTTTAAACTTGTTACTAACAAAGGTGTGATAAATTTTTGAGCCGATTTAGTCATAACCACATCAAGCTCAATATCAGTTTTTTTAATTAATCTAATTATTTCAAGAGATTTATATGATGCTATTCCACCACATATAATCAACAACATTTTAAATTTAAAATTTTTTAATTTTTTAGTAGGAAAAAAATTTTCACTGTTTACACCTAAATATGAGCTTAATTTTAAAATAGCTTCACGCTTGGAACTTGGAATTTTATTAAGTTTTTTCCAATTAGAAATTGCAGAAGGTTGAATTTTTAACTTTTTTGCTACAGCACCAGTTCCTCCAAGTAAAGAAATAAGTTGTGAAATATTATTCATGAGATAAAATCTGTAGTTATATTAAAAATATTATAATAATTAAATTAAATGAAAAATAAATGAAATATTTCATTTTTTTGATAAAATTTCATCAACTTTACTGATTATTTCAGGTATTTTAAGTAAAGCTATCTTATTCTTATGAAACCATTCTTCCAGAACTTTAAATGGATCGTGTGTATCAGTAATCCATTTATCTATCAAGGGTCTAGACAATTCCCACATATTTATATTTGGATTTATCTGTCTAGTTGTGCCCTCAGCCATTAACATTGTTTTTTGTAATAGTGTAAATTGTGGTTGTACTTCGATATCAAATTTTTTCGATAAACTCAGGATTTGTTCTAATAATTTAGCTAAAGAAACTTCACCAATTGGTTTATTTAATATAGGCGTTGAGATAGATCTTATTGATTGAGCAAGATGATCATGGGAAACATCTTTGCCCAACATATTCGCTTCATCGTGTATTTCAACAACTTTCTTATAATTTTTATCTAATAGATAAGTAAGTAATAATGCTAAAAATTGTCTATCTTTATTTGATAGTCTGCCCATAATACCAAAATCAATAGGTACTAGTGCACCTTCTTTATCAATTAAAATATTTCCAGGATGCATGTCTCCATGAAAGAAACCATCACGGAATACTTGAAGGAAAAATACTTCTGTGCCTATTTCTGTTATTTTTTTGATATTATGTTTAGAGGCAATAAGTGATTCTAAATCATCAATTCTAATTCCATCGATAAATTCAAGAACAAGCATGTTTTTAGTTGTAAATTCCCAGTATATTTTTGGAACTCTATAATTATGATGATTTTTAAAATTTTCAGCAAGTTCATCTGCTGCAGAAGCTTCTAATGTTAAATCAAGTTCATTTAAAGAGACTTCAGATAACACCTCTACATTTTTGGAGAGTTTGAGTCTTTTGATACTTGGAATACAAAATTCTAAGAATTTGGTAATCCAATAAAAAAAAGTAAAGTCTTTGAACAAATGTTTATGTATGTTTGGCTTTAATATTTTAATAGCTACTTTTTTTCCATTTTTAAGAATCCCAGTGTGAACTTGAGCCACAGATGCGCTTGCAATTGGATTTTCATCAAAAGAAGTTAAACTTTCTTGAAGAAGATTTTCATTTTCTTCTTGAATCATTTTTCTAGCAATAGAATATGAAAAAGGTTTTAATTTACCTTGTAATATTTTAAGTTCATCGCATGTTTTTTTTCCAAGTATATCAGGTCTTGTTGATAAAGCTTGGCCAAATTTTATATATCCTGGTCCCAATTTGATTAAAACATTGGAAAGTTTTTTTCCGATTTCTTTTTGATTATTATTTACAAAAATAAAATTTAAAGTTCTGAAGATAAATTCTGTTTGTTTATTAAAAAATTTATTTTCAATTAGAGTAGTCAAAATGCCAGTTCTAGTCACTTTAATAAATATTAAAAGACTTTTGATTAAAAAGTATGGTATTTTCCATAATGGGTATTCTAGCTTCTTTTGTATCAGCATTTAGATTTTCCAACCACTATGCAGAGCAACTATGCCGTTTGATAAGTTTCTGTATTTCACTCTAGAAAATCCAACCTCAGAAAGCATTTGAGAGAGCTCGGCTTGGGTAGGAAATTTTCTTATAGACTCAACTAAATATGTGTAGGCTTCCTTATTGCCAGTAACTTTATCTCCAATTAACGGCATAATTTTAAATGACCATAAATCATACAATTTCTGTATAAAGTCATTTTCAACATGGCTAAATTCTAAACATATAAACCTACCACCAGGCTTAAGAATTCGGTAAATTTCTTGTAAAGATTTATTTCTATCTGTAATATTTCTTAAACCAAAACTCATGGTTGCTCTTTCAAATGAATTGTCTAAGGCTGGAATGTTTTCTGCACTTGCAATTGACCACTCTAAGTTATGGATATTCTTATACTTTTCTTTACTTACTTGGATCATTTCTTTATTTATATCGAAAATATGAGCTGAATTACCACCTGCATTTAAAAATTTATAAGCAATATCGCCTGTTCCTCCAGCAATGTCAGCCAAATTTTGATTGCTTTGAGGAGCTATCCAATTAATTAAATCACTTTTCCAATTTCTATGAATACCTAAACTTGTTATATCATTCATAAGGTCGTATTTGCGAGCAACTGAATTGAATACATTATTCACTAATTTTTGTTTATCACTTTTTTTTACCGACTTGTAACCAAAGTCTACATTATTTTGATTTTCATTTACCATTATTAACCTAGACAATATAATTAGTATTAATTTTAATTAATATTAATATACTTTCTAAATTTATTTTAAGATAGAATAAAAAGGACAAAAATGCCTGAATTGCCTGAAGTTGAAACAGTATGTTTAGCTTTATCCAAAATTCTTAACAATTCTAGAGTTAGGGATATTGAGATATTCAGAAAAGACCTAAGATGGAACGTAAAAGAAAACTTAGAAAAAGATTTAAAAGAAAAAATTTTAAAAAAACCATATAGAAGAGGGAAATATATTTTAATACCAACTTCAAAAAAATATATATTACTAATTCATTTAGGAATGAGTGGAACAATAAAAATTGCATCTAAGGAATACAAAGTATCTAAACATGATCATTTTAAAATCAATGTAGAAAATAAAGAAAATAAATTTTTTTCATTTGTATACAACGATCCTAGAAGATTTGGGTATGTTGATTTTTTTCATATAAAAGATATTGAAAAGCACTTTTTGCTAAAAAAACTAGGTGTAGAACCTCTTGGAAACGATTTTACTATACGATATCTACAGAAAAAAATTTATAAAAAATCTAGGTGTATTAAAAACTTTATAATGGATCAAAGTATTATTGTTGGTATAGGAAATATTTATGCTAGCGAGATTTTACATAGAGCAAGTATTAATCCTTTAAGAACTGTGGACAGCCTCAAAAAAGAACATTTAAAATCAATTATAGATGCAACAAAGTTTATTTTAAACAAGTCAATAAATGTTGGTGGAACAACTATAAGAAATCACTTACAACCTGATGGGAAACTTGGATATTTCGCACAAAAACTTCAAGTTTACGGAAAAAGTAAACATAACTGTAATAAATGCGGTAACATGATAAATTTAATAAAAATTAGTAATCGATCAACGTATTTTTGCAGCAACTGTCAAATTTAACTTTCAATTAATAAATATATATCTTAATTAACTTGACAATTAATGAATAAAAATTTACTCCATATGAAAATTGAAAGGTATTGTTATGGCTAATCATGTTTCTGCAAAAAAACGAATTAGAAGAAATGCTAGAATGGAAATTATTAATAAGGTCAGAAAAAATAGAGTAAGATCTTTTATTAAAAAAGTTGAATTAGCTATTGAAAAGGCTGATAAAGCTCTAGCACAAGAAGCATTCAAAATTGCTCAACCAGAAATGCATAGATCAGTTACAAAAGGTGTTTTTAAAAAAAATACAATGTCTAGAAAATTATCTAGACTTTCCTCAAGAATAAAAAACATAGCTTAGATAAATTTCGATGTTGATTTTAACTAAAGAGGCATTCGTCTTTTTTTTTGAATAATTAATTCAACGATTCGCTTAATGTACAAAAATATAAATTATAGATTTTATGAAATATCTTTTTTAATAATAAATATAAAAAAAATAAACAGTAAAATAAAATAAAAAAATTGATTTAAGAGAATCACAATAAATTCAAAGTAGTATAATCAAATATTATAGAATACTCTTAAGTATAATATTTACGAAAAAAAAAAAATACTTAATTTTGTTAATTAAATTAAAATTTCAGAAAATTTTAGTGCGCTGTTTTTTTTAAGTTTTTTATAAAATATTAAAAATCAATATATTTTTTTATTTTATTATACGTTCAATTCTTGCGATTGGATTTTAGGAATATATATTTCAAATTGTAAATCATCTTTTATGTTTAAGCAATAATCTGGTCATTTACCCATTTTTTACAAATAGGATTTTGAATAAATGTCTGAAATTGAAATAAATTCTGAATTAGAAGATGAAAATAACCAAAATACATATTCCTCAAATGAAATATTTCTTATTCAGAAAAATAAATGGGTTCAGATAAAATCTCTTATTTCAAAAAATATAAAAGAAATATTTTGGAAAGCTTGGATTGAGCCTCTTAGATTTGATAAGTACGAAAAAGGCATACTCTATCTCTCAACAGACTCTAAAATAATTTCTAACAGAGCTGAAACTCAGTATTATGAGACTATTTTTGTTCAGGCGTCTATTTTTTTTAAATCCCTAACAAAAATACAATTTCAAACTATTACATCTTCTCAAAAAGAAAATATTTCCTTAAAAAATAATACGAAAAAAATCAAATCACATCAGCAAAAAACATTTAGTGATTTGTCATTTATTGATAGTGTGTCAATGAAAACAAATTCTAAATTTACCTTTGATAATTTTGTTGTTGGTGAGTCTAATAGAATGCCATTTGCCGCATCTAAAAGAATATGTAATAGAAATTCCTTAGCATACAATCCACTGTATATTCATGGTGATGTAGGAATGGGAAAAACACATTTACTAAACGCAATAGTAATCGACTTAAAAGCAAATTTTCCTAATTTAAAAATTGTTATGATGTCTGCTGAAAGGTTTATGTACCAATTTATAAAGTCAATAAGATTAAAAGAGACTATAAAATTCAAAGATCAATTTCGATCTATTGATATTTTAATGATTGATGATATTCAATTTATAGGTGGAAAAGGGTCTACTCAAGAAGAATTTTTTTATACTTTTAATGATCTAATTAACCAAGGAAAACAAATAATAATATCATCTAATAAATCTCCGGTAGATTTATTATCTTTAGATGAAAGGCTTAAATCTAGATTATCAGGTGGTCTTGTTGTAGATTTTCTTCCAACTAATTACGAATTAAGATTAGAAATATTGAAAAAAAAGATAAAAGTATTAGACATCAATATTCCCATTGAAGTACTTCAGTTTGTAGCTAGCAAAATTGTAAAAAATGTTAGAGAATTAGAAGGTGCATTAAATCGTATTTGGGCAAATTATGAATTAACTGGTAAAACAATTAATATAGAAAATTCTACAAATTTATTATCTGATCTAATTTCTGCACATGAAAATATCTCTATAGACAGTATTCAGAAAAAAGTTTCATCTTATTATAATCTTTCATTGTCTGATATGTCTTCGTCTAGAAGATCAATTAATATTGCTAGACCTAGACAAATAGCTATGTATCTTTGTAAAGGTTTTACAAGTTATTCTTACCCTGAAATTGGAAATGCTTTTGGTGGTAAAGACCATACAACCGTTATACATGCCGTTAAAAAAATCGAAACCATGCTTGAAATTGATCAAAAATTAAAAAAACAAATTTTTGAATTAAAAGAAACTATTTTCACTTAGCAGCTATATTTATTATCCAACTAATTTCTTGGATGTAATTGCTTGCTGAAATAACTTTAAACATGTTATAAATAACTTAATATTTTCTTATTATACCAAGTAATTGAGGTTCGATTATGAATTTTACTATAGATAGAAATGCTCTCTTAAAACCGCTTGGACATGTTTATTCTGTGGTAGAAAGAAGAAATACTATTCCTATTTTATCTAATGTATTAATAGAAACAAATTCATCAAAGGTATCATTTACTGCAACAGACATGGATATGGATATTATAGAAGAAACAAGTTGCATAGTTTCAAGTCAAGGAAAAGTTACTTTAGCTGCACATACATTATATGATATAGTAAGGAAACTTCCTGACGGTTCCGAGGTAAAAATTGAGCTTAAAGATCTAAATGTAGAAGTGTCTGCAGGTAAATCTAAATTTATTCTTCCAACTTTACCAGTTGACGATTATCCAATTATGACAAATATCGAAAAAGGTCACGAATTTAATCTCCAGTCAATTGATCTTGCCAATTTGATAGATAACACAAAATTTGCAATTTCACTTGAGGAAACAAGATATTATTTAAATGGTATTTTTTTGCATGTTCCAAATTCAGATAATAAAAAACTAAGAGCTGTTGCAACTGATGGACACAGATTGGCACAAGCAGAAATACCTCTTGTTGAAGGAGCTTCTGATATGCCTGGAATAATTTTACCAAGAAAGGCAGTTGGTGAAATAAGAAAATTAACTGATGGGACAGATGGTAAAATTAAAGTTATAATCTCAAATACTAAGGCACAATTTGTATTCCCAAACTCAATTCTAACTACAAAATTGATTGATGGTTCTTTTCCAGATTACCAAAGAGTCATACCAAAAGAAAATTTAAATAAATTAGTAGTCTCAAACAATCAATTCTCGAAAGCAATTGATAGAGTTTCTACAGTTTCAATGGAAAAATCAAGAGCTGTAAAACTTTCACTAAGCAATAATTTACTCTCTCTAAATGTAAATAGCCATGATCTTGGAAATGCATCAGAAGATTTAGAAATAGATTACAACCACGATATTTTAGAAATTGGATTTAATTCAAAATACCTATTGGACATTGCTTCTCAAATACAAGGTAAAGAAATTGAAATTTTATTGTCAGACTCTGCTTCACCAGCATTAATAACAGATCCTGATCAAGATGGTGTGATTTTCGTTTTAATGCCCATGAGAGTTTGATTTTCTGTCAGATTTAAATCAGAAATCTAGGAGAAAAATGAACAATAATATTTTAAGTTTAAGAGAGAATATTTTAAATATAAAAGATAATAAAAATTTCTATTTTAAAAAAGTAAGTTTAAAAAACTTTAGAAATCATAGAAATTTAAATCTTAATTTAAAAAACTCTTCAATATTGATATATGGTGGAAATGGTTCTGGTAAAACAAACATCCTAGAAGCCATCTCTCTTTTAAATCAAGGCAAAGGACTAAGAAAAGCAAATATAGAAAATTTTTTGAATCAAGAAAATATTAATGATAACGAAAATAAAACCTGGGGCATAAATGTTGATTTTGTTAGCCCAAATGGGAGGTTTAATATTGGTACAGGCTTAAAAAAAAATGGATTTAATAAATCTAGAATTGCCAAGATTAATTCAGATTATACTTCATTAAGTTCTTTAAGTAAAATTTTGAATATATCATGGATTACGCCTCAGCTTTGTGTTTTGATTTTATCAAGCATGAGCGAAAAAAGACGTTTTATTGACAGACTCACTATATCAATAGATAGCCTTCATTTGAATAGAGTTTATAGATACGATAAATTATTTAGACAAAGAAATAAAATTTTGATTCAACCTAATATCGATAAAACATGGCTGGATACTATAGAAACCCAAATTTCTGAATTATCAATTTCGATTATAGCCAGAAGATTAGACTTATTAGAAGAGCTTGAAAATTTATATAATTTTGAATTAAAAAATAATTATTTAACTAAGTATTTTCCTTCTGTTAGAATTAATGTCAACGGTAAATTAGAAAAATTACTCAAAGAAAAACCTGCTGTTGAGGTTGAGGATTACGTCAAATTAGAATTAAAAAAATCTAGATCTGATAACGAATTATTTGTTTCTGGACCTAACAACTCTGTAATTGAAATTTTTAATAGAATTGATAATAAAAATTTAGATAGCTCCTCAACTGGAGAACAGAAACTCATGTTAATATCAATTATCTTGTCCCATGCTAGATTGTTAAATGATAAATTTAATATGGCTCCAATCTTATTATTAGACGACATTATTGAGCATTTAGATAAGAAGCACAGGAAAGCCTTATTTTTAGAGGTATCTAGACATAGTGCTCAATCTTGGTTTACAAGCACAAGTAAGGATGCTTTTTCCGAATACCCAAGTTTTATTGATAAAATAAATCTTCAAGAAATTAAGGAAAACTTTAATGGCAATTACTACTTTAGATATGGAGATATTTAAATGTCTGAAAATAGTCTAGACTTAGATAATAATGACTATGACGCTGAGTCAATAAAAGTTCTGAAGGGTTTAGATGCGGTAAGAAAAAGACCTGGTATGTACATAGGTGACACTGACGATGGCTCTGGTTTACACCACATGGTTTATGAAGTTTTAGACAATTCAATTGATGAATCTCTCGCAGGTCATTGCGATCTTATTCAGGTTAAATTATTGAGTGATGGGTCTGTCACTATTAGTGATAATGGTAGAGGAATTCCAGTCGACATTCATCCTGAAGAAGGAGTTTCAGCAGCGGAAGTAATAATGACACAACTACATGCTGGGGGTAAATTTGATAATAACTCTTATAAAGTTTCTGGGGGTTTACATGGAGTTGGTATTTCAGTAGTAAATGCATTATCAGAAAATTTGAGTCTAAAAATTTACAGAAATGACAAGGTATACGAAATAAATTTTCAAAACGGTGTAGCAAAAGACCGTTTAAAGGTAACCGGAGAAGAAAAAAACAAAACAGGCACTGAAATTAATTTCAAGCCAAGTAAAGAAATTTTTTCAAAATGTATTTTTGATTATTCAACCCTAGAACATAGAATTAGAGAATTAGCATTTTTAAATAGTGGCGTGCATATAGATCTGATAGATCAAAGAGAAAGAGAAGATGAAAAAATTTCGTTTTTTTATGAAGGTGGGCTCAAAGCATACACTGAGTATTTGAATAGATCTAGAAATGCAATCCATGACGTAATAGCTACAACGCACGAAAAAGAAGGTATTACGGTTGATATTTCTCTTGAGTGGACAGATGGTTATCATGAAACTACTCTTTGTTTTACTAATAATATTCCTCAAAGAGATGGTGGAACACATTTAGCTGGCTTCAGAGCAGCGTTAACAAGGGTAATTAATAATTATTCTATTAATTCTGGTATGGCAAAGAAAGAAAAAATCCAATTATCTGGAGAGGATTGTAGAGAAGGGTTAACAACTGTTTTGTCACTAAAAATACCTGACCCTAAATTCTCTAGTCAAACAAAAGATAAATTAGTATCAAGTGAAGTACGTCCAGTTGTAGAACAATTAGTTTCAGAGTCATTGAACCAGTGGTTTGACGAACACCCTACAGAAGCTAAGAAAATAGTTGCTAAAGTATACGAGGCAGCAAGTGCACGTGAGGCAGCAAAAAGAGCGCGTGAACTTACTAGAAGAAAAGGTGTTATGGATATTGCGAGCTTACCTGGAAAATTAGCTGACTGCCAGGAAAAAGATCCTGCAAAATCTGAAATATTTTTAGTTGAGGGTGACTCTGCTGGAGGTTCTGCAAAGCAAGGAAGAGATAGATCTAACCAAGCAATTTTACCCTTACGAGGAAAAATTTTAAATGTAGAAAGGGCTAGAATAGATAAAATGCTGTCTTCAGCTGAAATTGGTACTTTAATTACAGCTATTGGAGCAGGTGTTGGTAACTCTGAGATTGACGTTGAAAAAGCAAGATATCATAAAATAATTATCATGACTGACGCAGATGTAGATGGAAGTCATATACGAACACTACTTTTGACATTTTTCTTTAGACACATGAGGCCACTTGTAGATGCCGGATATTTATATATTGCTCAACCACCTCTATTTAGAGCTAAACAAGGTAAATCTGAAGTTTATTTAAAAGATCAACTTGCTTTAGATGATTACCTTATAGCATCAGCTATTAAAGATGTTTCTTTATCAATAGGAAAAAATGAAACAATATATGGTGGGGATTTAAAGATATCAGTTGAAAAATGTATTAACATAAAAAGGATCATTGAAAACATTGCAAAAAAACTAGGTTTTCCAGAAATTTTGTCCCAACTAGCTATTTTAGGTGTTTTAAATCAAAAGTTGTTTGAGAATGAAGACAATTTAACAAAAATTAGTCAGAGACTAAATCAAGTTTTAGGCAACTCAAATAATGAATGGTCTTCAAAATTTAATTATAGGAATAATGATGATGAAAAAAAATATATTGAAATTTCGAGGATCAATAGAGGTGTTAAAGATGTTTTTGTTATGGGTGAAGATGATTTGAATACTGAAGAAATAAAAACTCTCGATAATGTAAAAGATTTTTTAAATGATTATTTTTCTGAAAAGTGCATTTTCAGAATTAATGAAGAAAATTATGAAATAAAAGGTCCACTTGATTTGGCTAATAGGATAACTGACATCGGAAAAAAAGGTTCCCAAGTTAATAGATATAAAGGTTTAGGTGAAATGAACCCTGTGCAACTTTGGGAAACAACACTTGACCCAAATGCAAGATTTTTACTTCAAGTTAAGGTTGAAAATGAGGGTGATGCGGAAGAAACTTTCGCAACCTTAATGGGTGAAGCTGTAGAGCATAGAAGAACTTTTATTCAAGACAATGCCCTTAAAGTTAGTAATTTAGATATATAAAATTAGTTTAGAACATTATCCTTTCTCATTATATGGTCTGAAACTTGTTGAGATGTAAATGCGCTAAGTGTCCATCCAAGGTGTCCATGGCCAGTGTTATAAAATATTCCAGGTAACTTTCCACTTCCAACTTTTGGTACCATGTTTGGTGTCATAGGTCTTAAGCCAGCCCATGGTATAGAGTGTTCAGTAGATACTTTAGGAAAAAGGTTGTTACACCATTTAATAAGAGGATTAATTCTATCAGCTCTTATGTCTTTATTATAACCATTAAATTCAGCAGTACCGGCAACTCTAAATCTATGCTTTCCTAATCTACTCGAAACAATTTTAGCTTTATCATCTAGCAAAGATACATAAGGAGCATTTTTGATGCTCTCCTTATCGTCAAGTAATATTGTTATAGAATACCCCTTTACAGGATATATATTTATTTTGTCACCTAAGTTGTTTGCTATAAATTTACTATTAACACCAGCACAAACTACAATCCCGTCATAATTTTGTTTATGAATTTCATTTGATTGATTAAAGGTAAGTATTGGTTGTTTGTTATCATGATTGACTTTAATAATTTCTGTTTCATAAAAGAATTTTACACCTTTTTTTTCACAAGCTTTAGCAAGTAATTTTGTAAATTTATGAATGTCTCCAGACATGTCACTTTTTGTATAAAACCCACCAATAAAATTCTTAAGATTTAAAGTTGGTTCAATTGATAACATCTCATCTAAAGAAATTTCTCTTCTATCCAATCCGGCTTCTAAAAGCCATTTATTAACCTCTCTACCATGTTCTAATGCGCTATCACACTCACATAGATGCATAATACCCTTCTCTTCAAGATCAAGTTCAATATTTTCCTTTTTTAAAATTCTTTTGAATTCATCTCTACTATTTATGGCCATTTTGGCAGTTAAAATCGTATTTTTTTTGTGATTTGGAATATTACTTATAAAGTCTATTATCCAGCTAACTTTATGAAAGTTGAACTTAGGACTGAATAGCAATGGTGCATCTTTTTTTAACATCCACTGCACACCTTTGCCTATCGTCGACCAACTATTCCAAACTTCAGCATTACAAGCAGATAATTGGCCACCATTTGCAAAACTTGTTTCCATAGCCGCATAACGGTTTTTATCAAAAACAGATACAGTATAACCTCTTTCCAAAAGTTGGTAAGCAGTTGTTACTCCAGTAATACCTGCTCCTATAATTGCTATATTTTTCATAATAAACTCCGTGACAAAGTTTTTGTAAATTAAATACTACCCCATCTGTCACGGAACCTGAAAGATTGACCAAAATTGGCTTACCCCTTCGGTGGATGATAAAATCATCACTCTCCAGATTATCAACTTTTTGTGTTTCGGTTGCCTGAGAGTTTCCGGGGCGGTTGCTCCTTCGGCGGTTACAAATAACGCTCTCACACAAAAAGACTTTGATATAATTAAACTAACAATGTTTTAAAATAAAAACAATAGTATAAAGTATTTAAATTTTAATCTGAATTTTTGAAACCATAAATACTCCTAGACAAGAAAGTAACAAGCCAAAGAAGTGAAAATAAGTAAACGTTTCTTCTAATATTAAAAAAGCAAGTAAAGCAGAAACAGGAGGAATTAAAAAAAACAAAGTAGATGTTTCATTAGCTTTATTATTCGCAAGTAACCACATTAAAATTAAAAATGCACCAAGTGATACAGCCAATATTTGCCATGACATAGCTAAAATAAAATTATTTGAATAATTTATAGAAAAATCTTCAAAGCAAAGCGCTAATAGAAGATGAAAGATTGAGGCAATCAATGCTTGTAAAAAATTATTTCCAGACAAAGATAAATCAGACCCTATTTTTTTTTGCCAAATAATACCCAGTGAAGAAGAAACCAGGCCAACTATTCCAGCAAAAAATGCAACTGGGGTCAGACCCTCAATTATATTAGAAATTATGACAATAGTTGCACCACTAAATCCTAAAAGGATTCCTAGCCACTGAATTTTAGTTAGAGTTTCTTTCAAATAAATTTTTGCTAAAATAGATGTTAAAATAGGTTGTAATGAGACTATTAATGCAATAAGCGTAGCTGATATACCTTTAGATAAAGCAAAAAAAACCCCGCCTAAATATAAGCCGTGAAATAATAACCCACTAATAGATGCATTTTTAAAAGCAGTGAAAGAAATATATTTATCTTTTGAAAAACAAATAAAAAACAAAAAAAACAAGCAGGTAACGATGCCAAATCTAATTGAAAGCGACAAAAAAGGTGGAGCGTTATCCACTATTATTTTGCTAGTAATAAATGCTGACGACCATAGTATTACAAAAATTATTGGTATTACATTATTAATATGAATAACTTTCTTATTTTGGAAACTATTATTATAAATTATCTTGGTTCTTCAACTGGTCCCTTTTCTTTAAGCCATTTATTAAAACCTCCAACTAGATGAGAGGTATTTAAAAGTCCAATTTCATTTGCTGAAAGTGTAGCAAGTGCTGAACGCCAGTCAGAGGCACAATAAAAAATAAAATGATAATTATCATTGAAAAATTTTTTATGATAGGGACTTTCAGGGTCTATCCAAAACTCTAACATACATCTTGGAACATGTTTTGCGCCAAATATACGTCCAGATTTCTGGATTTCTCTTATATCTCTAATGTCAATGAATAAGTTAGTTTTATTGGAATGCATTTTAATAGCATCACTTACTTCTAAATTATTAATTTGTTTTTTTGCGCTTTCCACAAGTTTCATGACTGAGGTTTTAATTTTAATCATTTTATTCTTTCTTTAAAAAATATAAAAAATGGCTAATCAAATTTATTTTAGTCTGTCAAAAATTAAATCAGCTGCTTTGTTCCCAGAAATAAATGCAGCCTCAACATTTGGTCCTTCCAAAAAATCTCCTGCAATTGCAACTGGATATTTAGGATCAATCTGAGGTCCTAAGCACTTTCTTGCTACCTTAGCATATCTCCAAATATGTAAACTATGAAACTTTATTTTTGATCTATAAAAAAACTTTTCTATAGAGGACATTATTTCTTTTTTGAGAAAGTTTCTATCTTTATTGTAATTTAAATCCGAAAAACTTTCATTAGTATGAGCTGTCCACACTTTTTGGCTACTACCGGAAGCCATCCAACTTAATATTCCTGGTTGTTTATTCAAATCATAATGAGTTTTCAGATCAAATGGAATTTTATCAAAAGAAAACATCAAGGCTATACATGAGTGATATGAGCCTGTTTTAAGAGTTTTCTGCAACAAAGGAAAATGATTTAATAATTCATAGTTTTGAGGTGCTGGAACTGTTGAAATTACTCCATCGTAACTTACTAATTCTTTTATTTTATCTTCAGTAACACAAATTTTGTTGTTAGTTGGTCTAACTTCAGTGATTTTCACTTTTTGTTGGATGTGTAATTCTTTTGACAGATTTAGTAAAAAATCTCTCATTGTTTTATCCCCCCTATATCTCTTGGGGTTAAAATTTCCAAATTCTTTTATATATCTCTGTCTAATTCCTGTTTGAATAATTTCTTTAAATTTATTAGTTTTGGCAGTAAAAAATTGAGCACCGTGAAAAAAAAAACTTGAACTAGTATCAGACTTTAGCTCTTTAGTACTAATTCTTCCACCTATAAAATTACCTTTATCTACAATGGTTGAATTTATACCATAAGATTTTAACTTTAATGATGAAGAAATTCCTGCTATGCCTGATCCAATTATTATAACTTTTTTTGACATTTCTATCCTTTCAAAATAATTATAATTTAAAGGAATTAAAATAAATATGGAAAATTTCAATATTAGAACTGAATTTATATTAGAAAAATTCCAGTTTGATCATAATTTTATAATTCCTTCAGTTAAAAATATGAATGTAGTTTCTGTCATAAATATTTATGAAAGCATGCGAGATTTTTTTCCAAAATATCAAGAAAACAACCAAGAGATAATTTTAGCCCCTAGATTAGAAGATATTTTAGATAATTTTGATGCTTTACTGTTGGATGCATTTGGAGTGTTAAATATTGGTTCCTCATTAATTCCTGGAATCACAAAAACGCTTGAAAAAGCAAGACAAAAAAATATCACGCTTCTTGTTGTAACTAATGGTGCAAGTAATAATACATTTAAAAAAAGAGACCAACTTGCCTCATTAGGACTGGAATTTTCAAATGATGAGATAATTTCAAGTAGAGAAACGGCTGAAATATTTTTGTCACTTAATCAACCTGAGGGTCCTTTAGGTGTTTTAGGTAATGTTGGTAACAATTTTAAAATACCCAACCTTAGCTGTTTTGAACTTGAACAAGACCTTGACATGTTTGATGAAATGAATTCATTTATATTACTAGGTACTCTCCATTGGGACACTGTATGGCAAGAAATCTTGTTCAACTCTTTAAATGCAAATCCAAGACCTTTATTTGTAGCTAATCCAGATTTAATAGCTCCACACGAAAAAAATTTTAGTATGGAGCCTGCTTATTATGTATCACATTTAATAAAAAATGGTATTCATCTACCTTTTTGGTTAGGTAAGCCTTTCCCAACAATTTTCGAGTTGGCTATAAATAGATTAAACGAATTATCAGGAAGATATATTCCGTTATCTAGAATAGGCATGGTTGGAGATACGCTGCATACAGATGTTTTAGGCGCAAATAGTTTTGGATTGAAATCTATCTTAATGACAAAACATGGTTTATTTAAAAATACAGATGTAGGAAGTGTAATTAGAAAAACCAATATTTCTCCAGATTATATTGTCGAGAGCCCATAAAATATGAATAAAGATCGAATGAATGATTTAATATTTAAGGACATATGTTTCTCATATTATGAAAAAGATAATAAAAAAATTATTTTGGATAATTTTAACTGCAAAATTAAAAAAGGTAAATTTACGAGTATTATTGGTCCCTCAGGTACAGGTAAAACAAGTTTGTTAAAGTTAATAGCTGGATTAATTGAACCCGAAAAAGGAGAAATCAAGTTTGAAAACCAGAATTTAAATGATGTAATAAATCAAATTACATTAATTCAACAAAATCCTTCATTAATGCCTTGGTTAAATGTTTATGATAATATTATATTAGCCAAATTAAATAACAATAACATAAACTATAAAAATGTAGATAAATTGATTAGAGATATAGGTTTAAAAGACTTTTTGTCATACTTTCCCGATAAATTGTCAGGAGGATTATTACAAAGAGTTGCAATCGCAAGGGCATTACTTTTTCATCCCAGACTATTATTGTTAGATGAACCATTTGCAGCTTTAGATAATCTAAGTAGAGAAATGATTTCAACTGAGCTGGTTTCAATAATAAAAAAAAATTCCCTTACTGTATTGATGGTTACACACTCTATAGAAGAAGCATCGTTATTAAGTGATGAAGTTTTGGTAACAAGTATAGCACCTATAAGAGTGATAAAAAAGTTTACTCCTCCTAAAAGTGATTGTAATCAATCTTGGCAAAAATTAGGTCTTAGAAAATCATTGCAAAGTAAATCATTTAATGGCTATTTAAAATTAATAAGAGATACTTCATATTCAGTTACGCATAAGGAAAAATAGGTTTGGAAAGTAAAAACAAAACAATTCTCATTACCGCTTCTGCAAAAAGATTAGGAAAATTTATAGCTACTTATTTAACAAAGAAGGGTTGGAAAGTTGCTATTCACTACAACAAATCAAAAAAATTTGCTGAGGAAACAGCGGATTATTTATCAAAAATTGGTGGAAATGTAAGCATACATCAAGCCGATTTAACTTGTATCTCAGATATAGAAAAATTAGTTAACGAAATTGAAGCCAAAGATTCAAAATGGGTTGGACTAGTAAATAATGCCGGTTATTTTAATTATGATAATGGAATGAGTTTTAAAGTTGAAGAGCTTCAACGTCATATGTCAGTAAACTTTATTGCTCCTTCCCTTTTAACCAAAGCATTAGCAAAATACACTATGAAGATGAAAAGACAGGATAATAGTTCCCAAGGCTTTGTAATAAATATACTTGATGCTAAAATTTTTGGATTGAATCCGGATTACTATACATACACATTGTCAAAACAAGCAATGTATGGTCTTACAAAAATGTCAGCTCTTACCTATGCTTCTTGTTTAAGAGTAAATGGTATAGCGCCAGGAATAACTCTATTAGCACCAGGGCAAGATCAAAAAGCTTTTGAAATATCGCATAAAAAAAACTTGTTAAAGTCATCTTCTACAGTTGAAGAAATTTTAAATACAATTCAACTCATTATAAATTCTAAATCTATGACTGGCCATATAACACTTCTTGATGGGGGAGCGCATCTTGCTCCTCCAAGAAGAGATGTGGGATTATAATAAGGATATTAGCATGAGGGCAAGAAATAGAAAAATACTTATAAATAATTTAACCATACAAGCATCAATAGGTGTTTATGATCACGAAAAACAAAATCAACAAAAAATAATAGTCAATGTAGAATTACTACTTTCAAATAACTCAGAACCTAAGAACGATAATCTAGAATCAACTCAAGACTATAGTCAATTTAGAAAATGTCTAATTGACATTATACAAAGTCAACATTTTCAGTTATTGGAAGTTCTAGTAGAAAAAATACATTCAACATTGATGATAAATAGTTATGTACTGGGTGCAAAAGTAAATATCTCCAAACCTAACATTTTTAATGATTGTGAGGTCGCTTACGAGTTGTCTAATATTTAAAAACTATCTTTTTTGAGCCTAATTTCTCCAAAAGAACTAGCAGCATTATTACTATTTAAGCCTACTGATTTTATAAATTTATCATCATCTGCTCTCAAAAATGGATTAATTTTCTTTTCCATTCCTAGATTAAATGGAACAGTTGGCAATCCTTTTTCTCTTTTATTTTTAATTTCTAGGCTAACTTTACTTAATAAAGCATTGTTAGAATCAATATAATTAGCAAATTTCATATTAGATAAAGTATATTCGTGACCGCAATAAACAGATGTGTCTTCTGGCAAAGATCTAAGTTTTACTAAACTTAACCACATTTGATCCATAGTTCCCTCAAAAACTCGACCACAACCTAAATAAAATAAAGTATCTCCAGAAAACAAACATTTTTCTTCAGGCATATAAAAACAAACATGACCTAATGTATGGCCTGGTGTATGAAATACTTTAGTAGATACCCCTGTAATACTTACAGTTTCATTATCTGAAACAAGAATATCTATATTTAAAATACGGTCATTTTCATATGAGGGAGCAATTAACTTTGATTTATAAATATCTATAAGTTCTTTATTTCCTCCAACATGGTCTTGGTGATGGTGAGTATTAATAACTTCGTCTAAATGCCAGCCTTTATTATTCAAAAATTTTATTACTGGCTCTGATTCTCCTGGATCTATTACGCTTGTCATATTTCTATGTTCATTACGTAATAAATAAATATAATTATCTGAAAAGGCATTTATAATATAGATTTCTAGCATTCGTATCCTTTGAAAACTGGAAAATTATTAGAAAACTAATAATGTACTCTACATTATTATAAAAATTAATTTAATCAAAAAGTTTATTTTATTTTATTAGAGTATATATATGTATTTAAAGAAAAGGCTAAACATGAATAATATCGAGTTAAATAAACTTAGATCTAGAATTGATGAGATAGACAAAAACTTATGCCAATTAATAATTGAGAGACAATCCTTGGCCTCTAAGATTATGGATGCTAAAAAGGGAAGCTTCCCTTTTGATCCAAAAAGAGAAGAGGACTTAATAAAGAAAATAGTAAGTTTAGGTTTGGATAAATTTTTAGTTGAAAAAGTTTGGCGTCAGATTATCTCTTCTAATTTATCGATGCAAAAAATTATTAAAATTGGTGTTGCTGGGAATGATGACGAAATCAAATCCGCTTATTTAGCTCATTTTGGAAATTATTTTAAAACTACTTATTTTTCAAGTGTGGTAAGTTTACTTGCTTCACTAGAAAAAAAAGACATAGAGCTAGGTTTTATTGATAGTGAAAGTATTGACAAACTAAATAAACAAACAGAAATGAGATTAAATTTCGACGTAATAGCAAATGTACCACTTTACAAAAATATTAATCAAAAAGATTATAGTATTGTAAAATTACAAAAAGAAAATGTTTAGGATTCATCATGGATTTCCCTTCTCCAAAAACAAATATTGAAAAGTTACATACCTACAAACCAAATTTTGGTAAAAGTAAAATAAATAATTTAATTAGATTATCTGCTAACGAGAGCGCTTTGGGTGCATCTTCAAACGCTATTAAGGCTCTTAAATTTTTTTATAATGATCTAAATAGATATCCACCACAAGTCAGCGAAGAGTTAATTAGTGCAATATCAAAAAGATACTCACTAAATAAGAAAAAAATTATTTTAGGGAATGGTTCGGATGAATTAATATCAATTCTTGCTCAAACTTTTCTAAATTACAGTGACGAAGCTATTTACACAGAATTTGGGTTTCTTCAATTTCCTCAAGCTATCTCAATAGCAGGTGCTAAGGGTGTTGTAGCAAATGATGTAAATTATACAGCTAATGTTGACAATATTCTTTCAAAGATAAGCAAGAAAACCAAACTAATTTTTCTAGCAAACCCTAATAATCCTACAGGCACATTTATATCAAGGAAAGAAGTCATTAGACTATATGAATCAATTCCTAAAAATGTTCTTTTCGTTTATGATGCCGCGTATTCAGAATTTGTAGTCAATGATGATTATATAGATGGCAGTGAACTCGCAGATAAATATGAAAATGTGATAATGTTAAGAACATTCTCAAAATTACATGGTTTAGCTTCTTTGAGATTAGGTTGGGGGTATGCACCAGAACATATAGTTGAAAACCTTATGAAAGTACGTGGTCCTTTTAGTGTAAATTCTGCTGCAATTGTTGCTGGAATTGCAGCTTTGGAAGATTTAAATTTTCAAAAAAAATCTATTCAACACAATCTCAAATGGATGTCCTGGTTTGAAAAAGAGTTGAAAGCACTTAACTTGGATTTTCAAAGATCAATTACTAATTTTTTATTAATAAAGTTTCCTATTGATAATAAGTATAATGCACAGAAAGCAGAAAACTTTCTTGCTAAAAAGGGAATATTAGTAAGGGGGATGAAAGTTTATGGTCTATCAAATCATTTAAGAGTTTCGATCGGTACCGAAGATGAAAATATTAAATTTGTAAATGAACTGAAAATTTTTTTTAATAAACAATCATAATGTCAGAATTTCATAAAATTTCCGTTATTGGTTTAGGTTTAATTGGGACCTCTATTTTACATGCAATTAATGCAAAAAAAAATGATAGTGTTACTACTTTTGCTTATGATTTGAATTCAAAACATAGAAGTATAGTATCGGAAATGAAAATAGCCACATTTGTATGTGACAAAATTGATGATGCTATTAAAGAGGCTGATTTAGTCATACTTGCAGTACCAGTTGGTTCTATGAAATCGGTTGCAATTTCAATTTCTTCTTCATTAAAAGAAAGTGCTGTAGTTACTGATACTGGATCTACAAAAAAATCTGTTATGAACGACATTAATCCTCATATGCCAGCAAATATTAATTTCATACCATCACACCCCCTTGCAGGAACAGAATATTCTGGGCCTAAATCTGGATTTAGCACATTATTTGAAAACAGATATTGGTTGATTATTAGTGATAAGGAAACACATGAAACAAAAAAACTTGCTTATTTTTTTAAAAATTTAGGCTCTATTGTTGAAACTGTAAGCGCAGAATATCATGATAAAATCCTTGCCATTACTTCACATTTGCCACATTTAATCGCATATACTATTGTTGGAACAGCCTCCGATCTAGAAGCAGATTTAAAGAACGATGTAATTAAGTTTTCTGCTTCAGGGTTTAGAGATTTTACTAGAATTGCTGCTTCAGATCCAATTATGTGGAGAGATATTTTTTTAAATAATTCTGAAGCTGTTCTTGAAATGTTGCAAAGATTTAATGAAGACTTATCAGATCTTCAAAAAGCTATAAGAAAAAAACAAGGTCAAAAATTACATGCTTTTTTTTCTAGGACAAGATCCATAAGAAAAAAAATAATTGAAGCAGGTCAAATATAATAAATTAATTGCTTAAAAATTTTATCCTTAAGCTAGCAACAATATATTTGCAATATTCTGTAAAAATTAAACTAAAAGTCTTATATGAACTAAGCCAATTTTCAATGTTATGTTTCTTAGGTATAATAGCGTAGGTATAGATATTCAAATTTGGCATAATATTATTGAATTCGAGAATAGCTCGTGGCATGTGATAATTACTTGTTATTAGTATAAATTCTTTTATATCATTCTTCCTGGTCCATTTATAAGTTTCTATAGCATTTGTAAAAGTGTTTTTTGAAACACTGTCAAGATCAATGCAGCATTGAATTAACTTAGGATTAAAGTTTGGTCCTAATTTTTTTTTTAGACTAGTTTTGGTAAAACCTAAACCTGTTCCACTTACAAGTATCTTATAATCAATTTTTTTTGAATTTTTAAAATTATTGATTATTTTTAAGCCATTCTTAATTCTATTAGTACCTCCAGTTAATACAACAATATTAGGAATTTCTTTGTTATTAAATTTTGTTACAGATGAAATATTTTCTTTAAAGTTAATTAATTTAATTAAAAAAAAAATAAATATAAAACTTAGTGAAAAAATAAAAAAAATTTTAAAAATTCTGAATAACATAAAAATTCAATTCGATTTGATTTAAACATCTTGGCAAAAAATGACATGTTAGTATACAATAAATGATTATTTCAACAATTTCATGAGGAATTTGTAAATGCATGAAATGTGCAAATCATGTGGTACAGTATTTGAAGTGAATCAAAGTGTTTTAACGAAGAAAATTCAGTGGTTAAAATGCGGAGTTTGTAATGAAAAATGGTCTTTATCGTCCACTTTAAGTGAAAATTTAATTGAAAAAAATGCTGAAACTAAAGATAAAACTGAAAAACTTAAACAAGAATTAGCTTCTATAAAATCAGTTGTTGAAGATAAATCAAAAATCTTAGCCAAAAAATCTAATCCTGTACTAGATCAAAAAAATAAAACTGTTGCTGAAATTGCTTCAGAACTATCATTGTCTAAACTTAATGAAAATAATAAATATAAAATGAAAAAGACTGAAAATAAAAATGATAAAAAGGGAATAAAAAAGTTAAATATATTACCATTTTTGGTTATTGTTTTAGGCATAATATTTTTCTTGGCAATATTTTTTCGTTCCACTCTAATAAGTTATAGTTTTTTTTATCTCCCAAGCCACACACAAAATTATATTGAAAAGATTAATTCTTTGTTTAAGTTATTTAATCTGTCGATTTTTGTTGATACTAAAAATTTAAACCTGAATAATTTTATTGCGACAGTTCAAGAACAGGAAGTAAGATTCAGTGGTACGATTAAAAATTTATCTAATAGACCATTGTTAGTACCTCGAATTAAAATCTTAGGAGTAAGAGAGGATAGAAAAATTATTCTGGAAAAAATATTAATTTTTGAAGACAAAATTATCTATCCAAATTCTGAATTAAACTTTAACGAATTAATGAAAGTTAAATTTCAAAATCAAAAAGACAATGTTACTATTAAAGCAACGTTGTTAAAGACAGTATTTGAATATTAAATAAACTCTACTATTCTTTCTTTTGATATCATGTCTCTAATAGTATCAGTCTCTTTTAATTGATACGATTTACCATTATATATCAAAACTTCTACCGCATCGACCCTCGAATTATAATTTGATTTCATTACGGATGAATATGCTCCAGTTGTTCTTATTATTAATAAATCATTATTATTAACTTTAGTTACTTTTCTGTTAAGAGCGATAAAATCTCCAGTTTCACAAATTGGCCCAACAATGTCTGCTACAATTTCTTTACCTGAAATCTTTTTAACAGGTTCTATTTCATGGTATGCGTCATATAAAGTTGGTCTAATTAAATTATTCATTGCTACGTCAATTACAATAAAATTTTTATCTTTATTTTTTTTGTTTCTTATAACTTTTGTAACTAAAATGCCCGCTTCCGCTATTAAGCTTCTTCCTGGTTCAAAGCTTAGCTTATATTCAGAATCTAGAAACAAATCTGAAATAATTTTTTTATAGGTGTCAAAATCTGGATTTTTATTTTGATCATAATATATTCCAATTCCACCTCCTAAATCTAAAGTAGGAACTTTAAATCCTTCACTTTTAAGATTATCAGCAATAGTTTTAAGGTTTAAGTAAGCTTTGTGAAAGAAATTGAAATCAAAAATCTGAGATCCAATGTGAACACCTAAACCAACTGGATTAATATATTTTAATTTGTGCAATTTTTCATAGATTGAAAGTATATCCTCATTATTAATTCCAAATTTAGTTTCTTTTTCGCCAGTTGAGATTTTTTTGTGAGTATTTGGTGCAATGTCAGGATTTATCCTTAAACAAATATTTGCTGTTAGCTTGAGCTTCAAAGCAATTTCATGGATATCATAAAGTTCCTCTTCTGATTCAATATTAAATTGTAAAATATTATTTCTTAATGCTGTTTCAATCTCATTTTTATCTTTTCCAACACCAGAAAAAATTATTTTATCTGGAGTAATTCCAGCAGCGATACATTTTTGAAATTCACCTATAGATACTATGTCAGCCCCAGCACCTAATTTTCCAAAAAATTTTATTATGTTGACTGAATCATTTGCTTTAACAGCATAGTGAATATTTCCTTTGACACTTTTAACAGTGTTTAGAAAGATTTGGTATCTTTCTTTCATTAAGCCTGTATCGTATACAAATAACGGTGTTCCATACTTTGCTGTAAGAGCATTTATTTTAATGCCTTGAACATTAAGTTCACCATTTTCATCTCTGTAAAAACCTGAAGGGAACATAATAAATCTAATTTTTTGTAATGATTTGTGAAGGTTTTATAGGTATCTCTTTTCTGCCACAACCATACAAAGAAATAGACGATAAAAATACAATAACTAGAAGTATGATTTTGAAATTCATTCTTTATTATCCCTCTAAAAATCTTTTTTTAGCATTTTTAACAGCTTTTAAAACATTTTTCGGCGCTGTTCCACCATAAGATGTTTTACTTGATACAGAATATCTAACTTTTAAAACTTCTAATATTTTTAAATCTGCATTAGGTACAACAGTTTGGATATCCTCTAAAGCTAAATCTTCTAAAGAAGTCATCTTTGTCTCAGCTAATAAAACTATTTTACCTGTTAAATGATGAGCTTCTCGGAAGGGTATTTTAAGATTTTTTACAAGGTAATCTGCTAAGTCTGTAGCAGTTGGAAAACCTTTTTGAAGTGCCTCCATCATTTTTTCAGGAACAGGTTCAATATTTCTGATCATACCATCCATATTTAAAATGCATAGTTCAATATTTTTAGCAGTATCAATGATTGGCTCTTTATCTTCTTGCATATCTTTGCCATATGTCATTGGCAGCCCTTTCAGAACTGTCATTAAACTAAGTAAGTTGCCAAATATTCTACCAGACTTAGCCCTTATTAATTCAGCTGCATCAGGATTTCTTTTTTGAGGCATAATACTAGAACCAGTTGTAAAGTTTTCTGGTAATTTAACAAAATTAAAACTGTCAGACGACCAAATAACTAGTTCCTCAGCAAGCCTGGATAAATGTATAGCTATTAGCGATGATGCAGACATAAATTCAATAGCAAAATCTCTATCAGCAACAGCATCCATTGAATTTTCAGTAGGTTTGCTAAAGCCAAGTTTGTCTGCTACAAAGTGTCTATCTATTGGATAACTAGTACCTGCTAAAGCAGCAGAACCCAAAGGCGACTCATTCATTCTTTTTCTACAGTCAAGTAATCTTCCTCTATCTCTACCAAACATCTCCACATAAGATAAAAGATGATGTCCAAATGTAACCGGTTGACCAACTTGAAGATGCGTATAGCCAGGCATAAAGAGATTATGATATATTTCGGATTTTTCAATAAGTGTACGTTGTAAATTTTTCAGACTTAACTCTATTGCATCAATTTTTTTCCTAAGCCATAATTTGATATCAGTTGCTACTTGATCATTTCTTGATCTAGCAGTATGTAATTTTTTACCAGAATCTCCTATTATTTCCACTAATCTATTTTCAATATTCATATGTATATCTTCTAGTTTAGTTGAGAAATTAAACTCTTTGTTGGATATTTCTTTTTTTATTTGTTTTAAACCAGACTTAATAGATAAAAACTCTTTTTTAGAAATAATATTTTGTTTAGATAACATTTCTGAATGTGCTATTGATCCTTCAATATCCTCGATATAAAGAAATTGATCAAATTGAATTGATGAATTAAATTCCTGCATCAACTCGTTAGGAGATGTAGAAAATCTTCCACCCCAAATTTCATTATTTTTTTGTTTATCTAAACTACTTTTTTTCATTTTATTATCTATATTAAATACTAATAAATTATAAATCTAAAGTTATACTTAACATGCTTATATCAAATTTTAATAAAAAAATAATAATATTATTATATATTGTAATTTTGTCCGGGAATGCTTGTGCCGCCGAATACCTAGATAAAATAAGTGATAAAATAAAATTCCCAACTTTTAAGGTCTTGGATAAAAAAGAAGAGCCTTTAATATTAAAGTTCAATCAGGATTTAAAGAAAAAAGGTTATGTAATTAATTTTTGGGCCACTTGGTGTGTTCCATGTAAAGAAGAGCTGCCTGATTTGAGTTTATTAAAATCTAGAATTAATAAATATAATATAGATGTTTTTACTATATCAATAGATAAAAAAGATATTAAAGATCAACTAAGATTTTTATCTAATTATGGTGCCTCAAATTTAGATCACTTCTTTGATAAAGAAATGAAAATTTTTAAAGCACTCAAATTGAGAGGAATACCTACAACAATAATAGTTGATCAAAATAGTTTTATAATTTCAAAACATGAAGGAATTTTAAAATGGGGAGAAGATGAAATAATTAATAAGATAAAAAGCTTATTTTATTAGTTTTTCCATTTCTGGCACAGTTTTAAATAAATCATCAGCAAGCCCATAGTCGGTTACAGAAAATATAGGAGCCTCTTCATCTTTATTTATCGCTACAATTACTTTACTGTCTTTCATGCCAGCTAAATGCTGTATTGCACCAGAAATTCCAGCAGCTATATATAAATTTGGGGCAACTACTTTTCCAGTTTGTCCTACCTGCCAATCGTTTGGCACATAGCCAGCATCAACTGCCGCTCTACTTGCCCCCATTGCTGCTCCTAGTTTGTCCGCTAATTTCTCGAGAACTTGAAAGTTTTCAGCTGATCCAAGACCTCTTCCACCTGAAACAACAATATCAGCAGCAGTTAATTCAGGTCTTTCATTTTGTGAAAGTTCCGAATTAATATATTTTGTTAATTCAGTATTTTTCTCAGCTTGAATAGATACAGCTTCAACTTGATTTTCATTCAATGAAGCTTTTTCAAATGCAGTAGTCCTTACAGTAATAACTTTACATACATCTTCGCTCTTGCAAGTGGCTATGGCGTTACCAGCGTAAATTGGTCTTTTAAAAGTATTTTCATCTATTATTTCAATTATATCTGGAACAACCATAACATCTAGCAAAGCAGCTAGACGGGGAGCTGTATTTTTTCCATTAGCTGTATTTGAAAATAAAATGTGAGAATAATTTTGTACTGTAGATTTAATAAGGACAGATAAATTTTCTGCTATTGAATTTTTGTACATTTCATCATTACAATAAAGAACTTGATTGAGACCATCAATTTTGGTCGCATTGTCAATAACCTCTTGGCAATTATGACCAACAACTAACAAGTCAGTATCGCCAATTTGTTTGGCTGCGTTTACAGTATGTAAAGTAGCAGGTAAAAGTTCATGGTTATTATGTTCAGCTATCGCAAGTACTTTCATTTTATATTCCTCTAGTCTCTTATATTACTTTTGCTTCATTTTTTAATTTATCAACTAATTCATCTACAGTTTTTAACATAATCCCTGATTGACGTTTAGCAGGTTCTTCAACTTTTAAAATACTTAAATGTTTTTTTATTTCTATGTTTAGATCTTCAATTTTAATTTCGCTAATTGGTTTTTTCTTAGCTTTCATAATGTTTGGAAGGCTAGCATATCTGGGTTCATTTAATCGTAAGTCAGTGCTTATAACTGCAGGTAATGAAATTTCAATATTTTCAATTCCACCGTCAACTTCGCGGCTAACCTTGGCTGTTTTTCCTGAAATTTCCACTTTGCTTGCAAAAGTTGCTTGAGGCCAATCTAACAAGGCTGCAATCATCTGACCAGTAGCATTCATATCATCGTCTATTGCTTGCTTACCTAAAATCATCAAATCGATATTTTCTTTTTTAGCAATAGATGAAATAATTTTTGCTACGTTAAGTGGTTCAAGATTATCGTTGGATTCAACAAAAATCCCTGAATCTGCGCCCATTGCAAGAGCATTTCTTATAGTTTCTTGAACTTGTGATGCACCGATAGATATAGCTACAACCTCATTCGCTATTCCTTTTTCTTTTAATCTTAAAGCCTCTTCAACAGCTATCTCGTCAAAAGGGTTCATAGACATTTTAACATTTTCTAATTCAACACCAGAATTATCATTCTTAACTCTGACTTTTACGTTATAGTCTACCACTCTTTTAACAGGCACTAAAATTTTCAAACTAAACTCCCTTTCGTAAATAAATTATTTTTGATTCAAACCTGGTATCCATAATACATCCTTTAATCCATTTTCATTGAAAACTCTGCATAATACAAATAATAAATCAGACAATCTATTCAAGTAAATTAAAGATTGTATATTTATATCTTCTATGCTTGAAAGTAAACTAATGTCTCTTTCAGCTCTTCTGGCTATTGTTCTTGACTGGTGTAGCAAAGTAGAGGCTTCTGACCCACCTGGTAAAATAAAGGAAGTAAGAGGTTTTAATGACTTATTATAATAGTCTATTTTATTTTCTATTTTATCAATTTGTCCCTTTTTAATTCTAAGTGCTGGATACTTTTCTTTTTCTTTCGATATTGGTGTTGCTAAATCTGCACCTAAATCAAATAAATCATTTTGAATTTCTCTGATTAAATTTTTAATTTCAATATGAAGTAAGTTTGAATTTTCTTTGTTTAAGCAAAAGAATACCATTCCCAAGGAGGAATTTAATTCATCAACTGAACCATATGCTTGTGGTCTAGGTGAGTGCTTTGGAACTCTGCTTCCATCGGTTAACCCAGTAGATCCGTCATCGCCCGTTCGGGTATAAATTTTATTTAATTTAACTATTGTAATATCTCTTATACATTAATAAGCATATAAAAATTAATATTGCTATAGCTTGAAAAATTATTCTGTATCTCATTAAAATATTGCTATGTGACTTGTTGTATTCTCCACCTCTGGCCATTGTTATCAAGCCCCAAGCAAGAATAACAACAACTAATATCATAGAAAGAAATAAAGTAAAGTTTAACCAATCCATTATAAAATTCCTTCTAAGACATTAATAAAATCATTTTTCTTATTAATATAGGCGGCCTTAACAGTATTATGCATTAGGCAAGCAATTGTCATTGGCCCAACTCCACCAGGAACAGGGGTAATTTTTTTGGCAATTTTTAAAACTTTTTCAAATTTGACATCACCAACAAGTACTCCCTTATTACTAGAACTATCATTATTTCTAGCTTCTAATCTATTAATTCCAACATCCATTATAATTGCACCTGGTTTAATAAATTTGTCATCAATCATTTCAGGGATACCAACTGCTACAATTAAAATATCTGCTTTTCTGGTATGTTCTTTAATATTTTTGGTTCTTGAATGAGTTATTGTCACTGAGCAGTCTGAAGATAGTAAAAGTGACGCCATTGGTTTCCCAACAATGTTTGATCTCCCAATTATAACAGCGTTTTTCCCTTTTATATCCTCAATTTCGTGCTTCAACATATAAAGACAGCCTAAGGGGGTGCATGGAATAAATATTGGGTCCCCCATGAAAAGTTTACCAAAATTCTTTGGGTGAAATCCATCAACATCTTTTAATGGACTAATCAAATTAATGACCTTTTTTTCTGAAATATGTTTTGGAAGTGGTAGCTGAACAAGAATTCCATCCACACTTTGATCTTTATTTAGTATTGAAATATGCTGTATTAATTCATCTTCAGTAATAGCAGAACTCAGTAAGATTTCTTTAGATTCTATGTCATTTTTTTTGGCAACTAAGATTTTATTTTTTACATATATTTTACTAGCTGGATTGTCCCCAACTAGTATGACAGTAAGGCATGGCTTGCGATTAAAATTATCTAAAAATTTTTTGCTTAGAGGATGAATTTCTTCTAAAAGTTTTTCAGCATACATCTTTCCATCGATTATTTTATTCATAATAGTCATTAATTAATTTATAATCCTAACCTATAATCTTGAATTAAGTTTTTTAAAAAGCTAAATAAAAGAATAACAATTACAGGGGATAAATCTATTCCTGAAAGTGATGGTATATAATGTCTAATTTTTCCTAATAAAGGTTCGTGTAAAGAAATTAATGCTCTAAAAATTGTATTAATAATTTTGTTATAGCTATTAATCATTTGAAATTGGATTAGAAGGCTCATTATAACATATACAAATAATGTATATAAGTAGAGGGTTATAATTTCATTTATCAAGATCAAGAGAGCGTTCATAACTACATAATTATTTCTATGTTGAGTATTTTGAAGATAGTAACTATCATTGATATTAATATATCTAATATCAATATTTGTCTATTCAAGAACAAACTTTGAGGTAAATATAAATGTATTTAAAATTAGCAGATAATTTAGCCAAAATAGTTTTAAAGTGTTTTTTTATTAGTATTTTTTTTATAACTAGTCCTTACACTAATGCTACAGAAAAAAAGAATGATTGGGACATAAAAGCTAACAAAGTTTCTGGGCAAACAATTTTTTTTCATGCATGGGGTGGCGCCAAGAATATTAACGCATATATCAAATGGGCTTCAGATGAAGTTAAAAAAAGACATAACTTAACGGTTAAACACGTGAAAGTAACTGATACTGCTAATGTAGTAGCAAGAATTTTATCAGAAAAAAATGTTAAAAAAGACAACAATGGAGCTGTCGACTTGGTATGGATTAATGGAGAAAATTTTTCAGTTATGAAGAAAAATAATATGCTTCTTTCTGAAAATTGGATTAGAGACTTGCCAAATTCCAAGTATTTAGATTTTGAAAATAATCCTAGTTTGTTAAATGATTTTGGGGTTCCTACAGAAGGTATGGAAATGCCTTGGGGAGTGTCACAATTAAATTTTTATTACGATAGTAACTACATTAAATCACCTCCAAGATCAGCATCTGAATTAAAAGATTATATAATAAGAAACAAGGGCAGGTTTACTTTTCCTCAGCCACCAGATTTTACGGGGACTAGTTTTTTAAAACAAATTTTAATTGAGTTGATAGATAATAAAAGCTTGTTGAAATCAAAGTATATTATTCATAAGCATAAAGATGCTCTTAGCCCATTATGGAAATGGTTAGATGAGACAACTCCATATTTGTGGAGAGAAGGCAAAAATTACCCTCCTAATTATTTAGCTTTAACAGAATTAGTTGCAGAAAGAGAAATTGACATTGGAATGGCCTTTAACATAGCACATGCTTCAAATGCAATTTCTGAAGGAAAGTTAGCCAACACTACAAGAAGTTTTATACATAAAGATGGAACTCTTGCTAACGTTCATTTTTTAGCAATTCCATATAACTCTGGAAAAAAAACTGCTGCTAAAATCTTTGTCAATTTTCTTATATCACCGGAAGCTCAATTAAAAAAACAAGACAAGACTTTTTGGGGTGACCCAAGTGTTATTTCAGTAGCAAAATTAGATAAAAATTGGAAAAATAAATTTACCTCTCTTCCAAGAGGTGTTGCGACACTTTCAAATGAGGAGTTAACAATGAAACTGGAGGAGCCACATCCCTCCTGGGTTAAAATCATAGAAGAAGGGTGGATAGAAAGATATGGCTCAAACAATTAGGTCATAAATGGTAAATAATTTTTGTCGGCTCCTTTCCAAAGTTTCAATAGTCTTTATTGGAATAATTATCATCTTACCTATATTGTTTGGTTTTTTTGGTTTTTTTTTACCATCATTTAATTATTTGCCAACTTTAGGAAAAGGTGAACTTAACTTAAATTATTTTTATATATCAATGAATATTCCAGGGATATATAATTCAATACTATTGTCGATATTTACTGGTATAGTTTCAACTGCCTTAGCATTATTTTTTTCTCAAGTAATTCTTTTATATTTTTTTAAAACTAAATTTTATAATTATCTAAAAATCATTATATCACCTTTGATTGCTTTACCACATATAACAATGGCTGTTGGTTTAATTTTTCTCTTATCTCCAAGTGGATTATTATTAAGATCTGTTTCACCTTGGTTAACAGGTTTTGACAGACCTCCAAACACTTATATATTTCCAGATGAATATGGTTTTTTTTTAATATTAGGACTTATGTTAAAAGAAATTCCATTTCTAATCTTGGTGTCTTTATCGGCTTTGAGAGAGTTTTCTTCATCGAAATTTTTTGATTTGGGCAAATCATTTCAGCATTCAAGTTTTTCTACTTGGTTTATATTAATATTTCCAATCATTTACAAAAAAATTAGACTTGTTATTTTCATAATCATTGCATTTTCATCATCTGTGGTTGATATGTCTTTACTTTTGGCACCATCAACTCCTTCCACTTTATCAGTACGAATTTTGCAAATCTTTCAATCTTCAGATATGGACTCATTCTTCATAGCTTCAAATTTATCTTTAATTCAATTATTTATAATTATAATTTTACTTACAGTTTGGATTTTTTTTGAGAAAATTATTAAATTAAAATTCTTTTATATTTTTTTTATAAAAATCACTTCATTCAAATCAGAGTTTTTGAAAATTACTATTTTATGTTTTAGCGTAATTTTATTTTTATTATCTTTTATGGGTATAATTTGTTCTATATTATGGGGATTTAGTGAAAATTGGTACTTTCCAAATTTTTTTCCAAATGATTTAAACATAAATAATTTTTTAAATTTTTATTATCAAAATAAATCATTGATTTTAATTTCTATATTTATTCCTTTGATGGTTTCATTACTGTCTATATCGTTGATAATTTTGTGGGTTGAATTATTAGATTATTTAAACGTAACAAAAACTCAATTTGAATGGATTATATTTACTCCTTTATTTATTCCCCAAATTTCTTTTTTAATTGGAATACAGAGTTTTATGATATTTTTTAATTTTAGTAGTTTTTTAACACCACTTATATTTGTTCAATTATTTTATGTCATACCATATTGTTTTATCATACTTGCTCCAGCTATGAGAGAAGTTAAATCTGATTATATTAAAGTAGCTTCTAGTCTAGGAAAAAACAGAATAGTTAGGTTGTTTAAGATAAAAATTCCACTAGTCTTAAATTCTCTTATGACTTCATTCGCTATTGGCATGATAGTTTCTTTTGCTTTGTATGTACCTGTTTATTTTATAGGAGCGGGTAGAGTTACAACTATGACGGTCGAGGCTCTAAATTTAGCTTTGAGTGGTTCTAAACAAGACCTGGGCATTGCAACATTTTTCCAAATATTGTTTCCAACCTTATTATTGTTCACTGTTGCCTTCATAAATAGAAAAACTGTAAAGTGGCAAATTTAATTTTAACTAGATTACTTGATAAGCTAATCTAAATCTTCTATAGAATTTAAAACAAAAAATTAGGAGTGCATTTTGTCTAATACATCAGCGTTTAAAGGTAAAAAAATTGCTGTGATGGTAGCAAGTGGTTTTAATGAAGAACAATTTTTAATAATTCAGAAAACAATTTTAGCTGCTGAAGGTTCTTACACTATAATTTCTCGAGATATTGGTACGACAAATGGTTGGGCATCAGAGAAATGGGGATTATCTTATCCAGTTGATCAACCAGTTTCTGAGACATTGGCTATAGATTTTGATGCTTTAATTGTACCAGGTGGAGCAAATCAAATTGAAACTTTGAGCAATGATCTTCATGTAAGAAGAATTTTAAGGGCTTTTTTAAGAGAAAATGAGCCAGTTGCTTTGGCGGGTGTTTCCTCAATTTTACTTACAACCATAGATGCCGCGAAAGGTAGAAAAGTTGCCGCATCAGATGCGGATAGTGCTCTTTTAATTGCTGCTGGTGCAGAAATTATTGATAAACCAACGGTAAGAGATAACAATTTGATAAGCGCAACCAGTGGTGAGTCAGGTATTTCTGATCTTTTAGAAATGCTTGCGGAAGCTATTAAAGAAAATAATAAATAAAAGAGGATGTGAAATGGGTCAGATGAATAAAATTAGTCCTTGTATAGGAGTTTGCTCAATTGATCCTAAAAGTAATTTATGTCTAGGTTGTCTACGTTCTTCTGATGAGATTGCTATTTGGCCACAAATAGATAGTAAAAAAGCTTTAGAGATTATGAAAGAGACCAAAAACAGATCTCATAAAAAATTTAATTCTAATTTATAGGAATTTTCAAATGCATAAATATAGAACTCATAAATGTAATGAATTAAGAATTGAAAACGTAAACGAGCAGGTAAAGTTATCAGGCTGGGTACATAGAAAAAGAGATCATGGACAATTAATATTTGTAGATCTGAGAGATCATTATGGATTAACACAAGTTGTTGTTGATTCATTAAATAAGAATTTTTCTATTTTTGAAAGCCTACCTTTAGAAAGTGTAATAACGGTATCAGGAATAGTTGTGGAAAGATCTGATGAAACTATTAATGATAATTTACCAACAGGTAAAATAGAAATAAATTTGTCTGAATTAGAAATTATTTCCCAATCAAAAGCATTACCTTTGCAAGTTAATTCGGATGAAGATTATGGCGAAGAAACTAGATTAAAATTTAGATATTTAGACTTAAGAAGAAGTAGGCCTCATAAAAATATTATCTTAAGATCTAATGTTATTCAAACTATTAGAAATAAAATGTTAGAGTTAGGATTTTTAGAATTTCAAACACCAATTTTAACCGCGTCTAGTCCAGAAGGTGCAAGAGATTTTTTGGTTCCCTCTAGACTTAATAAAGGAAAGTTTTATGCTTTGCCTCAAGCTCCTCAGCAATTTAAACAACTCATAATGGTGTCTGGTTTTGATAAATATTTTCAAATATCACCATGCTTTAGGGATGAAGATAGTAGAGCTGACAGATCGCCTGGAGAATTTTATCAGCTTGATTTAGAAATGTCATATGTTGAACAAGAAGACGTTTTTCAAGCTGTAGAACCTGTGATTAAAGAAGTTTTTAAAAAATATTCAGACAAAAGCATTGATGAGGTTTTCCCAAGAATTACTTATAAAGATTCAATGTTAAAATATGGAAATGACAAACCTGACTTGAGATTTGCTCTTGAGATTAAAGATGTAACAGACATTTTTAGAAATTCTGGTTTTACTATTTTTGCAAAATCAATTGAAAATGGATCTGTAGTAAGAGCTGTTCCTGGTCCGAATTGTGGTTCACGTTCGGTTGCTGATAGAATGAATAGTTGGGCCCAAGGAGAGGGTGCGCCTGGAATGGGATATATTATTTTTATTGAAAACTCTGCTAAAGGACCAATTGCAAATGCATTGGGAATTGAAAAATCTCTTGAAATGAAGACCTTATTTAATCTTAATGATGGAGATGCTCTGTTCTTTTCTTGTGCATTAGAGAGTGAAGCAGCTAATTTAGCAGGAAAAGCTAGAGCTAAAATTGCAACAGACAGAGAACTAATTGAAAAAAACATATTTAAATTTTGTTGGATAGTAGATTATCCTATGTTTGAAAAAGACGAAAATACTGGCAAAATAGAATTTTCTCATAATCCTTTTTCTATGCCACAAGGAGGTATGAAAGCATTATTGAATGAAAATCCACTAGATATTCTCGCCTATCAATACGACTTAGTGTGTAATGGAATTGAGCTTTCATCTGGTGCTATAAGAAATCATGTCCCTGAAATAATGTATAAAGCTTTCGAAATTGCAGGTCACAAGCCCGAGGTTGTTGACAATAAATTTCCAGCCATGATTAATGCTTTTAAATTTGGTGCACCTCCTCATGGAGGTATAGCTCCAGGTATTGATCGTATTGTAATGTTATTAGCTGATGAACCAAATATAAGAGAAGTAATTTTATTTCCAATGACTGGTAAAGCAGAGGACTTAATGATGAACGCACCAAACGAAATAAACGAATTTCAATTGAAAGAATTAGGTATTAAATTAGACAAAAAAACTAAACTTAATTAATTCTAATTATATTTAATCTATGCATTATAATTGTAAGAAATATGAATAAAATAACTGCTCCAGTTTGATGAAGAGCTCCTAAATAAATTGGAACCATATTAATTAATGTAAATATACCTAAGAAAAATTGGAAACAAACTATTGCACTCATAAACAGAGAGAGTTTCTTAACAACCTTATCACTGCTTTGTGTATAGTTTTTATAACAATAAATCAGTATACAAATTGTAGTAAACAAAGCTATGTGCCTGTGATGAAACTGAGCTGAGGCAGGATTTTCAAATGGATCTAAAAATCCATATTCACCATAATTTTCTGGAATTAATTTATATCCCATTAAAGGATATTCGTTATACATCAAACCGGCATCCATTCCAGCTACAAATGCACCTGCAATAATCGTTGTAAACAAAAAACAAAAAATTAGAAAACTAAAATCAAATTTTATTTTTGAAGGTCCATTTTTATACTCCAATAGCGTCCATAATAAAAGAAATAGTATCAACAAAGCATTAGATAAATGAACAACTAAACGATATTGTGAAACTGTGGGATCATTTACAAGACCAGATTTTACCATCCACCAGCCTATAATGGCTTGTAAACTTCCTAAAAACAAAACACTTAATAACTTTATCAAGATTGAATTGGGAATATTATTAGACAGGTAAAAGATAATTAAGGGAATAGTAAAAACTATTCCAATTAACCTTCCCCATAACCTGTGAAAATATTCCCAAAAAAATATTTCTTTAAATTCTGTGATACTCATTCCTTGATTTTTGAAAATATATTCTGGAGATTTCGTATAAAGTAAGAATACTCTCATCCATTCTTCATCAGAAATTGGAGGTAAAAAACCCCATATTGGTCTCCATTCAACCATAGACAAACCGGAATCAGTCAATCTAGTAATGCCGCCAATTAATATCATAGTTACGACCATGAGAATGGTAGTATTGAGCCATAAGTTTATGTGTTTTGAATTAAGAAATGCTGTCATTTTATCTATTTTTTATACATATATGTGACATTTTTTTTTAAAAGCAACATTTTAAATATTTTTTTTATTTTATCTTGAAAGTTATGTACAAGTACACTATTTAAGCCTAATCAATAATGTATTTATTGTTTAACTTTAACATTTTAAATAAGGGAGAAAAGGCATGAAGTTTAGGCCACTTCACGACAGAGTTGTTGTTGAACGCCTCGAAGCAGAGGAAAAAACAGCCAGTGGAATTATTATTCCAGATTCAGCGCAGGAAAAGCCTATGCAAGGTAAAATAATTGCGGCAGGTTCTGGAGCACGTGACGAAACTGGAAAGATTCAACCTTTGGATGTCAAAGAAGGTGATGTTGTACTTTTTGGAAAATGGTCCGGTACTGAAGTTAAGCTTGATGGTAAAGATCTTTTGATCATGAAAGAAAGCGATATCATGGGGATAATGGGTTAATTATCCTCTTTATAAATAATAATTACTTTATAATTTGAAAGGAAAAAAAAATGGCTGCTAAAGAAGTCAAATTTGGTGCTAATGCTAGAGCTCAAATGATTGAAGGTGTTGATATACTAGCTGAAGCTGTAAAGGTTACACTTGGTCCAAAAGGTAGAAATGTTGTTATTGATAAATCTTTTGGCGCTCCAAGAATTACTAAGGATGGCGTGACTGTTGCAAAAGAAATTGAATTAAAAGAGAAATTTCAAAATATGGGCGCTCAGATGGTAAGAGAAGTTGCTTCAAAAGCAAATGACGTCGCTGGTGATGGTACTACCACCGCAACAGTTTTAGCTCAGGCCATAGTAAAAGAAGGTTCTAAAGCAGTTGCTGCTGGTTTAAATCCTATGGATTTAAAAAGAGGCATTGATTTAGCAATAGAAGCGGTAGTTGCTGATTTGGAATCAAGAACAAGTAAGATCTCCACTAATGAGGAAGTTGCACAAGCTGGCACCATATCAGCAAACGGTGAAACTGAAATTGGTGATATGATAGCCAAGGCTATGGATAAAGTCGGAAATGAAGGTGTTATTACAGTTGAAGAAGGTAAAACACTTGCAACTGAGTTAGATGTAGTGGAAGGTATGCAATTTGACAGAGGATATTTATCACCTTATTTCATTACCGACGCAGATAAAATGAAAGTAGTTATGGATGATCCATATATACTATTGTTTGAAAAGAAATTAGCTAACCTACAAGAAATGTTACCAATATTAGAAAAAGTTGTTCAGTCTGGTAAACCTCTTTTGATTATTGCTGAAGATGTTGAAGGTGAGGCACTAGCGACTCTTGTTGTTAACAAGCTTAGAGGGGGTTTAAAAATAGCTGCAGTTAAAGCTCCTGGTTTTGGTGACAGAAGAAAGGCTATGCTAGAAGACATTGCAATTTTGACAAAAGGTGACATGATATCCGAAGATCTTGGCATTAAGCTAGATAATGTGACACTTGAAATGCTTGGAACAGCGAAACGGGTAGAAGTTACAAAAGAAGAAACTACTATTATTGATGGTGCAGGATCCAAGGATGATATTAATGCTAGGTGTAATCAAATAAGAGCTCAGATCGAAGAGACTACTTCTGATTATGATAAAGAAAAACTTCAAGAAAGGTTAGCTAAGCTTGCTGGTGGAGTTGCTGTTATCAAAGTAGGAGGAGCTACTGAAGTTGAAGTTAAAGAGCGTAAGGATCGTGTAGATGATGCGATGCATGCTACAAGAGCCGCTGTTGAGGAAGGTATTGTACCTGGTGGTGGAGTTGTTTTCGTTAAAGCAATTTCTGCATTAGATAAACTTAAAGTTGACAACTCAGACCAAAAAATGGGCGTTGATATTGTAAGAAGAGCTTTAAAAGCTCCTGCAAAGCAAATAGCAGACAATGCTGGTCAAGATGGCGCAGTTATTGTTGGTAAATTACTTGAATCAACTGATGCAAATTATGGCTTCAACGCTCAAACAAATGAATTTACAGACTTAGTTAAAGCTGGAGTTATAGATCCAACTAAAGTCGTAAGATCAGCTTTACAAAATGCAGCATCTGTAGCAGGTCTATTGATAACTACAGAAGCTATGGTTGCTGACAAGCCTGAACCACCAGCAGGTGGCGGCGGCGGCATGCCTGACATGGGCGGCATGGGCGGCATGGGCGGCATGGGCGGCATGGGCGGCATGCCAGGCATGATGTAATTCTGCTCTACTTTTTTATTTTAGCACCTCTAGCTTTATATGTTAGAGGTGTTTTTTTTTGTTAATTATTTGATTAATTGTTGCTTACTCTGATTAACTCATATAGCAATAAAAATATCATTTGAAATTAAGTTATGGAAAAATCAGAGATTAAAAATTTTGCAGAGAAATCCAATGCATGGCCCTTTGTTGAAGCCAGAAATTTAAGGGACAGATTGGATAAAATTGAGTGTTCTGCTCCTAAAGATACTAATACCCCTGTTCTGTTCGAAACTGGATATGGGCCTTCAGGACTCCCTCATATTGGAACATTTGGCGAAGTTGCGAGGACTAACATCGTACGTCATGCATTTGAAGTTTTAACTGAAAGAAATACAAAGTTAATATGTTTTTCTGACGACATGGATGGCTTTCGTAAAATTCCAGAAAATGTTCCAAAAAAAGAATTACTTAAAAAATTTATTGAACATCCTTTAACCAGTGTTCCAGATCCTTTTGAAAAATTTAGTAGTTTTGGTGATCATAATAACTACAAATTACGAGAATTTTTAGATCACTTTGATTTTGAGTATGAATTTGTATCAGCTACAGAATGTTATAAAAGTGGAAAATTTGATGAAACACTCAAAAAGATTTTGTTAAATTATGAAAAAATAAGAAACATAATTTTGCCTACTTTAGGAGATGATCGAAAAAAAACTTACAGCCCGTTTCTTCCAGTCTGTCCAAAATCTGGTAAAGTTTTGCAAGTTAATATTATCTCGATCGATACTAAAAACAATACTGTAAGTTATATTGAAGAAGATACTCAAGAATTAATTACTGTTTCTATTCTTGGTGGTTCATGTAAGTTGCAGTGGAAGTGTGATTGGGCAATGCGTTGGTTTGCTCTAGGTGTAGATTATGAGATGTCAGGCAAAGACTTATCTGAAAGTGTAATCTTATCTAGCAAAATATTGAGGGTCCTTGGAGGAACACCTCCAACAGGTTTTTCGTATGAACTTTTTCTAGATAATAATGGCGAAAAGATTTCAAAATCCAAGGGTAATGGTTTATCAATAGAGGAGTGGTTGAGATATGGTTCATCTGAATCCCTAAGTCTATTTATGTATACGAATCCTAAAAGAGCCAAGAGACTTTTTTTTGATGTCATACCCAAAACAACTGATGAATATTTTTTACACTTAAAAAAATATTCTGAGCAGGATACTAATGAAAAAATTGATAATCCAGTATGGCATTTACACAAAGGATCACCAAAATCTTATGATCTTCCCGTCACATACACTTTATTGTTAAATTTAGTGTCTGTATGTTACGCGAGCGATCCAGATATAGTATGGGGATATGTAAAAACCTACTCGCCCAATTCAAAAAGAACTAAAGAATTAGATGATTTAATTGATTTAGCTGTTAATTATTATAAAGAGAAAATAGAACCTCAAAAGAAGTACAGACTTCCAAATGAAAAAGAGAAAGAAGGTATCACAGAATTAATAAATACTTTATCAGCATTAAATAATGAAGCCTCACCTGATGAAATACAAGCTGTAGTATTTGCAATTGGGAAAAAACTTGAATATGAGAATTTACGTGAATGGTTTAAAGGTTTGTATGAGACTGTTCTGGGACAATCTGAAGGACCTAGAATGGGAAGTTTTATAAAACTTTATGGAATTGAACCAACAATAAAATTGTTAGAAAACGTTATTCTAGGTAACTTGGTTAAAGAATAGACTAAATGATTTGGAAATTTATTACTTTTTTTGTAAAAAAGCTCGATCCAGAAATTGCTCATAAACTTACCATTAAATTTTTGAGACTTGGTATACATCCAAGATTGAAACAAAGTGTATTTCCAGTCAAAGTTGGTGATTTGATTTTTAAAAATTTACTTGGTGTTGCTGCTGGTTTTGACAAAAATGCTGAGGTTATAGACAAGGTTCATTTTTTGAATTTTGGTTTCACTGAGGTTGGTACTATTACACCAGTATCTCAATATGGTAATCCAAAACCAAGAATCTTCAGGTTAGAAAAAGATAAAGCTATAATAAACAGAAATGGTTTCAACAATTTAGGAATGTTAGAGGCAAAAAAAAAATTAGAAAATTATAGAAAAAGATTCCCTGTTGGAAGTAATTTTCTTGTTGGAGTTAATATTGGCCCTAACAAAGATAGCGAAAATAGGTTTAACGATTATAAAGTGCTTGCTGAAAATTTATCAGAATTTGCTGATTATATTTCTGTAAATGTGTCTTCACCTAACACTCCAAACTTAAGAGAATTTCAAAAAAAAGAGAATTTAGAAAAAGTTATAAATTTTGTTAAGGAAGGTATTGTTAAATCAAAAACTTTAAATAAAAAATTGCCTGTTTTTTTGAAGATTGCTCCAGATATAAATAAGAAAGCCCTGATCTCTATTATTGAAATAGCCTATTCAAAAAAAATTTTTGGGTTGATAATTTCTAATACTTCATCACATAGAGATAGTAATCTAAAGTCAAAAAAATCCTATGAATCAGGCGGCTTGTCTGGAAAACCATTATTTAAAAAATCAACAGATATTTTGTCACTAGCAAATAAAATAATTAAAAATAATAACTATAAATTATTTTTAATTGCAGTTGGTGGTGTGTCAGACAGTAAGACTGCATATATAAAGGTTTTGTGTGGAGCACATTTAGTTCAATTATATTCTTCTCTTACTTTTGAAGGACCTTTAGTTGCTAATAAAATTATTTGTGGCATACATAAATTAATGATAAGAGACAATATAGATAAAATATCTGATATTGTTGGAATTATTGACAATCCTGAAGATGCAATGAAAATTGCAAATAATGGCTTTAATAGTCATTAAAATTAGATACTATTACTATTTAACTTGACCTTTTAGTTTCCCTATCATATAAGTCGCCTAGTAAATTTTGAGGTATGTGATGTCTAGAGTATGTGAAATCTCGGGGAAAAATGTTATGAGTGGCAACAATGTTAGTCATGCAAAAAATAAAACCAAAAGAAAATTTTTACCTAATCTTCAAAAGGTTAAGTTTTTTAGTAAATCATTAGACAAGTTTATTAGCATGAAGGTATCTGTTAGAGCTTTAAAATCTGTTGAAAAAAACGGTGGATTAGACGACTATTTAGCTAAGACTAGTAATAGAGTTTTAGCACCTCAAGCCTTAGCAATAAAAAAATCTATTCAAAAAAACTTAAAAAATGAAACTGGTTCCTCTTAATACTACTCCTCATTGAATAAGTCAGCTAACTGTTCAGTTACCGCACCACCCAATTGCTCAGCATCAGTTAGAGTTATGGCTTTGTCGTAATAGCGAGTAACATCGTGACCAATGCCTATAGCAACTAATTCTACGGGTGATTTATTTTCTATAAATGAGATTACCTGTTTAAGATGAAGTTCTAAGTAGTTACCACTATTAGATGAAAGTGTAGTATCGTCAACAGGTGCACCATCGCTTATGACCATGAGGATTTTTCTATCTTCCACTCTGCCTAATAACCGTTCATGTGACCAGATTAAAGCTTCCCCGTCTATGTTTTCTTTTAAAATTCCTTCTCTGAGCATTAATCCAAGTGAATTTTTCGCTCTTCTCCATGGTGTATCTGCCGGTTTATAAATGATGTGTCTTAAGTCATTTAATCTACCAGGATAGGCTGATTTACCCTCATTTATCCATTTTTCCCTTGATTGTCCACCTTTCCAAGCTTTTGTCGTAAAACCCAAGATTTCAACTTTGACTCCACACCTTTCAAGAGTTCTAGCCATAATGTCAGCACAAATTGCAGCAATAGTTATTGGTCTACCTCTCATTGACCCAGAATTATCTATAAGCAAAGTCACAATAGTATCTCTAAATTTCATATCTTTTTCTTGCTTATAAGAAAGTGGAAATAATGGTTGAGTAATTACTCTAGCTAATTTTGATGCATCCAACATTCCTTCTTCAAGATCAAAGTTCCAAGATCTGTTCTGTTTAGCCTGTAATTTTCTTTGAAGTTTGTTAGCTAATCTAGCTATAGCACCTTGAAGGTTTTCAAGTTGTTTATCAAGCGTTCCTCTTAGTCTAATAAGTTCATCTTCTTCGCATAAGTCAGTGGCATTGACGATTTCGTCGTACTCAGTTGAAAAGACCTGATAATTATAATTAATATTATTTTTACCTAAGTTGTCACCTGACAAAGGGTTTGGAACAATTTCACCCTCACTCTCCCCATCTTCATTATCCGCATCAGCATCTTCAGTTTCACCTTGTATTTCTTGATCATTTTCTTGGGCATCGCTACTACTATCTAATCCGGCATCTTCATCATTATCATTTTCACTTTCGGCAGATGAATCGTTTTCTTCATTTTCGTCAGGATTACTATTTTCAGTATCTTCGTTTTCACCATCATCATTAGGATCTTTTTCTCCAATATCCGCATGTAAAGCAGATAATAATTCTTTTATATATTTAGCAAAAACTTCTTGGTCATCTGTATTATCTGCAAGTTGATTAAGGAGATTACCAATTTTGTTGTTGATCCAAGGTCGCCATTTCCCCAAAGAAATAGAAGTGTTTTGAGGTGGGCTAGAGCCAGTAATCCTTTCTCTTATTACTAAATGTAAAGCATTTACTAAACCTTCTTTATCTTCTCCACCTGGTGCAGGTAAAATTGTATCTTTAAATTTTTCAACAATTAAATTTTGTAAATTTTTCTTAATACCTAAAAGATTCTTAGACCCAACAGCTTCAATTCTAGATTCCTCTGCCAATTGAAAAATTTGGGATGATAAATCTGAAGATGGTGTATATTTAGTGTGTAAAACAGGATCATGATACTTAATCTTAAGAGCAATTTTATCGGCTTCTCCTCTTAACATGTCTAACTCTGTATCATTCAATTCTTTTGAAATAATTGGCAACCTAACTTCTTTGGATGATAAATAGCTTGTAGATCCAGAAAATTTTATTTCCCTATCTTCAACCATATTTCCAGAAATTGCTTTTAAGGTTGAGGCAGTAGCATTTTGGAACTGAGTGTTTTCTGAATTCTTTCGCATCGTAAATTTTAAGTGTCTGTACTTTTTTCAGTTTTAATCAATTCTCTTCCAAAACATCTTTGATAATATTCTGACAAAATTGGCCTTTCCATTTCGTCACATTTATTAAAAAAAGTAAGCTTGAAAGCCATGTCAATATCTTCAATTATATTTGTATTTTCTGCCCATGTTATTACTGTCCTAGGAGACATTACAGTAGAAAGATCACCAGATATAAAGCCATTTCTTGTTAGATTGGCTATTGAAACCATGGATTTGATGGTTTCTTTCCCATCCTTAGCTTTAAAATTAGGAACCTTAGATAAAACAATCTCTTCTTCTGCCTCAGATGGTAAATAATTTAAGGTTGAAACGATAGACCATCTATCCATTTGACCTTGATTGATTTGTTGTGTTCCGTGATATAGTCCTGTAGTATCTCCGAGCCCAACTGTATTAGCGGTTGCAAACAATCTGAAATTTTGATGAGGATTTATAACTCTATTATTATCAAGTAAAGTCAGTTTTCCTGAAACCTCCAAGACTCTTTGAATAACAAACATTACGTCTGCTCTTCCAGCATCATATTCATCAAATACAATTGCAACAGGGTTCTGTAGAGCCCAGGGAAGAACACCCTCTCTAAATTCTGTTACTTGCTTTCCATTCTCTAATACAATAGCATCTTTACCAACTAGGTCTAAACGGCTTATATGGCTATCTAAATTAACTCTTACACATGGCCAATTTAATCTTGCAGCAACTTGTTCAATGTGTGTTGATTTACCAGTACCATGGTAACCTTGAATCATAACTCTCCTATTATAGCAAAACCCAGCAAGTATTGCTTTTGTAGTAGTTTCATCAAATAAATAAGAATCGTCAATTTCAGGTACAAATTTAGTTTTTTCATTAAATCCAACAATCTTCATGTTTGTTTTAAAACCGAAAGTTTTTTCTGAATCAATAACTATTGTTTGTGAGGATGGAAAAGTTCCGGAATTAAAGTCCATGTTGTTAGTCAGACTAACTTCGTTCATATTGTAATCTCCAAAAATGTTTATATTAAGTTTTTGATGGTTTCGTTAAAGATTCTAAAATAATTTTATAAGCATTTGTAATATTAATGAATTTATCTTTACTATTATTTGATTGATTTTTATTTTGTACGTCAGGATGCCATTTTTTCGCTAAAAACTTATATTTTGTTTTCACTTCTTTAATATTTGTATCAGGGGTTAACCCTAATATTTTAAAAGCGTTTTCTAATTTTTTACTTATATTTTTTTTATTTTTTATATTTTTTTTATCTTCAAACTTATTAAATGATTTCTCAAAATCATAGTTAATATTTTTTGTCCCAAATTTCCAACTAGGTCGATCCCAAGTAACCGATTTTCTTATTTCAACTTCCAATTCTTGTTCATTTAAACCTTCAAAATAATTCCAAGATTTATTAAAATCTCTAATACAATTTATACAGAAGTATAAATACTCTCTCAGTTGATCCCTTGATTTAGGTGCAGGATATACCCCTAATTCATTACATTCTGGGTTAGAGCATATTATTTCTTGTTTTTCTTTTTGATTATTATGTAACATAAATTTAATTCTTTATTTTGATTATAGAATTATGTAGTAATCCATGCAAGATAGGAATTATTTTTTTAAAATTTTGTTAAAAGAGATACTATTGAAAAGAAAAATTAAAATTGAAAATTTAATCTCAAAAAATTACGAACCGGAATTTTTCTCTGTTATAGACGTTTCTGAACAACATAGGGGTCATAAAGACTTTAAAGAAGATGTAGAAAGTCATTTTGAAATAATAATAGTTTCAGAAAAGTTTAAAAGTTTAAACAGAGTAGAAAGACATAGATTGGTTAATAAAAGCTTGAGAGAGGAATTTTTATTAGATCTCCATTCAGTAACAATAAAAACATACACCAAAGAAGAATATAAAAACACTTAATTTTTATTTACACCAAGCTCATTCCATAAACGTAATTGAGAAATATAATTTGATTTTTTTTGGAGTATTCTAAACCTAATATCAAAAAACCTAAATTCTTGTCCAGGTTCTGGTATGGTTTTTGATTCATATAAGACTAAACCCGCAATAGTATTCGCGTTTTGATCTGGTAGTGACCAACCCAGTGAACGATTTAAATCTCGTATTGTCACTGAACCATCTACTATAAAAGATCCATCTGGTTGAGGTTTTAGGCCCTTGACTTTTAAATCAGTTTCATCATCAATTTCACCTACTATCTCTTCTAGAATATCTTCAAGTGTGACAATACCTCTAAAATCACCATATTCATCAACTACTACAGCAAAGTGTTCTCTTCTAGTTTTAAATATTTCTAATTGGTCAAATAATAACGTGGTTTCTGGAGCAAAATATGGTTGTATCATTAACTCAGATAAATTTATGGAATTTATATTTTTAAAATTTCTTCTCCTTAAATTTCTAAACAATTCTTTTGCATGTAAAATACCTATTATATTATCAGGGTTACCTGAATATATTGGTATTCTTGTAAATGGACTTTCACCTACCACCTTAAAAATCTGCTCGGGATCTTCTTTAGAGTCTATCATTGTGACAGCTCCTCTATGGGTCATCACAGCTTCTATTGTTACCTCATCCATATCAAGCATACTAGACATCATTTTCCCACGCTCTTTTCCACGACTTTCATTTCCAGCATGTAATCTGATCATTCCTCTAAGTTCCTCTGTTTTTGCTTCTTCATCATTAATTTCTGGTCCAGAGACTATTTTTGCAAAACGTTCAGTAATAAATGTTGCGGGTGTTAATAAAAATATGAAAAAATTTATTATTGGAGCAACGGTTAAAGCAACTTGATCTGCATGGCTAAAAGCATAAGTTTTAGGAATAACTTCTGCGAAAATTACTAAAACAATTGTTAATAATATGGTTACAAAAATTAAATCTAACTCACCAAAATAGCTTATAGCAAAGCTTGTTGCATATACTGATGCTACAATATTTACTAAATTATTGCCTATTAAAATCGTACTAATCATTTTTTCTTTTTTAGCCAAAATTCTTTCAATTGTTATTGCTCTTTTATTACCTTGAAGAGCTAACTCATGAATTCTAGCCTCTGATACTGCTGTTAAAGCGGTTTCAGAACTTGAAAAAAAACCTGATAAAATAATTAAGAAGAATATGTTACATAAAAATAGAAATATGTCAGGCATTATATCTCATCATTTAAGAATTCAGTCAAAATTTCTTCATCCATATTATTTTTTATAAAAGATTTTCCAATTTTTTCATTAAGAATAAATGTTAACTGATTATTTTTATTTTTTTTATCATATTTAAATTTTTTTAACATTTCTAATGTTGTAATGGAAAGATTCTGCACCTCTTGTAAAGAAGTAGGTAGTGATAATTTCTTGAAAAAACTTACTACTCGTTTTGTTTCAAATTGATTACAATAGCCCAATTTAGTTGAAAGTTTGAATGCTAAGCAAATTCCAATCGATATTGCTTCACCGTGAATAATTGTTCCGTCATATTTACCAAATGACTCAATAGCATGTCCAAAGGTATGCCCAAGATTTAAAATAGCTCTTTTACCATTTTCTTTTTCATCATTTTTAATTATTAAAGATTTTATTTCACAAGATCTGCTAATTACTTTATTTAACTTCAACTGATCATAATTTAAAATATCTTTGTAATTATTTTCTAAACTGTCGAAAAATTTGTTATCATAGATTAGTCCATACTTGATAACTTCAACTAAGCCAGCTAAGAATTCTCTCTTAGGCAATGTCTTAAGTATATCTATATCTGCTATCACTGCAATTGGTTGATGAAAAGAACCAATTAAGTTTTTACCTCTACTACTATTAATAGCAGTCTTGCCTCCCACCGAGCTATCTACTTGAGCTAATAGTGTAGTAGGTATTTGAACAAAATCTATACCCCTAAGAAGTATTGAAGCTGCGAACCCTGCTATGTCACCAATAACGCCACCACCAAAGGCAATAATTAAGCTATTTCTATCTATCTTAAATGATAGAGCTTCCTCCAAGATATACTCAAGTTGAGAAACATTTTTTGACTTGTCACCTCCAGGAATACTAATTAAATTTATTGTTTCAGATAATTTCTTTATTGTTTCAACAAATGAAATAAATTGTTCATTATTTTTTTTATTTAGAGAAAAAAAATTATCATGGATTAAAATAACTTTTCTTCTTAGCACAAAAGTTTTCAAAAGTTCTTCACATTTATATAATAATCCATTACCTATGAAAATTGGATATGAAAAATTATTCAATTTATTGTTTAGTGAAACATTAATTATGTTTGGTTTCATTTTATTGCTTCATCACTTTAATGAGAAATTAAATTAATCAATTTTTCGGTCACTTGATTTTGGTTAAGTTTTTCAGTATCTATTTGGTTGTGAGAAAGTGAATAGTATTTGGTTCTTACTTTTAAAAGTTGAGTTATTATATCTCTAGTTTTTCCTTTTATCATGGGTCTTTTTGATCCATCTCCTACCCTCTGAACTAAAACATCTACAGGTGTCTTTAGCCAAATTACATTTGTATAATTTAATAATAACTCTCTAGTTTCTTCGCTGTCAAATCCACCTCCACCAAGGCTAATTATTACTTTTTCTTTACTTTTATTAATTTTTAAAATTAAACTTCTAATTGTTTTCTCTTCAATTTTTCTAAAAAAAACCTCACCATGTTTTTGGAAAAGCTCTTTTATCGTCATTTTGAATTCTTGTTCAATAATATGATCTACATCATAGAAATTGAATTTTAAAATATTCGCTATTTTACGGCCAAACTTAGACTTTCCTGTTCCCATCATTCCAATCAATGTAACTTTGGTATAGTATGGGTTTATTTTGTTAAAATTTACCATTAACACTAAATATCACATTAAGTTCATACAAACATCATATATTTAGAAATTTTTTTTAAATTATGGTAAATAAAATATTTAAATATAGTCTAAAACTCGCCATATTTTTTAATTATGCATAGAATTTAAGGATTATGATGAAAAATTATAAATTTTTTTTAACAATATTAAGTCTTATTGCTTCAGCTGGTTTTCTGGTAGTAACCTACTTAGATATACCTGCTCCTGATAAATTAGAAACCAAGATTTTAGATGTTAATGATGAAAAAATTAAATAATTATTATTTGTTAAAAAAGAAGTATGTAACTATGTTATGTCATTGTATTTTGTTTTTTTGTTTACAATTAAAACTTTCTTTTGCTCAGACTAATGATTTTAATAAAGAAGTTTCCTCAAACAAAGTTAATGCTGAGATTAAAGTAAGTAAGCTTGCGAAGCCATCTTTAGGATCTCTGGGAGTAAAAACGGAAGTAAATAATTTAATGGGTTTAAATATATGGCAAAATTTGAAAGCAGATGAAATTATTGAGCATCTAAATTATATTCCAGACAATTTGGCTAGCAAACATTTACAAATATTTTTAAATGACCTTTATATTAGTGCTTCTGTCCCTCCAGAAGGTAAGTCAAAGCAAATTCTAAAGTTTTTGGAAACTAGACTATTTAAAATTAAAAATAGTGGGCAGAGTAATAATTTATATAAACTAGTGTCACAACTACCTAAGGGCAATCGATGGGAATTGTGGAGAAAGTGGCAAATAGAATATGAGTTAATTAACAGAAAAGATAAAAAAGCATGTGAGTTTATTAATTTAAAATCAAAGTCAAATCTTACAGATTTTTGGCAAATGGCTAGAATATTTTGTTTGTCTATTGAGGGAAAGAGAGATCAATCAGAGTTTATTTTAGATTTGATAAAATCTAGAGGTTTTAATGATGAAATTTTCGAAGATTTGTTTCAATCAATCTATAATGAAGTAAACGTTTTAAATATTAAAAATAATAAAAACAAAATACAACCAATACATATAGTAATGATGGATACTCTGAAAATTCCAATAGAAGCAAATTATATTGCACATCTTGGAATTGAATATACAGATTCTTTATTGTCGCTAAATTATTTAACTTCAAAAGCTAGGGCTTTTCTTTTAGACAAACAATTAAATTATAACTTTGTATCTGTTGATCAAATAATTGAAAATTATAAATCAGTAGCAGACGGAAACATTGACTTTGAAAAATCTTTTTCTAACTTTTTGAAAGAACCAAATGGTTACAATAGAGCCAATGTTTGGCTGAGCATAATCAAAATTAAAGATGATGTTAAAAAAGTTAATTCAATCCTAAAAATGATTAAGTCAGAAACAAATAATGGAAGATTTAATGATGTCATAGGTCTATATTTAAATCTTTTAAATGAGATTGACAATTCTTCTTTGACACAAGAGCTAAATCAATCAATAGAAAGGCTTAAAATTTCCTCTAATCCTGATATGTATCCTAATAATAATATTGCAAATATAATTTCATTAGCTGAAGGTCAAACTTGGGATTTTAATTTAATTTCAAAAGAAAAAGCATGGCCATTAATACCAATTATTGAAAAAGCTGGTATGGTAGAACAAGATTCAATTAATTGGATGAATTATTTAAGAGATCTTAAAGAAATTGATTTAGAAGAAGATACTTATCTAAAATGGGAAAGTAATTATAACTTAAAAAGATTCCTTTTAACTAAATCAATTGAAGAAGCTGCAAAAAATAATAATAAAGCCTTAACAGTCTTACTGACTGCAAGATTAATAGGAGATAATCCACTGATTGATTTTGATTTGAATAGCTTAATTACGATTAGGGATTCCTTAAATTCAATTGGCTTAGAAAATTTATCTAAAATTATTACACAAGAAATAATGACATCCAAAATTGTAAATCTTTAAAGTTTAATTATGAAAAATCTAAATCAAAAATCACTAGAATTTATAGATAAAATCTTAGGAGTTATTTGCTTAGAGAAAGGGTTGTCTAAAAACACAAAAACAGCTTACAAAAAAGATATAAGTTTAGCTGTTGAATGGTTTGAAAATAAAAATATTAATTTTCTTTTAACAAACGAAAAAAACTTTCGTGAATTATTTTCTTTTTTGCAAAGAAAAAACTATAAACCTAGCTCGTTAAGCAGAAAGTTATCTTCATTAAAGCAATTTTATGATGTTCTAAAATCAGAAGGTTTCATAAAAATTAATCCATTAAATAACTTAGAAAGTTTCAAAAAAATTAAAGATTTACCAAAAGCAATATCTGAAGAGCATTTGATTTTGCTGCTAACAAAAGCCAAAAATAATCTTAAAAATTTTGAAAGAGATAATTCCACAAAAAAATTAAAATTTCTACGTATTTTAACCATTTTAGAAATTCTATACTCTACTGGGATGAGAGTTTCTGAACTGATATCTCTTCCTTTATCAGATTTTATTAAAATAAATGATTTGCTACAAATTAAGGGTAAGGGTGGTGTTTATAGACATGTTGCTTTTAATAAAGAATCTAAAAAAATGATAGAGATGTGGTTGTTATACAGGTCTTCAATAGAAAAATTTATAAATAACAAGTATATTTTTCCTAGTATTAATGGTATTGGACACATTACAAGACAATCTGTATATAAGGAATTATCAGAATTATCACAAAGTATAAACATGAATAGCGAAAACGTCACTCCACATAAAATTAGGCATACTTTTGCAACTCATATGTTAAATCGGGGTGCTGATCTAAGGTCTTTACAAAAATTTCTTGGTCACGCTGACATTAGTACTACTGAGATTTATACAAAAGTCCAATCGAAAAGATTGTCAGGACTTTTAAATGACATCCATCCATTAAATAGAATAAATTTAAAGTAAAAAAGAGAGTCCTTAAACATGATTAAGCATTTTTTAGCATTTGAAAAACAAATTGCGGATCTTGAAGGAAAAATAGAAGAGCTTCGTCATTTGTCTTCTGGTAGTGATATTAATATCGCAGAGGAAATTGGTAAATTACAAGCAAGCGTTTCAGAAAAGTTAAAATCTACTTACTCACAATTAAGTCCTTGGCAAAAAGTCTTGGTATCTAGGCATCCTGAAAGACCACATTTTCAAGATATAATTAAAAGTTTGTTTGAAGACTATATTCCTTTATCAGGTGACAGAAATTTCGCTGATGACAATGCTCTAACTGGTGGTATAGCTTTTTTTAGAGGAAAAAGTATCGTAGCTATAGGTATAGATAAAGGTAAAAACACTCAAGATAGAATTCACAAAAATTTTGGTATGGCTAGGCCTGAAGGTTATAGAAAAGCAGAAAGATTAATGCAATTAGCTAATGATTTTTCTATTCCAGTCTTAATGTTTGTTGATACAGCAGGTGCTTATCCTGGGAAAGGTGCTGAACAAAGAGGTCAAGCTGAAGCCATTGCGAAATGTTTGCAAAAGAGCTTGGAGATTACTGTTCCTTCTATTTCAGTAATTACAGGCGAAGGTGGCTCTGGAGGAGCAGTTGCTTTAGGTGTGGCTAATAACACACTTATGTTAGAACATGCAATTTACTCTGTTATTTCCCCTGAAGGATGTTCTTCAATTTTATGGAGAAGTTCTGATTATGCAGATCAAGCAGCTGAAGCTTTAAAGTTGACTGCACAAGATATGGAAAAATTTAAAATTATTGATGAGATAATACCAGAACCTATCGGTGGCGCACATAGAGATCCAATCATTACAATAAAAAGTATGGGTGATGTTATAGAAAAAAGATTGAATGAACTGATGGTTCTTAGTAAAGATGAACTACTTAAACTAAAAGAAAAAAAATATTTAGAAATTGGTTAAATAATTTTTTCTTGAATTTAATGCAGGTATAGCTCTTCTTGCTTTCATTACTTCATCAAGATTAATATCAGCATGAATTATTCCAATTTTGTCTTTTGCATCTTTTAAAACCTCTCCCCATGGAGATATAATCAAAGAATGGCCATAACTTGTTCTTCCACATTCGTGAGAACCAGTTTGAGCAGGTGCAACAATGAATGCACCAGTTTCTATGGCTCTTGCCTTTAGCAAAGTATGCCAATGAACCGGTCCAGTTAGATTTGAAAAAGCAGATGGTACAACAATTATTTCAGCGCCATTTACTGCTAAATCTTGATATAGATGGGGAAAGCGCAAATCGTAACAAATTGTCAAACCAATTTTAATTTTATTTTTTTTAATTTCTGCAATGATTGCTTTATTTCCACTTTTGTAAGTATCAGATTCCCTATAAACATCACCATTAGGTAGATTTACGTCATATAAGTGAATTTTATCATATTTGTATAAAACATCTCCTTTAGGTCCAACCAAAAAAGATCTATTTACTAACTTATCATCAACCTTTATGGGTAAAGAACCAATTAAAATAAAGACTGAACTAAGCTTAGCCATTTCTTTTAAAATTTGTAAGCTAATGTTTTCATCTTCGGTTTTAGCTGATTTATTAGTTAAAAAAGAATTTTTTTGAAGTGAAGTGGCGCATTCGGGTAAAGTTATCAATTCTGCTTCAACATCAAGGGCTTTATCAATTAAATCTTTGATTTTTACTAGCGTATGTTTTTCATTCTTTGCAGATGAGTATTGTAGACAGGCAATTGATAATTTACGGTTCATATTATCTAACAAAATTTTCTAGGCCATTATCTTCTTCTAAATTATATAAATCATCACATCCACCTATATGTCGTTCTTTGAAAAATATTTGTGGCACAGAGGTTCTACCATTGGATTTTTTTATCATTTCATTTTTCTTTGAATAATCTAAATCAATATCTATTTCTTCAAAAGGAATGTTTTTCTTTTTTAAAAGAGATTTAGCACGATAACAAAATCCACATAGTGAACTAGTATAAATTATTACATTTTTATTCATTATAATCCTCAAAAATTTATGAAAATAAGTCTTGTATGTAAAAAATCAGAGCATCATCAGCTGGAGGCATTTTATATTCTCTTAGCATACTTGGCTTAACCCACATAATTTCATTATTCTCCATAGATTTTGGCTCACCTTCCCATCTTCTGCAAACATATAATAGCAAAAGCAACTCAAATTCTTCATAACTAAATTCACTAAAAGACAAAGGCGCAATACATTTGTTATTTATGTTAATGTCAAGTTCTTCTTTTATTTCTCTTATTAGCGCAATTTCTGGCACCTCACCAGTTTCAACTTTTCCACCTGGAAATTCCCAAAAACCTGCTAAATGTTTATTTTTGGGTCTTTTTGATAATAAAATTTCATCAGCATCATTAATTAATGCTAATGAAACTACAATTTTAATATTTTTATGACCTGTAATCGGCATTTATATCGATGTATTTATGGGTTAAGTCACAAGTATATACAGTAGAACTTGATTTGCCTACTCCAACATCGATCTTAAGAAAAATATCATTTTGTTTTAAATGTTCTGTTGCTCGTAATTCTGAGTAGCTTTCATAAACCATTCCATTTTGCGTTACTTGTTCATTACCAATATAAATTTTGATTTTATCTCTATTTGCTGGTTGACCTGATTTCCCAACAGCCATAATTATTCTACCCCAATTTGCGTCCTCTCCAGCAATTGCAGTCTTAACTAAAGGTGAATTTGCAATAGAAAATGCTATTATTTTTGCTGATTTTTTTGACTTAGCGCCTGTAACTTTAATAGTGATAAATTTTGATGCGCCTTCACCATCCTTAATAATTAATTTAGCAAGCTCTAACATCAAGCTAAATAAATTTTCTTTAAATTCAATTAAGCGGGTGTCGTTAAAATTATTAATCGATTTGTGTTTCGCTGTTTTAGTGGTCGTTAATAAAACAGTATCACTTGTTGATGTGTCGCTATCTACAGTTATAGAATTAAAACTTATCTCATTACCAGATACAATTAATTTTTGAAGAGTATCCGATGATATGTTAGCATTAGTAAAAACAAAACCTAACATTGTTGACATATTTGGTGCAATCATACCCGAACCTTTAGCTATTCCTACAATTTCAATTTCAGCATTATCGATTTTACAAACTCTCTTGCTTACCTTTGTAAATGTATCAGTGGTTTTGATAGCAGTAGCAGCTTTTATCCAATCTGGACTTTTGAATGGAGACATTGACTTTATGCTTCTTATCACAACATCAGCATCTAATTGTTCTCCAATGACACCAGTAGAGGCTGTATATATATGATTAATACTACAATTTAACTTTTTCGAAAGATATTTTGAAATTTTTAAAACTGTTTCTTCACCTAGTTTCCCTGTAAATGCATTTGCGTTACCTGAATTTACTAAAATTGCCCTTACTTCAGGTTCTTTGTATTTGGTAAGATTTTTTTTACATTGATTTACAGAAGCACTTGAGGTTAAAGATTGAGTAAAAACTCCAGCAATAGCTGATTTTTTTTTAAGTTCTATTAAAAGAAGATCGTCTTCATTATTTTGTGTTTTTTTAATGCCAGAATATATGGTTGAAACTTTTATGTCTTTCAACAGATGATTCCTTAAACTTTCTTTTATCATGGTACAATTTTGATTGATACTAATTATTTATTTCTTGAACAACTTTTTTAAAATCTGAAATTTTTATAATTTTATTTTTTCTTAGTTGTTTTTCGAGGTTTGAAAGAGAATTTTGTTTTATTGTCTTCACAATTTGTTGCTTAATATCATTAATTTTTTTTGGTTGAGAGTTTCTAATATCATTCAACATTATAATATGGTAACCAAATTTGGTTTTAACTGGGTTTTTAGTAATTGTCCCTTTTTTTAATTTTAACACTGCTTCTTCAAATTCTTTTACCATTTGACCAGATCTAAACCAACCTAAATCACCCCCATTTTTTTTTGAGGGTCCAATAGAATAAGATTTTGCAAGTTTTGAGAATTCTGATTTAATTTTTAGTTTTTCTATTATCTGCAATGCTTCATCCTCTTCTTTTACCAAGATATGGCTAGCATTAAACTCTTTGAAAGTTTTAAAGTTTTCGAGATATTTTGTATAGAAATTTTGAATTTTTTCTTCAGATGTGTTGTTTGTAAGAAAATTATTAAGCCAGTATTTCGCCATTATTTGATCTTTATTTTTCTTTAATATTTCAACAATTTCTTTTTGCTTATCTAATTTATCCTTGTAAGCTTGTTTAATGATTAAGTGCTGATTAATTAATTCATTTACAACTTTTGGATATATTTCAGAAAGAGATTTTTGTTTGATTTTTTCTGGCAATCTATTAGTTGCATTAAGCACATCCTGTGCTGTAATAATATGATTATCCACTATTGCAACAGTGACTTGTCTAGGTTCTTTAGCATTTGCAATAGGTAAGGTAATAATCAAAAAAAAATTTGTAAGAATAAAAATGATTTTTAAACAAGACATTTTCGTGTAATCCAATTATAAGATTATTTCTTACAGGTTTTTTTTAGACAACACAAGAAATGATGTTTAATATTTATTGTTATTTTAGATTTATAGAATATATCTGTGAATAATTGGAGCGTTATTACATGTTAAGTAAACTTACGTCTAGACTTTTTGGTTCTTCTAATGAGAGACAGATTAAGAAATATAAGCCTATAATTGATCAAATTAACAACTTAGAAAACGAGTTTTCTGATTTGTCTGACGAACAATTAAAGTTAAAGACAAATATCTTTAAAGATAGATTATCAAAGAATGAAAATTTAATAAATATTTTACCAGAAGCCTTTGCAACTGTTAGGGAGGCTTCGAAAAGAACATTGAAACAAAGACACTTTGATGTTCAATTGACTGGCGGAATGGTTCTTAATGAAGGCAAAATAGCTGAAATGAAAACTGGTGAAGGTAAAACCTTAGTTGCAACTTTAGCATGTTATTTGAATGCTCTAGAAGGTAAAGGTGTTCATGTAGTTACTGTTAATGACTATTTAGCTACAAGAGATTCAGAATGGATGGGTCAAATATACAATTTTTTGGGAATGACTGTTGGTTGTATTATTTCAGAAATGGATGATGAGCAAAGAAGAATTGCCTATAAAGCCGATATTACTTATGGAACTAATAATGAATTTGGATTTGATTATCTTCGAGATAATATGAAATATAATCTAGCTGACATGGTTCAGCGTCCATTTAATTTTGCTATTGTAGATGAAGTTGATTCTATCTTAATTGATGAAGCTAGAACCCCACTTGTTATTTCGGGGCAATCAGAAGACTCTTCAATTTTGTATAAATCAATTGATAAATTCATTCCATCATTAAACGAAAATGATTATGAATTAGATGAGAAGCAAAGAACGTGTAATCTTACTGATACTGGTATTGAAAATATAGAAAAAGCACTAAAGGCAGATAATATTATTAAAGAGGGAAACCTATTTGATGTTAAAAATATTTCCTTACTACACCATATTAATCAAGCATTGAGAGCTCATAAATTATTCAAAAAAAACTCACATTATATGGTCAAAAACGATAGTGTTATTATCATAGATGAATTCACTGGACGTGCAATGGAAGGTAGGCGTTTTGGCGAAGGTCAACATCAGGCAATTGAAGCTAAAGAAAATGTTACCATACAGTCAGAAAATCAAACTTTAGCTAGCGTAACTTTTCAAAATTACTTTAGAATGTATCCTAAATTAGCTGGAATGACAGGAACAGCATTAACGGAAGAAGGAGAGTTTTCTGAAATTTATAACCTTCAAGTTATAGAAGTTCCTACTAATTTAAAAATAGCTAGAGAGGACAAAAATGACGAAATTTATAAAACTAATGAAGAAAGAGATGAGGCCGTAATTAAGTTAATTGATAATTGTCAAAAAAATAATCAGCCTGTTTTAGTTGGAACAGTGTCAATTGAAAAGTCTGAAATATTATCAAAACTTTTAACTGCTAAAAAAATTAAACACGAAGTATTAAATGCAAAATTTCATGAGCAAGAGGCTCAAATAATTGGTTATGCTGGGATGCCAGGAGCTGTCACTATAGCTACTAATATGGCAGGACGAGGAACTGATATTCAATTAGGTGGAAATTTAGAAATTAGAAAAATTAGAGAAATTAACACATTTTCGGACGAAAACGACGAAGTTAATGATTTAAAAATTGATATTGAAAAAAAGAAAAAAATTGCGCTCGCAGCAGGTGGTTTGTATGTAATAGGAACTGAACGTCACGAAAGTCGAAGGATCGACAATCAACTTAGAGGTAGAACGGGAAGGCAAGGTGACCCTGGAAAATCTAAGTTTTTATTATCACTTCAAGATGATTTGATGAGAATATTTGGGTCTGAGAGACTTGAAACAATGTTAGGTAAACTTGGATTAGAAAAAGGCGAAGCTATTGTTCATCCTTGGATTAACAAAGCTGTTGAAAAAGCACAAGCAAAAGTCGAGGCACATAATTTTGAGATAAGAAAACAACTTTTAAAATTTGATGATGTTATGAATGATCAAAGAAAAGTAATTTTTGATCAAAGAAAAGATATAATGAGATCAGATAATATAAGTACAATGATAACTGAAATGCGCCATGAAGTAATTGAGGCAATTGTATATCAATCTATACCCGATCAAAGTTACCACGATGAATGGGATTCAGAAAGTTTGTCTTCAGATGTCAAAAATTATTTAGGGCTTATGGCTCCAATCAATCAGTGGGTTAAAGAAGATGGAATCATAGAAAAAGAATTTATAAGTAGGCTTACGGAATTATCCGATAAATATATGGCAGAGAGAGCAGTCAATTTTGGTATTGAAGTTTTTAGGCAAGCAGAAAAAACTCTTTTACTACAAGTTTTAGATCAAGGGTGGAAAGATCATTTGCTCATGTTAGACCAAATGAGACAGTCTATTGGCTTAAGAGCTTATGCACAAAAAGATCCATTAAATGAATATAAAAGAGAATCATTTGAATTATTTGAAGAGATGCTTGATAAATTAAGAAAAACAATTACATCAATACTATCACATATAGAAATAAAACAAGAAGAAACCATAGAGAAAGAACACAATAAGGATCCAATTGAGATTCCAATTAAGAAAATTCCAAGAAATGCAAAATGCCCTTTGTGTGATTCTGGGAAAAAATACAAACATTGTTGTGGTAAGTATTAAGTGTAATGATTAAATATCAATTAAAGTGCAAGTCTAGTTTTTGTTCCAATGAAAAAGAATTTGATGGTTGGTTTAAAAGTATCGAAGCTTATGAAAACCAAAAACTTCAAAGCTTAATTAATTGTCCAATTTGTGGTAGCGACAACGTTGTGAAATCATTAACCACACCTAGTCTAAAAATTAATAAAAATAAAACTTCAGACAATAAAAATAAGCAGCATAAAAATTTTAAAAATAATGTAAACTTTTTAGCTAATGAAAATCCAGACAATATTTCAACTCTTTTAAGAACGTTAAAAAAGGAAGTTCAAAAAAACTCTACTTTTGTAGGCTATGAATTTGTTTCTCAGGTGCGCTCTATGAAAGAAGGTAAGATTAAAGAAAAGCCAATTCATGGCCAAGCAACAAATAAAGAAATACAGGAATTAAGTGACGAAGGTATTGATGTTGTTAATATTCCTTGGATATCAGATGATCATTAGATTATAATTTAATTCCTGCTGCACCGTAGTTGACGTGCATGTTTGATGTAAGTTTAAAGTTTCCTAATTCTTTGTTAATTATATCTTTAAATCTAAACGTAGGTGTAAAACCTGTAAAATTATCCAATATAATACCATGTTCTTCAGCTTCTAACACTAAACTTTTAGGAGATATAAGTTTTTTTACTTCGTGAGTTCCTACAGGAAGAATTTTTAAAATATCTTCTGCAATATATTTTCCAAATATTATACCTAGAAGAGACTTATTTATTGTGGTAAATACTACCAGACCTCCAGGGCGACACAAATTAGAAATATCAGATAAAAATTTATTTCTATCATATACATGTTCAATTACTTCAGAGGCAATTACTATATCAAACTTATTTACATCTTTCTGTTCATAAATCTGTAAAAGTTTGCTAGTTGTAATATATTTGTAGTTTATCTCTAATCGACTATTTTTTGCGTGCTCTTTCGCAATATCAATTGAGCTTTTTGAAGCGTCTATACCAGTAACGATTGCGCCTAATCTTTTCAATTTTTCGGATAAGATGCCGCCGCCACAACCAACATCTAAACAATTTAAACCATCAAGAAAGTTAGTTCCTATATTGTCTCTATTAAAAACTCTAGTTGCGTTTTGTTTGATGAACTCAATTCTTGCATTTGACATTTTATGTAAAGCTGAGAAAGGACCAGACATATCCCACCATTTGTTGCTTAATGAAGAAAATTGTTCTATTTCTTTTTTGTCTACGGTATTAGTCATTATGAATTTAATTTTATAAATGCAGTTTTTAAAAGGATAACAGAAAATTGAAACTTGTGGTATTGAAATTTGGGGGCACGTCTGTTGCAGATGTTACTCAAATAAAAAAAATTGCTTTAAAAGTTAGAAATGAAGTAAATCAAGGTTATAAAGTAATTGCTGTAGTTTCAGCGATGGCAGGGGTTACAAATAATTTAATAGAATTAGCTAAAACCACAACGGAAATACCATATTACTCAGAATATGATGTTGTTTTATCTACAGGTGAACAGGTTACTTCAGCTTTGTTAGCAACTGTTTTAAATAATTTGAATATTAAAGCTCGTTCTTGGTTAGGTTGGCAAGTGCCAATAATATCTGACAAATCACATGGCAATGCTGTGATTGAAGAAATTAAAACAGAAAACATACTTGAATCTTTAAAGAAAGATCAAGTTGCAATAATATCAGGATTTCAAGGTATAACAAAAGAAAATAGAATAACAACTTTGGGAAGAGGTGGTTCAGATACGTCTGCTGTCGCAATAGCTGCGGCTTTTTCAGCTTTGCGTTGTGATATTTATACAGATGTGGATGGAGTTTACACTACAGATCCTAGGATAGTGAAAAGTGCAAAAAAACTTGATTTAATTACTTATGAAGAAATGTTAGAGTTAGCCTCTCAAGGAGCTAAAGTACTCCAAACAAGGTCCGTAGCACTAGCAATGAAATATAATGTAAAATTGAGAGTTCTTAGTAGCTTTGAAGACTTGCCTGGAACTTCCATAATTCAAGAGGAAAAAAATATGGAAAAAACTGAAATAAGTGGAATTGCACATAGTTTAAATGAAGCTAAAATAACATTGTCAGGTGTTCCAGACCAACCAGGTCAGGCAGCAGAAATTTTCGGTGCTCTTGCAAAACATTCGATTAATGTCGATATGATTGTCCAATCTTCTTCTATAAATTATGAAGCTACTGATATAACTTTCACAATACCAGAAACAAATATGACCATAGCTGAAAGTACACTAAAAAAAATACAAAAAAAAATTGGATTTAAGAAATTTATTATGGATACAAAAGTTGTTAAAATTTCAGTTGTTGGGAACGCGATGAGAACTCAGTCAGGTATTGCAAAAACTATGTTTGAAACATTAGCCAATAATCAAATTAACATTCATGTTATTTCAACTAGTGAAATTAAAATCTCAGTTCTTATATCATCAGATTATTATGAACTTGCAATGAGATCCCTACATTCCGCTTTTGGTTTAGATGTCTAATTATTATGTAGTAAATTTTTTGGTTTTTGTGCCGTTAAAACAAATGTTGATTTAAAAAGTAACTCAATATAAAATACTCCATCGTAAGGAGAGTAGATGTCTTTTAAAAATGAAATAAATAAAAAAAATTCATTTTTGGATCAGGATAAAAAAGTTGATAAATCAGTATCAGACGCAATTAATGAAGCATTTGATCATATTGAATTATCAACTGTTGGTAAGCTATGTCTGGATGCAAGATTAAATAAAGGCTTAACACAAGAACAAGCTGCTGCTTTATTGAAAGTTAGAGTTAAGATCATTAAAGATTTCGAAGACGGCGAATATATAGAATTACCTGGGCTGGCTTATAAGGTTGGATTTGTTAGATCTTATGCACGTCTTTTAGATTTAGATGGTGACTTATTGGTTAAAGAATTTAAAGAAAGTTTACAATTAAATTCTTTTAAAGAAGAATACAAATTCCTTACTCCTGAATTAAATAAAAATAACTTTCTTCCTATTGGAGCGATTTTTTCAGTTTTTATTGCTATTTTATCTTACACTGGTTGGTATTATAGCGATAGAAGCAACAAAACAGAAAAAGTTTCAGAAAATGAAGTTGTAAATATTTCTTCAAAAAAGGCTGAAACTGAAAGTAACAGTTATGTTATAATTGAGGATAATTTTTCTGATAATTTACCCTCTTCAAAAAGAAATGATGATGAAAAAAAAATTAAAGAATTAAATACTAAAATTACTTCAAATGACAATAAAGTCGAAAATATGAGTTTAAAAAATACTGAGTTGTCTGCTACTGCTAATGAAAGAGACCCAAGTACAGAAATGGTCCTTAAAGCTACTGGTAATAGTTGGGTAGAAATCGAAGATATGGAAGGTAATATTCTTATGACAAGGCTTATGAGGCCAGGCGAAACGTATGTTGTTCCTAATATTAATGGATTGAAATTTAACACTGGAAATGCAGGTGCTTTGTCTCTATCGCAAGGTGATGTAATAGTTTCTAAATTGGGTGAAATTGGTGAAATTATTACTTCTCAACCATTGAATATTAATACTTTTTCACAAAAACAATTACTAGATTAAATTCATTTATAAATCGATTTAACTTTTTAAAATTTTAAAGTTTAAGGATGTAATAATGAACATTAGGCCTTACAGGCAAATAGAACGAAGAAGATCAAGAAAAATCAAAGTTGGAAATGTTTTTGTCGGGGGTGACGCTCCCATTACAGTTCAAACTATGACTAATACAAATACGACTGATATTGATGCTACGTTAAAGCAAATCAACTCAACTGTGGAAGCTGGTGTTGATATTATACGTGTTTCATGTCCCGACAAAGAATCTACCTTAGCTCTTAAAGAAATAATTAAATTAACACCTGTTCCGATTGTTGCTGATATACATTTCCATTATTTGAGGGCAGTTGAAGCAGCAGATGCTGGTGCTGCATGTTTGAGAATTAATCCTGGAAACATTGGTAATTTAAATAAAGTCAAAGAGGTTATTAATGCAGCAAAACAAAACAATGCATCTATCAGGATTGGTGTTAACGCTGGATCTCTAGAAAAAAGCATTTTAGATAAGTATGGTGAACCAACTCCAGAAGCACTTGTAGAGTCTGCTTTAAATCATGTGCGAATTTTAAAAGATCATAATTTTAATGAATATAAAATTAGTGTAAAAGCTTCAGACATTTTTCTAGCAGTTGCTGCTTACACTCAACTTTCTGAAATAGAGGATTGTCCTTTACATATAGGTATTACCGAAGCAGGTAGTCTAAGATCTGGAACTGTAAAATCGTCAATAGGATTAGGAAATTTATTATGGGCAGGCATTGGAGACACTATAAGAGTTTCCTTATCTGCCGATCCTTCTGAAGAAGTAAGAGTTGGTTATGAATTGTTAAAATCATTAGGTCTAAGAAGGAGAGGAGTTACTGTTATTTCTTGTCCTTCATGCGCGAGGCAACAATTTGATGTAATTAAAACGGTACAAGAAGTTGAAAAAAGACTTGAGCATATTTCAGAGTCTATCACTGTCTCAATAATTGGATGTGTTGTAAATGGGCCTGGAGAAGCAAAAGAAACTGACATTGGCTTGACCGGGGGTGGTAAAGGTACACATCAAATTTATGTAAATGGTATAACTGATCACATAATAAGAAATGAAAATGTTGCTGATTACATCGTCAATTTTGTTCAAAATAAGATTGAACAAAGAAAAAGTAACTTATTGAAGTAATTTTATTATATAGGCTCATAATGGAGAAATTAAGAACAGTTAGAGGCGTACATGATTTGTTGCCTAATGATTTACATAATCATAACAAAGTTATAAATGCAGGATTAGATATTTCAGATAAATATAATTATTGTCAAATTGAAATACCTATTTTTGAGTTTGCTGAAGTTTTCACAAAGCCACTTGGAACGTCAAGTGACATTGTAACTAAGGAAAATTATATTTTTAAAGATAGAAGTGAAGATGAATTAATGTTAAGGCCTGAGGGAACTTCTGGTGTAGTAAGGGCTTTTTTAAATGCAGGCCTAGTTCAAGATGTGCCGCAGCGCTTTTCATATTATGGACCAATGTTCAGATACGAAAGACCGCAAAAGGGAAGGCTTAGACAATTTAAGCAATTTGGTATTGAATGCTTAGGTTTAAGTAGCTCAATGGCTGATATAGAAGTAATATCTTTAGGAAACGATTTCTTATGTAGGTTAGGTCTTTTAAATAAAATTAATTTGAAAATTAATAGTCTGGGAGATTTTGAAAGTAGGAATAATTACAGAGAAGCTCTAGTTAATTATTTAAATGATTATCAATCCAATCTATCTACAGATAGTTTAAATAGATTAGCGATCAATCCTCTCAGGATACTTGATTCTAAAAATGAAGTAGATCAGAAAATTGTTAAAAATGCTCCTAATATTTTAGATTATTTAAATTATAAATCAAAGGCAAGATTCGACGATATTTGTAAAGGTTTAGATCATTTAAATATAAATTATACAATTGATAAAAATCTTGTTAGGGGTTTAGATTATTATTGTCACACTGCTTTTGAATTTACAACAAATGAACTTGGTTCACAAGGAACTGTACTTGCTGGCGGCAGATATGATGGCCTATCCAAAATGTTAGGTGGTCCAGATGTTCCTGGTGTTGGATGGGCTGCAGGCATAGAAAGATTAGCATTAATAGCTCAAAGTAAATTTGTTAACAAAACAGATGTAGTATTAATTGGTCAATCTGAAAATATTAACTATTTACTACTTCCAATCATGAAGAAATTAGTTCAAAAAGGGATTAAAACTGAAATCATTTATAATGGTAATTTATCAAAAAAATTTAAAAGAGCTAATAAAATTAAAGCTCTTTACGCCATTATTTTAGGTGAAGAAGAAATTAGTAAAAAAGTAATAAAATTGAAAGACTTAAAAATTGGAAGCGAAGAATTCTTAGATCTGAACCATGCAATTGAAATAATTAAAATAAATAAGGATTTGGAGTAAAATTTGAGCTTAGAAAATAATATAGACAAAATTGTGTTTAGGCAAAAGGAGATTGAAAATTTACTTGTAAATTCCACTGAATTAAAAGCATCTGAATTAGCGGACTTGTCTAGAGAATTATCTGAAATTAAATCCATAACAGATCTTGTTAATAAAAAAGATGTTTTAGTTAGAGAGATCTTAGACTTAACTGAGATTATAAATGATAAAAATGTAGATGGTGATATTAAAGATATAGCGACTGACGAATTTAATTTATTAAAAAAAAATATTAATGAACTTGAAAATGAAATTCAATTTGCATTGTTACCTAAAGACAAAGATGATATCAGAAATGTAATTTTGGAGGTTCGCGCAGGTACTGGTGGTGATGAAGCAGGTTTGTTTGCTTCTGATCTTTTTTTAATGTATGAAAAGCTCTCCATTAAGAATAAATGGAAATTTGAGGTTATGGATGTATCAGAAACAAGTGTTGGTGGCTATAAAGAGGCACAGGCTAATATTATAGGAAATGGTGTATTCGGTAGATTAAAATTTGAATCAGGCGTCCACAGAGTACAAAGGGTGCCTACAACGGAAACTAGTGGAAGAATTCATACCTCTGCTGCAACTGTAGCTGTTCTTCCCGAAGCCGAAGATTTAGAAATTTTAATCGCAGAAAAGGACTTAAGAGTAGATGTTTTTAGATCAAGTGGACCAGGCGGGCAATCTGTCAACACAACAGACTCAGCAGTTAGAATAACCCATATTCCGTCAGGGATTGTAGTAAGTCAACAAGATGAAAAATCTCAACACAAAAATAGAGCAAAAGCTATGAAAATTCTCCAATCAAGATTGTATGAAGTAGAAAGACAAAAACAGCAAGACCAGAGGTCTTCAGCAAGAAAAAATCAAGTTGGCTCTGGTGACAGGTCTGAAAGAATTAGGACTTATAACTTTCCCCAAGGAAGAGTTACTGATCACAGAATAAATCTAACTTTACATAAATTAGAAAAAATCTTAAGTGGTGAATCTCTTGACGATTTAATTGATGCTTTAGTAGTTGAAGATAGAATGTTAAAGCTAGCTTCGAATGACTTATAAAAATTTTGATGTTTACACCTTAATTAAACCAGAGATTTTAAAGCTCAGAAATATTGGCATTGAAACTGCTAATTTAGATTGTAGGCTATTACTTTCCAAATCTTTGAATAGATGTGAATCATTATATAATCATCAAAATATACTTGTTTCAGAAATTGAGGTTAAAAAATTTCAAAGTTTAGTCCAACAAAGATTAAATGGGAAACCCATTTCAAGAATTATTAATAGAAGAAATTTTTGGAAAAAAGAATTTGAACTTAATGACGATACATTAGATCCAAGATCTGACTCAGAAACTTTAATTGAATCAACCCTAGAGCAATTTAGAGACAAATTGCAATTCTTAAAAATTTTAGATCTTGGGTCTGGCACAGGATGTCTTGGCTTATCACTTTTAGACGAATATCCTAAATCAGAGGCTTCATTTTTTGATATATCCCTAAAATCCTTACAAATGGTAAAAAAAAATGCACATAATTTAGGTCTTTCAAAAAGGTCAAAGTATATAAACTTAAGCTGGAAAGCTAATGATTGGGATATAGAATTACTAACAATTGAAAATAATACCAAATACGATGTTATCATTTCAAATCCACCATATATATCAACTGATATAATTAAAACATTAAAAAAAGAAGTAAAAAAACACGACCCATTTGTTGCATTAAATGGCGGAAAGGATGGTCTGGATGCTTACAGATCTATTATACCTAAGCTCAGAAACATTGTAAAATTACATGGAAAAATTTTTCTTGAAATAGGTAAGGAACAAGAAAGTTTTGTAACATCAATCGCGAAAGAACACGGCTTGTCACAGAAAGGATATAAGAAAGACTTATCAGGAGTTACTAGGGTGTTAATGTTTATTATTAAATAATTTTTTTTGTGCTTGGCTTAAAAGAAAAAACTTTATATAAGTATATTTTAAGTTAAAACTTAAACCAAAACCTTAAATTTTATATTAATTGAGCCCGTAGGTTGAAATAAGGACTCTTAACCAATTACAAAAAGCATTGTGTAAATAAAAAATTAATTAGCATATATTTTAGGAAAATTATGAGACAGCAAAATAATGGGCGTCGACGCCAAAATCGTGGATCAAATCGCAGAAATTTCAATAACGGTAACTTAAATGGAAACATTAACAAAAATACCGTCATTGATAGTTCTGGACCCGATGGTCGCCAAAGAGGATCAGTGGCGCAACTTAATGAGAAGTACACTTCTCTAGCTTCAGATGCATCTTCATCTGACGATAGAATTCTAGCAGAATCTTTTTTACAATTTGCTGATCATTATTACAGACTTCAAAAAGAGATAGAACTAAATAATGAAAATAGAGAAGCTAGAATTAAATCTGAATCAACACCCAATTTAAACAACTCTTCCATAATAGAAAAAAACGAAAGTGAAAAAACTGCAAAGAAACTCTCTCGGAGAAAGAGAGGATTTGAAATTAGAGAAACTGAACTTTCATCTATAGAAAATAATGATGAAGGGAAGGAAGTAAAAGAAATTAAAAATGACAAAACAGAGAACAATAATTTATTAATTTAATTGTGAATTAAAAAAGTTTTCTATGAAAATTTAGACAACATTATTTATACCTTATATTGAAAACGCTTAATTAATCATCACATATATAAATATGATTCAATAATAGGTTAAAAAATAGATAATTTAAAAAACGATTTTTCTGACAGATCTAATATAATATTTAGACCAGCGTATAATTTAGCAATTAAACATAAAACAAATCTAAATTCACTACACATTCTGTACGTATTATTGAAAGATTTGGAGCAATATATTAGTGATATGCTAGCTGCTTTAACTGCAAACAAAGATTGCTTGCAAGCTAAAATATTTTCATTTTTGAATAAAAATAGAAAATTAGGCCGAGCACAAGAAGTTGATAAAAGCTTGCTTTCTGTAATTCATACATCAAAAATATTAACTAAAAAATTTGACGGCCATATTATAACTCAGGAAATATTGCTACCATCATTTACATTTATTGATGATCAAGTGAAAGAAATTTTATCAAAATTTAATGTTACTTATGATCTGCTTCTAAAAGAAATAAAAAAATTCAGGAAGGGTAAGAAGCCATGAATAATAATGCTGAATCTGGTTTTGACACGTTAAATAGATTTGCCATCAATTTAACAATTAAGGCAGCTAAGGGGCAATTAGATCCTGTTATTGGAAGAGATGAAGAAATAAGACGATTAATCCAGGTTTTATCAAGAAGAACTAAAAATAATCCAGTTTTAATTGGAGAACCTGGAGTTGGGAAAACTGCAGTTGTAGAAGGTTTAGCAATTAGGATAGCTAATAAGGACGTGCCTGAGAAATTGAAATCTAAAGAAATATTTTCTCTTGATTTAGCTAGTATTTTGGCAGGTTCCAAATTTAGAGGTGATTTTGAAGAAAGATTAAAATCATTGTTAAACGAAGTTGAAGGGAAAAACGATAAAATTATTTTATTTATTGATGAGCTCCATACACTTGTTGGGGCTGGTGGTGTTGATGGTTCTCTTGATGCTTCTAATATGTTTAAACCTGCTTTAGCAAGAGGTGAACTTCATTGTGTTGGTGCAACCACTTTGGATGAGTATAGAAATTATATTGAAAAAGACAAAGCTTTAGAAAGACGTTTTCAGCAAGTTTATATAGATGAACCAGATATTGAAAACTCTATATCAATGATGAGAGGTCTTAAAGAAAAGTACGAGTTGTTTCACGGTATAACTATTACAGATAAAGCTCTTTCATCATCAGTAACTTTATCCTCAAGATATATAAATGACAGGTTCTTACCAGACAAAGCAATTGATCTTATAGATGAAGCGGCTAGTAGAAAAAGAATTGAAATTGATTCAAAGCCTGATTCACTAGATGAGATAGATAGAAGAATTATGCAATTGGAAATAGAGAAAAAAGTTTTAAAAAAGGAAAATAATAAAACATCTGAAGATAGATTGTTAAAAGTTGAAAATGAATTAAAAGAACTAAAGTCAACATCTAAAGAGCAAACAGAAAAATGGAAGTTAAGCAAAAAAAATCTAGAGGAGGAGCAACAGAAAAAAATAAATTTAGAAAATGCAAGAAACCAACTAGAAATTGAAAAAAGAAATGGAAATTGGGAAAAGGCTGGTGAACTTTCATATCAAGTAATTCCAAATTTAGAAAATAATATTTCAAATATTGAAAATACAGACAAGCTTTTAAATACAGTAGTTTCTGAAGAGGATGTAGCGTCCGTTGTGTCTAAATGGACAGGGATACCAGTTGAAAAAATGATGGAGTATGAGCGCATAAAGTTACTTAAAATAAAAGATGAGCTAAAAAAATCAATTATAGGTCAGGATCATGTGTTATCTGCAATTTCAAAAACAATTATTCGTTCAAGAGCAGGGTTAAGTGATCCATCCAGCCCTTTGGGAAGTTTTATGTTTTTAGGATCTACTGGGATTGGTAAAACAGAAACTGCTAAATCTTTAGCTCAATTTTTATTTAATGAATTAGACTCTTTGATAAGAATAGATATGTCTGAATATATGGAAAAACATTCCATATCTAGATTGATTGGAGCACCTCCTGGTTATATTGGTTATGATGAAGGTGGCATTTTAACTGAAGCAGTAAGGCGCAGACCCTATAGAGTAATATTATTTGATGAAATTGAAAAAGCGCATATTGATGTTTTAAATTTACTCTTACAAATTATGGATGATGGAAGATTAACAGACAGTCACGGAAAAACTGTTGATTTTACAAACACAATTATAATATTGACAAGTAATATTGGAGCACAACACTTTAAATCTAACATAGATTTTGGAGTAAAAAGTGAAAAAAATAATTTTATAAAAAAAGAAATAATGAGTTCAGTGAAGTCAGTGTTAAAACCCGAATTTATAAATAGATTAGATGAAATTTTATTTTTCTCAAAATTAGGTAAATCTCACGTTAGTAAAATTGTTGAAATACAATTAAATTACCTAAGGAAAAGGCTATCAAATAATAATATTTCTATTGAGTGGACCTCTGAAGTTAATAATCTACTTGCCTTAACGGGCTATGATCCAGAATATGGAGCAAGGCCGATAAAAAGAGAAATAAGGAATATTATTGAAGATAGAATAAGTGAATTAATAATAAATAATGAAGTCAAAGATGGTAAAACATTATTTTTAGATACAATTGATAATAAAATTGATATAAGAGTAGATTAATTAATTAAAGATTAATTTATTTGACATATTATGATTGTTTATAGCTATTACGTTATTTTGATTAGATTTTTCAAGAGCAATCTTTTGGTTAAGTATACTCTTAATGTGATTTTTGTAATCAACAAGGTTTTCTTTAGAAACGTTTTTCCCTGCAGGTAGCTTTATCTTTAAAGGGTTAACTTGTATGTTATTTTTTATTACTTCATAATGTAAATGTGGTCCAGTTGATCTTCCAGTAGTTCCTACATACCCAATTATTTTTCCTTGTAGAACTCTTTTTCCAATTCTAACATTTTTATGAAATCCTGATAAGTGTGCATATGCAGTCTTGTAAGTTCCAGTATGTCTAATCTTAATATATTTGCCATATGACCCATACCATCCTGCTTTTTCTATAATTCCGTCTCCAGCAGCAAAAACTGGTGTTCCAGAAGGCGCTGCAAAGTCAAGTCCTCTATGCATTTTTGTATAACCTAAAATAGGATGTTTTCTATTTCCATATCTACTTGATAATCTTGCACCATTTATTGGTGTTTTCATAATTGTTCTTTTTGAAGATTTACCATTTTCGTCATAATATTGTGGTAACCCAAATTTATCTTTATAACTGAAAAAGTTTAACTTATTTCCAGATAAATTCATAGACACATATTTTATTGGTTTTGTTTCAATAATGAAATTACTCAAAGTATCAATTTTTTTTGTAAACAAAACTTCAAAACTATCACCTGAACGAATTTCTCTTTGAAAATCTATTGAGAAGCCAAGTAAGCTAATCATTTCTAATAAAGTATTTTCGGGGATTCCTGATTTAAGAGCAGATATATATAAATTATTATTAATTACACCAGTAATCAACGTTTCTTCAGTTCGAGTAGGTCTCAAAAATACTTGTGAATTATATTCATTTTTTACATCTTGCCATACGAAAATATCTCTAGTTTTAGTATAGTTTAATTTTAGCGCCCCACCGGTAAGACTGGATGGATTTGAATAATTTATGATCATTCCAATGGGTAAAGAACTTAATATTTTTGGACCTTTATTAAGTTTTTTGATTGAATTTATAATTTTAATAATATGATTAGGTTCAAAATTAATTCTTTTTAATAGCGAGCTTAAATTCTCATTTTTTTTAAGTCTTGTTTTTTGAATGTTTGCTACTGGCTTTCCGCCAACTTTCTGCACTAAATTGAAAATTGTGTCAGCTGATTCTTCAAGATTAAAAAGGTTTAAAGGTCGTTCGATAGGAAAATTTTTTTCATTATTTTTTATTGATGTTGAATTAACCTTATTTGTGAGAAAACAAAATAGTAATATTGTAAACGAACCTAATACAGTAAGAAAATGCTTTAACAATATATATTTAAATGCTTTTTTCATATTCTGAGCGATATTGAACTTATATTTTTAAAAAGTCAAGACTACAATTTTAGTTGTAGATTTAAACTAATATTTTTATTAAGAAAATCATAAAAAAAAAAAAACAAAATTTTTAAATTATTTTTGTCTTTTAAGTTTGACATATGTTAATATGGTGAGTATAAACCCCTTTCGGTTATGTTTTAATCGAAAATACTTCTTTTATGAAGTAATCTGTTTGATATTGTTAATTTTAAGAAGAGATTCATAGACGGCGGTTATCTGTTTTGTATGATAGTATATAAGGTTGTCTATTGGATCGCGCAATTTACCATAATGATATAAACAAATTTAATTTGTTTGTCAGTAACTTGAGTGTGAAGGTATGTTTACCTTTTCGGTTGAATTTTTTAATTCATACCCATCAAACCTAAGAGTTTGATCCTGGCTCAGAATGAACGCTGGCGGCATGCCTAACACATGCAAGTCGAACGAGATTTTCGGATCTAGTGGCGCACGGGTGAGTAACGCGTGGGAACCTACCTTTTAGTTCGGGACAACGTTTGGAAACGAACGCTAATACCGTATACGCCCTTCGGGGGAAAGGTCAGCCGCTGAAAGAGGGGCCCGCGTCTGATTAGCTTGTTGGTAGGGTAATGGCTTACCAAGGCTACGATCAGTAGCTGGTCTGAGAGGATGATCAGCCACACTGGGACTGAGACACGGCCCAGACTCCTACGGGAGGCAGCAGTGGGGAATATTGGACAATGGAGGCAACTCTGATCCAGCAATGCCGCGTGTGTGATGAAGGCCCTAGGGTTGTAAAGCACTTTCAACGGTGAAGATGATGACGGTAGCCGTAGAAGAAGCCCCGGCTAACTTCGTGCCAGCAGCCGCGGTAATACGAAGGGGGCGAGCGTTATTCGGAATTATTGGGCGTAAAGGGCTCGCAGGCTGCTTGAACAGTTAGACGTGAAACCCCCGGGCTCAACCTGGGAACTGCGTTTAATACTAGCAAGCTAGAGAAATAGAGAGGAAAGTGGAACTCCCAGTGTAGAGGTGAAATTCGTAGATATTGGGAAGAACACCAGTGGCGAAAGCGACTTTCTGGCTATTTTCTGACGCTCAGGAGCGAAAGCGTGGGGAGCAAACAGGATTAGATACCCTGGTAGTCCACGCCGTAAACGATGTGTGCTAGATGTTGGAAGGTTACCTTTCAGTGTCGCAGCTAACGCACTAAGCACACCGCCTGGGAAGTACGGTCGCAAGATTAAAACTCAAAGGAATTGACGGGGGCCCGCACAAGCGGTGGAGCATGTGGTTTAATTCGAAGCAACGCGCAGAACCTTACCAGCCCTTGACATGTGAAGTTTGGTTATCAGAGATGATTTCCTTCAGTTCGGCTGGCTTCAACACAGGTGCTGCATGGCTGTCGTCAGCTCGTGTCGTGAGATGTTGGGTTAAGTCCCGCAACGAGCGCAACCCTCATCTTTAGTTGCCATCAGTTCGGCTGGGCACTCTAGAGAAACTGCCTGGGATGACCAGGAGGAAGGCGAGGATGACGTCAAGTCCTCATGGCCCTTATGGGCTGGGCTACACACGTGCTACAATGGCGGTGACAAAGGGATGCAATAGGGCAACCTGGAGCAAATCCCTAAAAGCCGTCTCAGTTCGGATTGTTCTCTGCAACTCGAGAGCATGAAGTTGGAATCGCTAGTAATCGTAGATCAGCATGCTACGGTGAATACGTTCCCGGGCCTTGTACACACCGCCCGTCACACCATGGGAGTTGGTTTTACCCGAAGACGGTATCCTAACCTTTTAGGGGGGAGCCGGCCACGGTAGGGTCAGCGACTGGGGTGAAGTCGTAACAAGGTAGCCGTAGGGGAACCTGCGGCTGGATCACCTCCTTTCTAAGGAAAATACAAGATTTTTACCGCCGTCTTTGAATTTCTTCTTTTTGAACTTATTAAATTATAGTTTTGCTACAGCTATAGGCGCGTAGCTCAGTTGGTTAGAGCGCACGACTGATAATCGTGAGGTCGGCAGTTCAAATCTGCCCGTGCCTACCACTGACTGTAAAGTTCAAATTTTTAACAAAACAGCTAATATTTACTGAAATATGTTAATCTGTTTGAAATAGTTTGTGAAATGATCCCAAATAATGTGGTAGCATTATAAAATGCTATCCAGCTTACGGATTGTACAATAAAAATAATCAAGTTTATTTTTCATCGTAGTAATGGTTGTCTGACCGGTTACTACTTTCATGTACGGTCCGATCAAGCGTCTTGAAGAGCATTTGGTGGATGCCTTGGTACAGAGAGGCGATGAAGGACGTGACACGCTGCGATAAGCTGTGGGGAGTCGTGAGTAGGCTTTGATCCGCAGATTTCCGAATGGGGAAACCCAAACCATTTTGGTTTATCCCGCAAGGGAGGCAAACCCAGCGAACTGAAATATCTAAGTAGCTGGAGGAAAGGACATCAACCGAGACTCCGTTAGTAGTGACGAGCGAACGCGGACCAGGCCAGTGGCCAATTTGAAAACAACCAGAATGATCTGGAAAGGTCAGCCATAGTAGGTGATAGCCCTGTATGGGTAAAGTTTCATTTTGGTCCTTGAGTAGGGCGGGACACGAGAAATCCTGCTTGAATATGGGGGGACCACCCTCCAAGCCTAAGTACTACTCTGTGACCGATAGCGAACAAGTACCGTGAGGGAAAGGTGAAAAGAACCCCTATGAGGGGAGTGAAACAGACCTGAAACCGAATGCTTACAAACAGTAGGAGCTACATTAAGTAGTAACTGCGTACCTTTTGTATAATGGGTCAGCGAGTTAATTTATTGAGCAAGCTTAAGCCGTTAGGTGTAGGCGAAGCGAAAGCGAGTATTAATAGTGCGATTTAGTTCGATGGATTAGACCCGAAACCGGGTGATCTAGCTATGGGCAGGTTGAAGGTGCGGTAACACGCACTGGAGGACCGAACCCACGTCTGTTGAAAAAGACGGGGATGACCTGTGGCTAGGGGTGAAAGGCCAATCAAACCCGGAGATAGCTGGTTCTCCGCGAAAACTATTTAGGTAGTGCGTTATATATTACTGCCGGGGGTAGAGCACTGGATGGGCTAGGGGGGCGCGAGCCTTACCAAACCTAACCAAACTCCGAATACCGGTAAGTACAGTATAGCAGACAGTCCATGGGTGCTAAGGTCCTTGGACAAGAGGGAAAGAGCCCAGACCACCAGCTAAGGTCCCTAAGTTATGGCTAAGTGGGAAAGGATGTGGGAAGGCCAAGACAGCCAGGAGGTTGGCTTAGAAGCAGCCATCCTTTAAAGAAAGCGTAACAGCTCACTGGTCTAAATAAGCCGGCCTGCGCCGAAGATGTAACGGGGCTAAAGCCATACACCGAAGCTGTGGATGCCGTAAGGCATGGTAGCGGAGCGTTCTGTAAGCCGCTGAAGGTAATACGTGAGTATTATTGGAGGTATCAGAAGTGAGAATGCTGACATGAGTAGCGATAAAGAGTGTGAGAAACACTCTCGCCGAAAGCCCAAGGGTTCCTGCGCAAGGTTAATCCACGCAGGGTTAGTCGGCCCCTAAGATAAGTGCGAAAGCAGTAGTCGATGGGAACACGGTTAATATTCCGTGACCTGATGGTAGTGACGGATGATGTAAATTGTAATTACTTATCGGATTGTATTTGCAGTGAAATCGTCCCAGGAAATAGCTCCATCATTAAGACCGTACCCTAAACCGACACAGGTGGGCAGGTAGAGAATACCAAGGCGCTTGGGAGAATGATGTTGAAGGAACTCGGCAAAATGCACCCGTAACTTCGGAATAAGGGTGACCTACTCTGGGCAACCAGAAATAGGTAGCATAAAATAGGGGGTAGCGACTGTTTATTAAAAACATAGGGCTCTGCAAAGTGGCAACACGACGTATAGGGTCCGACGCCTGCCCGGTGCTGGAAGGTTAAGAGGAGTTGTGCAAGCAGCGAATTGAAGCCCCAGTAAACGGCGGCCGTAACTATAACGGTCCTAAGGTAGCGAAATTCCTTGTCGGGTAAGTTCCGACCTGCACGAATGGCGTAACGACTTCCCCGCTGTCTCCAACATCAACTCAGCGAAATTGAATTCCCCGTGAAGATGCGGGGTACCCGCGGTCAGACGGAAAGACCCCGTGCACCTTTACTACAGCTTTGCAGTGGCATCAGGAAGCCGATGTGCAGGATAGGTGGGAGGCTTGGAACTTGTAGCGCTAGCTATGAGGGAGCCATCCTTGAGATACCACCCTTCTGCTTTCTGTTGTCTAACCGTGGCCAGTTATCCTGGTCCGGGACCCTGCATGGTGGGTAGTTTGACTGGGGCGGTCGCCTCCCAAATGGTAACGGAGGCGCGCGATGGTAGGCTCAAACCGGTCGGACATCGGTTGTTGAGTGCAATGGCATAAGCCTGCCTGACTGTGAGACTGACAAGTCGAACAGAGACGAAAGTCGGTCATAGTGATCCGGTGGTTCTGTGTGGAAGGGCCATCGCTCAACGGATAAAAGGTACGCCGGGGATAACAGGCTGATACCCCCCAAGAGTTCACATCGACGGGGGTGTTTGGCACCTCGATGTCGGCTCATCACATCCTGGGGCTGGAGCAGGTCCCAAGGGTTTGGCTGTTCGCCAATTAAAGTGGTACGTGAGCTGGGTTTAGAACGTCGTGAGACAGTTCGGTCCCTATCTGCCGTGGGTGTTCGAATCTTGAGAGGAGCTGTCCCTAGTACGAGAGGACCGGGATGGACGCACCTCTGGTGTACCAGTTGTCGCGCCAGCGGCATCGCTGGGTAGCTATGTGCGGAAAGGATAACTGCTGAAAGCATCTAAGCGGGAAGCCTCCCTCAAAACTAGGATTCGCCGAGAACCGTGGAAGACTACCACGTTGATAGGCTAGGTGTGGAAGCGCAGTAATGTGTGAAGCTAACTAGTACTAATAGTTCGATCGGCTTGATCGTGACCGTCATGAAAGTAGAAGTCGGTATCTGCTTTCAACGAATGTAACAGTAAGTTTTATTTGGATCATTTTCTTCAATGTTGTAAGGCTTGATGGCCTGGTGATTATAGTGCAGATGTCCCACCCGATCCCATTCCGAACTCGAACGTGAAGCTCTGTTGCGCTGATGGTACTGCATCTTAAGGTGTGGGAGAGTAAGTCGTTGCCAGGCCTTCTAGCCTTACAATAATTTAAAAGCATGACGCGGGGTGGAGCAGCCCGGTAGCTCGTCAGGCTCATAACCTGAAGGTCGTAGGTTCAAATCCTACCCCCGCAACCAACTATATCAATAAAATCAATAACTTAGATCGCCCTTAAAGATTTCGGTTTTTGAGATTTTTTATTGTTATTTTATTCTTTATACCAACCATCATGCCAACCGGTCGTCAGGTTTTCTGTTTTTAAATATATATTATTTCTACTTATATCCGATACAACAATGAAGTGGTACTGATAAAATAGATTGACTTTTTTCATTTACATTTTTTATTTCTTTGTCAAATTCTTCTTGTTGCTTGTTATTTAATAGTTGTCGTGCTCTCCCGTAATACATGTCATATATATAACTGTTATTACCTGAAGAAGCTGTAAACCAAAAGGGATATGAAAGAATATTTTTAAAATTTGCCAGTTTTATTTTTTCATATAAAGACATGTCAGCAACACCTTTTGGAGATACCATTTGAGGTGGTACACTGATAATTTTGTTAACTGAATCTGAAACTTTTATATTCCACCATTGAGGTGCATCTAATGCTCTAACCACAATTCCAGCAACACCACCAGGTTTAAGAACTCTTTTGATTTCAGCAATTGATTTCTGTGCATCACATTCCTCAAGTACAGTAACTGAGTAAACTGCGTCAAAAAAATTATCTGGAAATGAAATGTTAGTAGCATCACTATAAGACAAATTAAGTTCATTAGGTTTTAAATTTGATCTTGAAGGTTGAGAATTATCCTTAAAAAAAGGATTAACTTTGAAATTTTGATCTTGAGCAATTTTACTACCCTCTGTTAACAAATATTCATTTATATCAACACCAACCAGCGACAAATCTTTTCTAAGTTTTAATACTTGTCTACATAATGAAGCAGGGCCACAACCTAATTCTAAAACTTTACCGTTTTTGGAAATATTCATATTCGATACTAATGTTTCTAGCATTGCTTTATAAGTAGGTAACTCTGCTCTATCTTCTAACGAAGGAATTGCTCCAAAATCTTTTCCACCAATTATAACTAGCGTGAAAAAATCAGATAATTTTTTAATTATAGGGTTCCATTGTTTAGCAGATAAAAAAAATGGAAATAGTAAAAGTGGGGGGCCTTCACCAATCACTTTATAAGAAATATTTTCAAATTGTCCTTCTTGATTATTTATATTTACAGAGTAGTTTTCTATATTTAAGCCCTTAAAAAATGAAATTAATGCTTCACATGTTTCATTTGATTTATCTTCACAAATATCAGACCAAGCAAGAGCTTCGTAATTATTCAATTGAATAATTTCTAAATTATTTATTTTATTCTTTAATGTGTTAATTGAGTTAGCTGTAACGCCAAATTCACTCTTTAAGACCATGATTTTTTGGTCAAGTTCTGAAAACTTTTTTGAGTTAATAGTAATTGGGACCACTAAGCTTAAACCAAGGATCTTATTATGATATTCTGAACAAAAATCTTCAATGTCATTTGAACATTGACTAGCAATAAATGCTTTATTTATTTTGAGATGATCCATCAGACCACATATTTGATGTTTTTTTAACATTGTTGCTTCCGCTATTTATTTTAATTTATTTAATTCTTTAATTTACATATAAAATAATTTTAATGTTTGAACTCATATTTTTTTATAGTCTCTTTATTAAAATCAATACCAGTGCCTATTTTATCAGGTATTACTACGTGTCCATCACTTAATTCATATGGCTCTTCTAAAATAATGTCGGACCATCTAGTCCACTCTAAATAACCTGCAGTCGGTGTTACTCGCATTAAATGTGATGAGACTTCGTGATACAAATGAGAAGAAACAGATATTTGAAATGCTTCAGCAATAGATGCAGTTTTGAGCCAACCACTTACACCACCTATCCTTAATAAATCTGGCATTATAAAATCTGAAATTTGATTTTTTAAAGCATTAAAAGCATCATCATAACCATGAAAGTTTTCTCCTAAAATGATTGGTGTTTTCATTCTTTTTCTTAATTCTTTGTAACCTTCAAACTCATAATATTTTATTGGTTCCTCAAACCAATATAATCCCTGTTCATCTAAATCATTTAACCTATGTATTGCTTCTGGTAGTGATAAGCATTGATTGAAATCACAAAGAAGTTCTGAATTAACCCCAATGCCTTTTTTAACATTTTCAATTGCTTTGAGGTCTTCATCTAATTTTTTTCTACCTAATCTAACCTTTACAGCATCAAAATTTCCTTCAGATATTAGTGTCAATGCTTCATCATATAATGTTTGGGGATCATCTAGCCATAATCCACTAGAGTTATATGCCTTAACCTTATCTACTGATCCACCTAAGTGAACACATAATGGCTCATTACATATTTTAGAACTAGCATCCCAGAATGCTATGTCTAGACCGGCTAAAGCATAAAGAGCAATTCCTGATCTTCCTAGTAAACTTAAATGGTTCAAACCTTCATTATAAAACTGGTAAGGAGCAATTTCTCTATTTTGAAAATTTTTAAAAAGCTCTTTCATGGCTAACGTAATAGTTTGGGTATAATTTACTAAGTATGGACCAATATAACCTTTACCAATTGTTCCATCGCTTAAAGATATTTCAACTAGCACATACGGCCAATATTCAAATGTTCCTAATGAGGCCACGATAGGTCTTTTTAAAGGTACATTTACAGTAATAACAGACAAACTCTTAACTAAAGGTTTTTTCAAATTAATCTCCCTTTTAATAATTAATATTAAATTTAGTTTTATTCATTTGTTTATCCTTAAATTATGAAACTCCTTTATGATTGAAATTGCTGAATCTCTTAATATTGAAAGTTCTGTACCTGCTGTAGTTAAATCAAAACCTTGTGAAAACACATCTTTCCAATCATAATTTCCATAGGGCATCATTCCAGAAAACTTTTTAGAATTCATTATTTTTTCTTTTGCTAAACTAACAGTTTCTATAAATACTGGATCGCTAAATTGTCCAAACTTACCAATACTAGTAGAGAGATCCATCGGACCAATAAACAACATATCAATACCATCAACTTCTGATATTTCTTCAATATTAGAAACGCCTTCGGAGGTTTCAATTTGACACACTATCAACAAATTTTTTTCAATAGTTTCATAATATTTCTTTATGTTCATCCCATAATTTGAAGCTCTGCTGATATACATTCCCCTATAACCTTTAGGCGCATATCTACACATCTCCACAATATTTTCAGCCTCTTTTTTATTATTCACTAATGGAAACATCAGACTATTTACCCCAGCATCTAAAGTTTTCTTTACATACACCTCGTCATCTTTTGGCATTCTTACCAAAGGGGAACATTCAGTTTCTTTGAGCGATAGTATTTGTCTAGTTATGCCTTTTACATCACCATAACCATGTTCATGATCAATCAACAAAAAATCAAATCCAACTAGAGCAAGTAATTCTGAAGTTATCTCATTATCTAGGCTTGTCCAGCAACCGAGAACCTTTTTTTTATTTAATAGTTTCTCTTTTAATTTATTTTCTAACTTCATTGGAATTATAGTTTAATTTTTTTGATAATTATCTTATGGTACTAAAATATATAAATAAATCCAATATTGATATTGCTTTGTGCCTTAGATCCCATAACGTGCAGACAAGTAAATCAGCCCCATTGCAAATTCTTTCCATGCTTTTAATGCACATGGTTGAGGATGGTGAACAAAAATAATCAATAGTTGATTTATTTAATGTTTGCTCCAGCCAAAGTTACATTGTCTGAAGCTGGTATCATTATTCTTAATTGTAATCCCCATTTGCCATTTTTTTTTGTTGAAGTAAATATACCTACTGCTTTTGCATAACTTTTCTTATTCTTATCTCTTCTATTAAATTCAACACTGCACTGAACAGCATTTTTAGAACTATGAATAATTTCAGCTTTGTCTAATGTTGAATGATCCCAATTTTCCTCGGTTTCTAACTTCTTATAGAGAAAACTTAGATAACTCCATATTTCTTCTTTATT
>CACJFI010000001.1 GCA_902592615.1 uncultured SAR116 cluster alpha proteobacterium | reverse complement strand
AATATTTCTTGGGCATTGAAGACAAATCAGCTTTAGATAAATCTTTAACTGAAACTTTAGTTAAACTATTTGAATTTAAGACATTTTCTTTCATATATTTTTCTGTACACAATTGTAATTTTGGATTCTTAGGAGGAGGAGATGTTTCTGAAAGAAAATTTAATCTATTTGGTAAATAATTTACTAAAAACGGGTATGAGCCCACAACTGCTAAGGCTATCAATTGTAGAGTTATAAATGGCACTACACCCTTATACATTTGGATAGTCTTAACTGCTTTTGAAGCAACACCTCTTAAATAAAACAAAGCAAAACCAAAAGGAGGAGTTAAAAAAGAGGTCTGAATATTCAAACCAATCATTACCCCTAGCCAGACAGCCGTTATATTTGCTGAAGGATCAGCAAGTAAAATAGGAGCAACAATTGGTACTACAACAACTGCAATTTCGATAAAATCTAGGAAAAAACCCAATATAAAAATTACTAACATAACAATAACAAATTTTGACCAAAAACCACCAGGCAGAGAATTTAAATATTCTTTCACAAGTTCTTCTCCTCCAAATGCCCTAAAAGCAGCAGTAAGCATAGCAGCACCTAAAAGTATGATGAAAACTAAAGAAGTTGTTTTAGCTGTTTCCATCATTACACTTTGCATTGTGTTATTTAGCTTAAATAGCCTCCAACTACTCCATGCAAGTGCAAAAAATAAGATAAACGATCCTAAAACACCTATGAAAATACCTATTTTATCCTCAAACGTATTAATAAGTTTTACATTCATTGTATAATTGCTGACTGCATATGCCAAAAGTAATATTGCGATTAAAACTAAGATAGCTGGATACAATGAGGATTTTTTTCCTTCTGTTTGCCTGTAACCTGCCATAATAATAGCTCCAGCTGCGCCTATTGCACCAGCCTGATTAACAGTAGCAATTCCAGTAATAATCGAGCCTAATACTAGTATAATCAATGTAAGTGGAGGTATTAGTATCAACATAACATTTAGCCAGAATTTTTTATCCATTTTCCCCTCATATGGAACTGAGGGTGCACTTTTAGGCGAAACAAAAGCTAGTACCAAAATAAAAAGCATATATATGCCTACAAGCAAAATACCAGGTAGAAAAGCTCCTAAAAACATTTCTCCTGCACTAGTAGAAACAACATCAAATACTGACGGCATTGATATTTGACCAGTTGCTTCTTTATAGAGAGCTTTTCTCATTGTGCTTGCTTGATCCGAAGCTGTTGCAAGTTGATCAGCTAAAATGATTAAAACAATTGATGGGGGAATTATTTGTCCTAAAGTGCCAGATGCAGCAATTGTTCCGGTAGCAAGAGGTGCTGAATATTTATTTCTAAGCATGGCTGGCAAAGATATTAATCCCATCGCTACGACAGTTGCACCAACAATTCCAGTTGTAGCAGCCAGTAATGCACCAACAAAAACAACTGAAATTCCTAAACCACCACGAACAGGTCCAAAAAGTTGGGCCATTGTTACTAACAAATCTTCAGCAATTTTAGATCTTTGAAGCATTAAACCCATAAAAATAAATAAAGGAATAGCTATTAATGTGTCTCTTTCAACCTCCCAATAAACACCTCTAAGATTAGTAACTCCTGCAGACAACCATTCAGATGGCCCACCAGAATAAAAATATGCATCTGCATTATTTTCAAATAAATATCCAAAAAGAGCAGCAGCACCTATAGAAATTATAGCTGAGCCAGGTAAAGCAAAGGCAACTGGAAAACCTGATCCAAGAGAAATAGCCATCAAAATTATTAATAATGCTAAAAATAAAAGTTCCATTTATTAATGCCCTAACTGATCTTCTATAATTCGTTTCCCTTCTTCACCATGATAATCAGCAAGAGATTCAAAAAAATAACTTATAAATTGAATAAGCATTGTTATACCAAAAATACCCAGAAACATAGCAAGGTGATATTTTATAAACATACCAACACTACCCTGTTGTGTTATTTCAAAATTTAGTACTGGACTATTAATTATTGATTGTTTCCCATTAAATCCTATAAAGATAATTGTTAATGAGGTAGATACACCAAGTGTTATTGATCCAACTGAATTTACAAGACCTTTTGTTCTATCTTTTAGTCCTTGATACAAAATATCTACCCTAACATGACCTTCATCATAAAGCGTATATGCTGATGCAAATAAAAATAAACCTGCATACCAATAACGCACAAGATCTCCCATAAATGTTTGTTCATATGAAAAAATAAATCTGGTAATTACTATAACAAGTTCGCTTAAAACTATTAAAAGAGATAACCAATGGAAACCTAATGTTCTAGTGAATAAGCCAAGAATAAAACCAATAATAATTAATGGAATGTGAATATAACTACCAACAAAAACGGGTCTTGTAAATTGAGCAGTGATATCTTTGGTTAAAAAAAGATCAAAGATTTTTTCAACTCTTAAGAAAGCAATTGAAATATCAACTATTCCAATTAAAAAAATTACCCAAAAACAAGAACGAATAATATAAATATTAAAATTATGTAAAAATTTGGAGTCATTTCTTAGAGATTGGTTCTTGTATTTAGGTATAAAATAAAACACAAGACATAAGGAAAATATATAAATGACTAATTCAATTGATGAGAATAGTGAAAAACCGTCAGTCAAAGATAAAATGCCAGGAAATCGAAAGCCGACCATTAATATATTATCAATCAAAAAAGCAAAAATAATAGCTAATATTGACCATCCAAATAATCGGTAATAAGTATAAATATTTTTATCCATATTTTGAATAGAGGTCAGCTCTTAGCTGACCTCCAGTTATTATTTTATGAAAGTCCTAAGACTCTATTTCTTTGGTTGACGTATGAAATTTCAAACTTTGCCATCATACTTCCACATTCTTTTAAAAATGCTTGATAGGCATCATCTATTTCTTTAGCTAATGCAGAATGATTTCTTGTTTCTTCAAAAACTTCTGCTGCAGCCTCTCCAAATGAATCCCATACATCATCATTAAATGATTTTACCTTAGTACCATGTTCATTAATGAGTTTTGCAAGGTATTCACCATTTTTAGCACATGTTTCTTCATATTGAGCTGCATGTTCTTCCATAGAAGCAGCAGTAATGAGAGCCTTTTCATTATCTGTTAACTTACCCCAGAAACTTGCATTAAATGCTAAAGCTAGACATGAACCTGGCTCATGCATACCACCTGTGTAATAATATTTAGCAGCTTCATAAAATTTCATGAAATAATCATTATAAGGACCAACCCACTCTGTAGCATCAATTGAGCCAGATACTAAATTCTCATATATTTGTCCACCTGGTAATGAAACTGGAGAAGCGCCAAGTTTAGACATAACAGTTCCGCCTAACCCAGGAATCCTCATTTTTAAACCTTTTAAATCTTCACTTGAATTTATTTCCTTGTTAAACCATCCACCAGCTTGTGTGCCAGTTCCACCACATGGAAGAGCTTTAAGGCCAAACTCACCAGACATTTTATCCCAAAGCTCTTGTCCACCGCCAAACTTAATCCAAGCATTCCATTCAACAGTAGTCATGCCGAACGGTACGGCTGTAAAATAAGCAAAACCAGGATGCTTACCTTTCCAATAATAATCTGCAGCAATGTAAGCTTGTGAGTTTCCAGATGCAACTTCGTCAAAAACATCAAATGCTCCAACTTTTTCACCTGCAGCAAAATAATTGACCTTTAACTTACCTTTTGATAATTCAGTAATTCTAGCTGATAATCTTTGTGCTGATAAACCTAAACCTGGAAAATCTCTTGGCCAAGTTGATACAATGTTAATTTCCTTATGTCCTCCTGCTATAGCAGGAGCTGAAAGTGTAGAAGCTCCAGCGACACCTGCAACAACGCCTACACCAGCTTTACTAATAAAATCTCTACGTTTCATAAAACGACTCCCTATATTTTATATTGTTATTTAAGATTAGAATTTATTGGTATCATTAGTACACAAATTTAAATGTAATTTAAAGATATTTGTTTAATTATTTAAAAATAAATCAGCCAAAGTAAATTTGCATAAATATTGATCAAATTATAATTTTACATAATACGCTAATCTAAATTTAATTAAAAATTGGTGGCCTTGGAAATCCATTAGGTACCATCCTACCAGCACCTCCTCTTTTGCCTTGCCATGTTAATAAATCTTTTTCTGTTCTTTGACGTCCACCAGTCATTTTCCAAACAATTCCATCTGCTTTATTAAATGTAGTGATATCAGACAGTGTGCCATCTTTATACCTCTGAAGTATGACACCTTTACCTTTATTTAATTCTGGAACTTCATCTATTGAATATACTAATAGTTTTCTATTATTCCCAACAATAGCAATAGTATCTCCTTCTATTTTTTTACATACTTTTGCTTTATTATCACCTTTAGAATTTAATATTTGTTTTCCAGATTTTGTTTGTGCAACAATATTAGAAGTATTAATTTTAAACCCATGACCTGATTCAAGCGCTAGAACTATATTTCCTTCAAAAAATGGAAAACAAGATATAATTTTATTTTCTGTTTTGAGATCTATAGTAAGAGATAAAGGTTCTCCAAAACCTCTTCCAGATGGAAGTTTGTTTGCAGAAACGCAAAAAAACCTTCCATTGTCTGCAAAGAAAATTATCTTATCAGTGGAAAAGGCATGTATCTTAAATTTTTCTTTATCGCCTTCCTTATATTTAAGTTCTACATCATCATTTAAATGATTTTTTTGAGTTCTGATCCAACCTTGATCAGACAGTATAACTGTAATTGGTTCTTTAATTACAAATTGATCTTCGTCGAATTCTTCAACTAGAGGTAATTCACTGATTTCTGTTTTTCTGGATGAAATATCTTGAAAATCTTTCTTTAGATTTTTTATATCTGAATAAATTTCTTTCCATTGAGCATCCATGTTACTCAAAATTTCATTTAGATTGTTTTGTTCATTTTCTAATTTACTAAGTTCATTTCTAAGTTCAATTTCCTCTAACTTTCTAAGTGAACGTAGACGCATATCTAAAATAGCATTAGCTTGAATTTCATTTATTGTAAAATAAGAAATTAAAACTTCTTTAGGACTATCTTCTTCTCTTATGATTTCGATTACTTTATCAATGTTTAAATATACAATTATATAACCATTTAAAATATTAATTCTATTTTCAATTTGATTTAATCTATATTTACTTTTTCTTTGAAGGATGATTTGCCTATGATCTAACCATGATTTTAGTGCATCCTTTAAAGATTTGACACCAGGTATATTTTTATCATCAATTACATTCAAATTAAGAGAAACTCTAACCTCTAAGTCAGTTTTTTTAAAAAGTGTTTCCATAATCATTTCAGGTGATAAATTTCGACTTTTTGGCTCAATAACTATTCTAACATTTTCTGTACTTTCATCTCTTATATCAGAAAGCATTGGAAGTGATTTATTATCCATCAACTCAGAGATTTTTTCTAACAATCTACTTTTTTGAACTTGGTAAGGAATTTCACATATAATTATTTTCCATTGTCCACCCTTTATATTTTCAACAATCCATCTAGCTCTTAACCTGAAACTTCCTTTCCCGTTTTTGTAAGAGTTTTCAATTGATGATTGTGGTTCAACTAGAATACCTCCAGTAGGAAAATCTGGTCCTTTTACAAAATTAGAAATCTTAATATCTGTAGCATTTGGAAATTTAATTAAATGCAGAAGGGCGTCAATTAATTCGTTAATATTATGAGGAGGAATTGAAGTTGCCATCCCAACCGCAATACCTTGTGATCCATTTGCCAACAAATTAGGAAAAGCAGAAGGTAATACAACAGGCTCTTTACCTTCATCATCATAGGTAACCCTAAAATCCACAGTATCTTTATCAATATCTGCCAATAATAATTCTGCAGCCTTGGACATCCTTGCCTCTGTGTATCTCATAGCTGCTGCATTATCTCCATCAATGTTACCAAAATTTCCTTGCCCATCTACTAGAGGATATCTCAATGCAAATTCCTGAGCCATTCGTACCATCGATTCATAAATTGCTGCATCACCATGAGGATGAAATTTTCCCATCACATCACCTACGACGCGGGCAGATTTTTTAAATGATACATTATGATTAAGTTTTAATTGCATCATCGCAAACAAAACTCTTCTATGAACAGGCTTTAAACCATCTCTTACATCTGGTAAAGATCTTGAAGTTATTGTTGACAATGCATACGAAAGATATCGTTCAGAGATTGCTTTTGAAAAAGGAGTAAGGCTAATATTTTGATTTTGTAAATCTTCGTTTTCCATAAAATTTCTCTCTATATTTATAGTTTTTTTAACATGTTTTCTAATCTATCTCTAGGATTTGGTAAATTAATACTTTTAGCGTCATTTATAGATGATAATAATTTATTCTTGAAGAAATAAGTGGTTATATCTAATCCCATCATAATATCCTGATGCAGACTTGATCCAATGACTTCTGCACCTCCTAAAAACATTGGTAATCTTAGGAGTTTAGGAGCAAATTTTCCAGCTCCATCCTTAGATACTGCTTTGCCAGTTTTTGGGCTAACATAGTATAAATTATTTTTTTGTCCAGTTACAACGCATTGTTTTAAATCTAAAGAAAAACCAATTGATGATAATAAACCAATTTCCCATTTTACATACCCTTTGATCCATAGTTTATCATTAACTTCATTATTGATAGCTAAAACGTTTAGAAAGGCCCTTGTTCCATAAAAAACCTCATTATAACGTTGTCTTTCAGGTAAAAATTTTTCTAACAATGAACATAATGATGTTAAAGCTTGTAATTTAAGTTTTTCATCAAAAATTTTTCCTGAAATTGAGGAAATTAGTTCAATTTTAAAGTTGCCCATTTGTTCAATTATTCTAGATTTCCAAGTTACTTTAACTAAATTTCCAGGTAAAACACTAGATGTAATACTTTTTGTTTTATAATTATTAATCCAACCCACATAACGTCCGTGTGACTCTGTCAAAACATTAATAATTAGACCTTTTTCACCATATTTTTTTGCAGATAATATTATCCCAACATCATTCCATTCAGGCATTATAATTCAAACCAACAGATGAGTATTTAGATGGGTCATCCATCCAATTTTTTTTGAATTTTATGTGTAAAAATAAATGAATTTTACATCCTAATAGTTTTTGAAGTTCTTTACGAGCCAAAGTACCAATTCTTTTTAGGTTTTGACCTTGCTTACCTAATATTATAGGTTTGTAACTTTGTTTATTTATGTATATTGTTTGCTGGATATTTATACTTTTATCAGTATTAATTACCCATTTTTGTGTTTCAACTGTAAGATTATAGGGCAATTCTTGATTGAGATTTCTGAATAATTTTTCCCTTGTGATTTCAGAAGCTAAAATTGATTGAGGTAGATCTGATATAGTATTTTCATCATAAAAAAAAGAATGAGCTGGCATTTTTATCGCTAAATATTTTATTAACTTATTACAACCGCTTCCATTCCTTGCAGAAATCAAAAAAGTTTCTTCAAAATTATATAAATTTTCAATTTCAGAAATTTTTTTAAGAAGAGCTTCTTTAGGTAACAAATCAATTTTATTTAAAACTAAAATTACATCTGATTTTATTTGAAAAATTTTTTCAATAATTTCTTTAGTATTATTGTCTATTTTTTTTTTAACATCATGAATAAAAACCACTTTATCAGTCAAATTTAGCTCAGACCATGCAGAAGATACCATAGCTTTTTCAAGTCTTCTTTTTGGAAAAAAAATACCAGGTGTATCAACAAAAATTATTTGAGATTTCAGTTTACTAGTCAAGTTAACATTACATATTCCACGTATACAAAATCTTGTAGTTTGCACTTTTTGAGATACTATAGAAATTTTTTTGCCTACTAACTTGTTTATAAGAGTAGATTTGCCTGAGTTCGGAATTCCAACTAAATTTACAAAACCTGATTTCAAGTCTATTTTTTTCCAAATTATTAATACAACATTTATATTAAATATCTTTAAATTTTTAAAATATTTAATAGTTTTTTTGCAGCAGCTTCTTCAGCTTTTTTTAAATTAGAACCAGTTGCAGAAACCATATCATGATTTTCTATAGATACAGAAACTTCATAAATAGGTTGATGTTCATTTCCAGTTTTATTTAAGACACTGTATTTGGGCAAAATGTTAAATTGATTTAAACAATATTCTTGAAGCATGGATTTAGGATGTTTTAGAGGTTTAGAATAAATCGAGTCTTTATCAACAACGTTATTTATAATAAAATTTTTACAACAATTTAATCCTGTGTCAATGTAAATTGCTCCAATTATTGCTTCAACAACATCACTCAATATAGATTTATTACTTTCTAAATTATCACCTTTTTGTGTCTTTAAAAAATTTGAAAGTTTAATTTTTTTTGCATAATTAAATAGATATTCTTGATTGGCAAATTTTTGAAAATAATTGTCTAAAACACCTTCTTTAGCATTAGGAAAGGTTTTAAACAGATATTCTGATAATACCAAGCCTAAAACTCTATCACCAAGAAACTCCAATCTTTCATAATTCATATTTTCAATTTTCAATTTTTTTTTAAAACTAGAATGAGTTAATGCTTCTTCTAACAAATCAATATTTTTGAATTTATAATTAATTTTTTTTTCTAATTTGTTGATATACATTATTCTATCGCCTTACCAATCCTTGAAAATCTTATTGCTTTGTGCCACTTCCAAAACTCAAAAATTGAAGCAGAGCTATTATGGGAGAAAAAAATAATTTCTGCCTTACCAATTAAATTTTTCTTTGGCACAAAACCAACATCTGGTGTTCTACTGTCCCTACTATTGTCTCTATTATCACCCATAAAGAAAAAATGGTTTGGTGGTACCTTAAATAAAATGGTATCGTCAAAAGGATCAGTGTCGCTTGCCTCAATTATCTGATGTGATTTTGATCCTTCAAAAATCTCTTCATATTGTGTAAAAACTTTTTCGTCACCAAATACATTTTTCATTATCCCTATATTAGTTTTAATTCTTTTAGCTTTTTTTGAATTAATATAAAGAATACCATTTTTGACTTGTACTGTGTCATTTGGAAGAGCAACTAGTCTTTTAATATAGTCAATTGTTTCATCTCCAGGTTTTCTGAATACAATCACATCCCCTCTTTGTGGAGTTTTGTATAATACTCTATCTTTTATAGGCCCCAATCCAAAAGGAAAACTAAATTTTGAATACCCATAAGAGTATTTTGAGACAAATAAATAGTCACCTATTAACAAGGTTGGAATCATAGACCCTGATGGAATATTGAAAGGCTCAAAAAAAAATGAACGAAAAAAAATTGCTATTGAGCCTGCAATTAGAAGAGTCTTAGTCAACTCTTTTAAGGAATTTTTCATAAAATACACTCCAAAAGGGTGGGTTATTTAAAATTTATTATCTTTATGCAATAGCTAAACATAAGGAGCAAGTGAAATTACGACAAAAGCAATAACAAATGGAGTTTCATCAGACAAAGAAATATCAAATTTTAATTTAGCTTTGAAATTTTTTTCTTTTTTTTCAATATATATTTTTGTTTTGCCTGAAAAAAATAAATATGGTCTACCATTAATGTCATTTAAAATTTCTATTTCTCTAAAAAATAATCCTTCGCCTCTGCTAGGGCTTAAGGCTTTCCAAGTTGCTTCTTTGGCTGAAAACCTTTTTCCAAAATAATTGATTGAGTTATTTAATTTATTCTTTGAAAATTGAATCTCATTCTTCCCATAAATACGATCAATAAATTTTTGATCATATTTATTTATAATTTTTTTGAGTCTCTCTAAATTCAGAATATCTGTTCCAATTCCAATAATCATTTAATTGCTTTAGAAATAATCTTACGCATTTTTAATATTGAACTTTCTAGACCGTCAAAAATAGAATTAGCTATAATAAAATGTCCTATATTTAACTCAAGAATATCATCTATAGCTACAATCGAACTTACATTATCATAAGTTAAGCCGTGACCAGCATGGCAACTAAAACCTAATTTTTTTGCAAAAGCAACGCTTTCAGTTATTTTTTTTAATTCTAATTCAACATTATTTTTTTTTATAAAGGCATTTGCGTAACTTCCAGTATGAAACTCAATTGTTTTTACACCTAATTTTTGAGTGGCAATCAATTGGTCCCTATCTGGATCAATAAAAATAGCAACGTTTATATTATTACTTGAAAATAATTTAAGAATTTTTTTTAATTTATCAAAATTATTTACTACATCTAAACCACCTTCTGTAGTAATTTCCTGTCGCTTTTCTGGTACAAAGCATACGCATTTGGGCTTATATTCAATTGCAATCTTGACCATTTCTAAATTTGCTCCAATTTCAAGATTAACAGGTATACTAACAACATTCAAAATGTCACCTAAATCCTTTTCATTTATATGTCTCCTATCTTCTCTTACGTGCACAGTTATTAAATCTGCACCAGATTTTTCTACAATCTTTGCTGCCTGAGTTACTTCTGGATAATTTTCACCTCGAGCATTCCTCAATGTAGCAACGTGGTCAATATTTATACCTAACCTAATATATCTTTTCATCTTAATAACCTTTAGTTTTTTTGTGTTTTCTTTTCTTGTAAGAAGCAATAAAACTATAAATAACATAATAAGTTATAATCCATACCAATGGCGCTATAATAATACCACCTACAAGCATTGGGAAAAAGATCTCGTAAGTTTGGTTTACTATCATGTCAAAGTTTATTTCATGAGTTATTTTCTGTAACTTAATATTTGTAAGATAAGTACCAACTTTATATATTAATCCCCAAATAAACGGAAAAGTTATAGGATTTCCAACCACTGTTCCGATTAATGCTGCTATAAAGTTACCCCTTATCAAATAAGCAAAAACTACAGCTAAAACAAAATGTAAACCTAGAAGAGGAGTAAAAGAAACCATTGCCCCACATGCAAAGCCTGAAGAAATAGCATAATTAGAGTCAGGTAAACGAGCTAATCTTAGTTTGTAATAAGATACAATTCTATAAACCTTATTTGCTAAGTTTCTGTAACATGAATTAAAATTGATTATGTAAACACTCCACCTATTCTTTACCTCTATGCACACTTTCTACAAAATGAGATAGCCTTATTGCTGCAATTATTTGATTTAAATGACTTAAGTTTCTAACTTCTAAATCAATATTAAATTTATAAAAATCTAAATCTCTTGATATCACTTGAATGTTAGATATATTTCCATTATTTAGACTAATTATTTTAGTAACATCAGCTAAACTACCAGGCTCATTTGACAATATTGTTACCAAACTACCTTTATGGAAAGTTTCACCCTCCCTGTCCCATGAAATTTCCAGCCATACCTCGGGCATATCATTAAATTTTTCTAATGCATAACAATCTAAAGCATGAACAGTTATTCCTTTACCACTAGTAACTATACCAACAATCCTCTCACCTGGCAGAGGATGACAACAATGTGCATAATGAATTGCCATTCCAGAGATAACACCCTTAATTTTCATAGTTTCTTTTAAGGAAGGTTTTTTTAATTTTGGTAGTTTATTTTTAGAATTTTGTTGTTCTGGATATAAATAATTTAAGACATCTCTTGATTTTATATTTCCTTTTCCAATTTCAATTAGCAATTCTTCTAAATCAGAAAGTCCATATTCATTAATTACTCTAATTAAACTTTTTTCATGCATTCTTTTATTTTGTTGTCTATATTCTTTTTGGAGCAACGCTGTTCCTAATTGTAAAAATTCTTTTATCTCTCTGTTTCTTAAAAATCTTTTTATTGCTGATTTAGCCTTTCCAGTAATACATGTTTCTAACCACTTTGGATCTGGAAAACCACTTTTAGAGGTTAAAATTTCCACTTGATCGCCATTTTTAATTTCTGTAGTTATTAATCTATTCTTATTATTAATTTTTGCACCAACTGCGGAATTGCCAATTTCAGAATGAACTGCGTATGAAAAGTCAATTGCGTTTGCTCCTTTTGGTAAAATTATTAAATTTCCCTTTGGTGTAAAACAAAAAATCTGATCATTATACATTTCTAATTTGGTATTTTCTAAAAATTCTTCTGGCTCACTACTTTCTTCGATGATCTGAATTAATTCTCTGACCCATTTATATTTAACACCTTCAGACCATTTTGCGCCCTCTTTGTGAATCCAATGTGCAGCGATTCCATTAAGAGCAAATTCATTCATAACTGAAGTTCTTATTTGTACTTCTATTCTTGTTTTTTTGGGCCCAATTAAGCTTGAATGAAGTGATTGATAACCGTTTCTTTTTGGAGCAGAAATATAATCCTTAAAACGCCCCATTATAGCAGTATATTCTTGATGTAATAATCCTAAACTTTTATAGCAGCTAGGAACATCATCAACAATAACTCTAAATGCCATTATATCAGACAATTGATCCATGCTTAAATTTTTATATTGCATTTTTTTCCAAATTGAGTAACTACTTTTAACTCTACCTGTTACCAAACATTTTATATTATTTTTATTTAAAAGAGTTTCAATTTCTTTTGTAATGTCCGGGATGTTTAATTCATCTTGAGAATATATTAATTTTAAGCGCTTTAATATTGAAGTACGAGTTTCTGGTTTCAAAACAGCAAAACATCTATCTTCTAATTCTCTTTGAATAGCATTAATACCCAGCCGCTCTGCTAATGGAGCAAAAATCTCTAAGGTTTCAAAACAAATTTTGGATCTTTTTGTATCATCTTTGATGCCATCAATGGTTCTAATATTATGTAATCTGTCAGCTAATTTTACCAACAAAACTCTTATATCATCGGAAGATGCTAACAAAAGTTTTCGAAAATTTTCTGCTTGAGCAAATCCAAATTTCAAATCTAACTTAGATAGTTTAGTTACTCCATCAACAAGTTTTGATATTTCAGGTCCAAATTCATCTTCAATATTTTTTAGAGTAATTTCACTATCTTCAACAACATCATGAAGGAGTGCTGTAATAATTGTAGAGGTATCTAATTTCATATGAACTAAATAATTAGCTACAGCCAGGGGATGAGTAAAATAAGCTTCACCACTACCCCGAAATTGATTAGCATGTGCTTTTTTGGATAAATTGTAGGCTTTGTTAATGGCCTTACGTGAAACAAAACCATCATATTTAGAGATTTTTTTATAAAGTTGCGATGCTGTTATATTCATCACATGATATTATATCATAAAAAATGACTTATCTATATTAAATGATTGAAAAATATTAATCTTCATTTTTTATCATTTCTTCAGAGATATCTTCAAAAGAACCTTCATCTTCTTGTCTGACTTGATTGAAAATTACGTCTTCATTAGTATTAGTTTCAGATTTTGATTCATTTAGATATGCTGCAAATTCTTCTTCTAATGAAGCTTCTTCTTCAATATCAGTATCTTCTTTGTTTAAATTCTTCTGCATAGAGCGTATAAATCTTTCTTGCAAACTTTCAGCGTCAACTGCTTCAGAAGCAATTTCACGTAATGATACAACTGGATTTTTATCATTATCTCTTTCAACCTCTATTGCGATACCGTTTGAAATTTCCCTTGAGCGTTGCGCAGCAGCTATAACAAGATCAAACCTGTTAGGTATTTTTTTTACACAATCTTCTACAGTTACACGAGCCATTCTAACATTCCCATAATTATCTAAAAATAAATTTTTTAGATTAAATATAAAAGAAAATCAAATTAAAATTTCTTTTTCATTAAAAATCTTAATGTTTTGATTATCTAAATTTTTTAATATTGTTTTAGAATTTATTTTCAAAACTGGATGAACCCAGTTTTTGTCTAATTCGGCTAAAGGTTCCATTACAAATCTTCTTTGATGAGCTCGTGGATGAGGAATTTCAATTTGTTTATTTTTTAATATTTTATTTGAATAATCAATAAGATCTAAATCGATAACCCTAGCTTCATTTACTACCCTTCTTCTTCTTCCTAGTTTATTTTCTATTTCATGTAATGAATTTAAAACATCTAACTCATTTAAAATTGTATTTGCAAAAACAATACAATTAAAAAAATTTGGCTGTTCACTTTTAGGTATTGGTTCAGTCTCATACCAGCTTGACTGTCTAATAGCATCAATTGAATATTCTTTGAAATATCTGATTGCTTTTATGGCAACCTTAATAGGATGAGATCCATCCTCAGAATTAATATTGCCACCGATACCAATTATTATTTTTTGATTTTGCATAAATCGATATAGAGGTTAATCTTTTAAAAATACAAGAATTAATTGTTGTTTTTTAATATTCTATGTTTTTCTCTATCCCAGTCTCGCTTTTTAATTACTTCTCTTTTATCAACTTTCTTTTTGCCTTCTGCAATTCCTAGAGATATTTTGGCCAAACCTTTATTATTGAAATACAAACTTAGAGGCACAACTGTACATCCATCTTTCTTAATAAGTCCTAAGATTTTGTCTCTTTCTTTTTTATGAACTAAAAGACGCCTAACTCTTTTAGGATTGTGGTTTTGACCAGATGCAGCTAAGTTGTATTCTGGAATATTCGAATTTACTAAAACGATTTGTCCAAATTCATTAGTCGCATATGATTCATTAATGCTGGCTCTACCAAGTCTTAAACTTTTAACTTCACTGCCTAACAATACAATCCCAGCTTCTACAGTATCAATAATTAAATAATCAAATTTAGCACGCCTATTCTCTGCAATTCTACTTTGAGAAATACCTTTATTTAGTTTTTTTTTATTCATTCAAAATACAAGTAATTAGAGTAATCCTGCTTTTCCAAGAGCATCTTTAACGTTTTTTTTACTTACTTCCTCAATTTCTACAATTGGAAGTCTTGCCTCAGATGAACATAGTCCTAATAAAGATGCAGCATATTTAAGTGGACCTGGGCTTGTTTCATAAAATAATGCGTCATGTAAAGGCATTATTTTTTTATTTATTTCTTGAGCAGTTAAAATATCTCCTTGTTTCCATGCATTGTGCATCCTTGAAAGTAATTTTGGGGCAATATTTGATGTAACAGATATACAACCATGACCTCCTGCAGCTAAATAAGCCAATGCCGTACCATCTTCACCAGATAATTGAATAAAATCCTCACCAATTAAATTTTGTAACCTCGTAGGTCTTGCTAAATCAGCAGTTGCATCTTTTGTACCAACTATTAGTTCATTTTCAGCTAGTTTAGCCATGGTAGAATCATTCATCTTTATTACAGAACGACCTGGTATATCATATATTATTATTGGTTTACTTGAATTTTTAATAAGTTCATTATAATGAGCTATTAATCCTGACTGCGTAGGTTTATTATAATAAGGCGTAACAACTAACAAACCATCAGCTCCAGCAGAACATGCATGTTTAACAAAATCAACAGCTTCATTTGTAGAGTTTGAACCTGCTCCTGCTATAACAGGAACTCTTCTATTTGACTGGTCTATACACACTTCTACAAGTTTCTTATGTTCATCATGAGACAAAGTGGGCGATTCGCCAGTTGTTCCAACTGGAACTAAGCCATTTGTTCCATTTTCTATCTGAAAATCTATTAATTTTCTATAAGCATCAAAATCTACTTTATTATCTTTAAATGGAGTTAATAAAGCAGTGTATGAACCATGAAATAACATAAAATACCTCCACAAAAAAAATAATTTGTTTATCATACTCATGTCATTTAAATTTAACAAGATATACAATAAAGAATCTAGAAATATATAAATGGTTAATAGTAAAGTAACATATAATTCTATTTTAGAGGCATCTAAAAGATTAGAGGGTAAAATTATAAGAACACCTATACTGCAATCTAAATACATTAATGAAAAGTTAGGATCTAATATTTTTTTAAAAGCGGAAAACCTTCAGACTATAGGAGCATTTAAGTTTAGAGGGGCTATGAATTCAATTCTACAGCTTCCGTCAGATATTAAAAAAGTTGTGGCCTGGTCAAGTGGAAATCACGCACAAGCAGTTGCTGCTGCATCAAAAATAACAGGTCGTCAATCAACAATTGTAATGCCAGAAGATTCACCTAAAGCCAAACTGAATGGAACTGCTTTTTGGGGTGCCACTATTATAAAATATGACAGGAACAAAGAAAATAGAGAAGAAATTGGGAAAAAAATGGCTAAGGAATTAAATGCTACGATTATTCCTCCATTTGATGATGAAAATGTTATAATTGGACAAGGTACTGCAGGTATAGAAAGTATCGATCAATTAAATCAAATTAATATTACTCCTGACATTGTTTTATGTTGTTGCGGTGGTGGTGGCCTTATTGCTGGAATTAGTACAGCAATAAAAGAAAAATTTAAAAATGCTAAAATATATTCTGTTGAACCTGAGAATTTTGATGACACAAAAAAGTCTCTTGAAAAAAAATGTATAATTTCAAATTCAATGAAACATAAATCTATTTGTGATGCGTTATTAGCCGAAAAACCTGGGAAAATTACTTTTGAAATTAACAGATTAAATCTAACCTCTGGAATATCAGTTACAGATGAAGAAACCTTGAGTGCAATGAAAACAGCATTTAATCATCTTAAGATTGTTTTGGAACCAGGTGGTGCAGTCGCGCTAGCTGCTGCCATTTTCAGAAAAATAGATATTACAAATAAGAATGTTTTAGTAATCGCATCTGGTGGGAATGTTGATAAGGAAATTTTTGAAAATTGCCTAAAAGAACAAGAAATTTGAAATTATTCTGTTAAAAAATTAATCACGTTTTCTGTTTTTGGCCTTCTTCTTTCAACTGGCTCTTTTTCTTTATCTCCAACATAAATGAAACCTGCTATTTTATCAGTTTTAGGATTCCCACCAATTTCTTTTATCATTTTATTATTGTAAGAGTACCATTCAGTTAGCCATTGAGCGGCATAACCTAAAGATTGGGCGGCAACAAGTATATTTGAACATACTGCTCCAGTAGATAATTCCATTTCCCATAAAGGTATTTTAGGATGTGAAACTGGTTTAAATAATACTGCTATTACTGCACTAGCTCTTAAAAATCTATTTTTTTCAAAATCTAATTCTTCTGGTGTTGCATCAGGATTTTTTAGAATATATTCAGGAACTAAAATCTTTTTACCTATTCTAGATCTTGCTTTTTCTCTAATAACAGTTAAAGACCAAGGATTTAAAGCACCATGATCTGGCACTCTGATACCACAAGCTAAAATATCAGCTAGATCACTTTCGTTAAGATGACCGGCAATCATAGTTTTAGCAGTTGTAGACCTTCTGGTTTTAAGAAAATTTATCAAATCATTCATTTAACTAAACAAAATTAGAGCTTTACTTGTTAAGTGTTATAATACAAACGTTACTATCAATGACATACTTTTTAAAGATTAACAATGTATAATGACCCAACAATAGTAATTGTGATAATATTAGCAGTAATGGCCGGTGGAATAATAAAAGGCACTATTGGATTTGGGATGCCAATGGTTGCTTTGCCATTAATTGCATTCGCAGTGCCAGTTACCACAGCAATGGTTTTACTTTGTGCTCCAATTTTTTTAACTAATTTTTTACAAATGAAATTAAAACAGGGTATCAGTAGCTACAGGTTTTTGCCAATGTTTTTATTCCTGGTTTTTGGACTAATCATAGGTGCTAGGCTTATACTTGAAATTAATCTTAATACTATCACGCAAATAATCGCAATTTTAATAATATTTGCAGCTTTAGTTAATTGTTTTGGTTTTAAAATTAATAATAATATTAATAAAAAACACGAAAGAATAATAACATCTATAATTGGTTTTGGATCTGGAATATTGGGAGGATTGTCAACAGTCTACGGGCCACCAATGTTAGCTTATTTAGTTGCAGTAGACTTACCAAAAGAGAAATTTGTAAGAACAGTATCAACTATGTACTTTATTGGATCTTTTCCTTTATATGGTTCATTAATTTATTATGGATTTGCTACAAAGCAAGATCTTATTGTGAGCTTATTATTAATAATACCAGCTTTGATAGCTCAACAGATAGGAACAAAAATAAGGGATAAGATTAATCAAAAACAGTTTAGAAACTGTATTTTAGTAACATTAGTCATCCTTGGTATAATGCTTTTTGCAAAAACAATTTAAGTTATTATCTTTTTAACATTGGAATTAACTTTAGGCTTAATGATATAAATGGTCCTATAAAAATTGCAAAAATAATTGTTCCAATGCCAAAAGTACCTCCTAAAAGCCAACCTAAAAAAACTATAAAAAATTCTATGCTGAAACGAATTAAGCTAATAGGTTTGTCATAGTTTTTAGCAATTCCAGTCATTAAACCATCTCTAGTCCCAGGGCCAAGGTTAGCAACTAAATAAATACCACTACCAAAAGCAACTATAAATGTTCCCAAAAAAGATAAAAAAAAAGGATTAAAGATTTTATTAAAAAATTGAATTAATGGTATTAAACCACCCATTGTTAATGCAATTATAATTATATTCATGATAGTGCCTAATCCAGGTTTAAGTTTTAACGGGAACCATAAAATTAATACCGTACAACTTATATAAAACGTGGATAAACCTACCCCAATATTAAATTTCTTAGCGATGCCCTCGGCTAAGACTGTCCACGGTGTAACGCCATTTAGAGAAATTATTAATATACTTTCACCTAGACCAAATAAAAACAAACCGAAACATAATAAAAAAAAAGTCTCTAATTTTGGCGTGATATTATCAGGTTTATATGAACTCCAAGTTGTTTTAGGAACTGAAGTTATTAAAAAAACTCTTGAAATTAGTTTCAAATTTGATTTCAATAATTTGCCAATTTAATTTTTTATCTAAATTTTATATTTGATCTATTTAATTCTTTAATGCTAGTGCATCCCATTAGTTTCATATCTCTTTCAATTTCACTTCGATATATACCTAAAGCTTTTTCAACACCCTTTTGACCAGCTGCAGCTAAAGCATATAAATATAACCTTCCACCAGAGCAAGCTTTTGCACCAACTGATAATGCTTTTAATATATGAGTGCCTCTTTGGATTCCACCTTCACAAATAACATCAATTTTATCTCCTACAGCATCAACAATTTCAGCTAATTGATCAAAAGGTGCTCTTGCTCCATCTAATTGTCTACCACCATGATTTGAAACCATTATACCAGTACAGCCAATATCAACAGCTTTTTTGGCATCTTCAACACTCATTATACCCTTTAGTGCAAAATGACCACCCCACTTTGAAGATAAACGTTCAGCATCTTTCCAATTCATAGATTGGTCTAACATTGATGAAAAATAGTTACCTATAGACGTTGCTGTGTTTGTTCCTTCACTCACATGATCTTGTAGTTGTGGTAATTCAAATTTAGGTTTTGTCAAATAATTTATTGCCCACATTGGCTTAGATGCAAAACTAAATAAACTAGCCAGAGTTAGTCTAGGTGGCGATGTAAAGCCAGTTCTAAGATCTCTTTCTCGATTGCCTCCTGTGATTGTATCAACAGTAAGGGCCAAAACATCAAACTTAGCTGCTTTAACTCTCTCAAGCATACTGTCATTAAGACCCCTGTCTTTATGAAAATAAAATTGAAACATTTTAGGTGTTGAAACGATAGAAGATATCTCTTCAACACTAACTGTTCCTAATGATGATACTCCAAACATAGTTCCAAATTTTTGTGCTGCTTTTCCAACAGCTCTTTCTCCATCATAATGAAATAGTCTTTGTAAAGCAGTTGGAGCACAATAAAAGGGTAAATCTAATTTTTTTCCAAAAATAGTTGTGGATAAATCAACATTTTCAACCCCTCTAAGTACATTTGGTATTAAATCAGCATCATTATAAGCAGCAGTATTTCTATTATATGTAACTTCATCATCGGCTGCGCCATCTATGTAGTGAAATATAGGTGAAGGAAGTCTTTTTCTAGCTAGTTTTCTAAAATCTTGAAAGTTATGACAATCATTTAAATTCATTTAATTTCCTTTACATGAAATAAAGTAATAATTATTTTTAAATAATAATTCTTAAAATTTTTACTAGTAGTTACATACATATAAGTTTTTTAAATTTTGTCTATGTATATTTTGAATGGGAAAAAAATGAACCGAATTAAAAAAGTTGAAATACACGAGTTTACACACGCAGCAATAAATTTAGGACTATTGACTAATGCTAACACAATTGGAGCAGTGGGATATTCTAAGGGCCAATCTATTAAATTAGATAAGTTTGCGGTTGTAATCGAAACTAAGGATGGATGTAGGGGTGAGTATGTTACTCACTGGGGAGGCAATCAGGCAGCTTGCGCACAAGCTAAAATGTTGGCTCCCAAATTATTAGAATATAATGCTGAAGAAAGAGAAAAAATATATGATGACTTCAAAAGAGAACTTCGGCAGTTTGATCATATGGGCCATGGCCCATTAGATATTGCATTGTGGGATTGGGCTGGTAAGAAATTAAATTGTTCAATTGCTGTATTATTAGGAAGTTACAGAAAATATCTCAAAGCATATGCAAGTACTTATCATGGTGACAGAAATGGTGGTTTAGATAGTAAGGAAGCTTTTGCTGATTTTGCTGAACAATGTTCTGATATGGGTTACAAAGCCTTTAAAATACACGGGTGGCATGAAGGAAATGCAAAAGAAGAAGCAGAAAATGTTTTACATGTGGCAAAAAAAGTTGGAGATAAAATGACTTTAATGCTTGATCCAGCATGCCAACTGAAAACTTTTGCCGATGCACTATATGTTGGGAAAGCATGTGATGAAGCAAATTTCTTTTGGTTAGAAGATCCATATAGAGATAGTGGAGTGTCTGCTTTTTCACATAAACGTCTTAGGGAGATGTTAAAAACTCCAATATTGCAAACTGAACATATTAGAGGGTTAGAAACCAAATGTGATTTTCTTATTGCTGGAGGAACTGACTTTCTTAGATCTGATCCGGAATATGACATGGGCATAACTGGAGCAATAAAAATCTCACACTTAGCAGAATCTTTTGGAGTAGATGTTGAAATCCATGCCTGCGGACCAGCTCATAGGCATGTAATGGCTGCTACTAGAAATACGAATTTTTATGAAGTTGCTCTAGTCGGTCCTGATTGTCCTAATACAATGGCTCCAGTATACACTTGTGGCTACAGTGATATGATTGATTGTATAAATAAAGATGGTTTTGTTCCTGTGCCTGATGGAATTGGGTTAGGAGTTAAATATGATTGGGACTTTATAAAAGCAAATACCTCTAATTTAAGTGTTTATGAGTAAAAATATGCCTGATAAAGAAATATTAATTATTTTAGGTAATCAATTATTTCCAATTGATTATATAAGAAAGACTAAAGTTAACAAAATTTTTATGGCTGAAGATTTTGGCTTAACTACTAATCATAAACATCATAAATTAAAAATTTTAATGTTTTTGTGGTCAATGAGGCAGTATAGAGATAATCTAATCCAAAATGGTTACACTGTATTTTATCATTCAATTGATGAAGAAAGTTTTCATGACAAGTATGAAGATAAGTTACTTAAAGTAATTGAAGATCATGATATCGAAAAATTAAAATATTTTGAAATTGAAGACAATGATTTTGAAGATAAAATTATCAAATTTATAAATCAAAAACATATTGATTATGAATTATTTCAAAGCCCTATGTTTTTAACTTCAAGGGATAACTTTTTTGAGTTTGCGAATGAACAAAAAAAGCTAATACGCATGGCAAGTTTTTATCAAAAAATAAGAACCAAAATGAATATTCTTATTGATGAGAATAATAAACCAATTGGAGGGAAATGGTCCTATGATGAAGAGAATAGAAAAAAAATTCCTAAAAATACTTTATTACCAAAAATTCATAATACAAATTTAAATAATAATATCAATGATTTAAAGTCAATTATTAATTTAAAATTTAAAGACCATCCAGGTTTAGCAGATAACTTATGGATGCCAACAAACAGAGAAGAATCATTAAATTGGTTAGATGATTTTTTTAAAGAAAAATTTTTTAATTTTGGAGATTACGAGGATGCTGTAGTTTCGGAAAATAATTTTCTTTTTCATAGCGCAATTAGTCCAATACTTAATATGGGCCTTTTAACACCTAATGAAGTCATTCAAAAAGCGTTAGACTTTGCGAAGTTAAATTCAATTCCTATCAATTCCTTAGAGGGTTTCATTCGGCAAATTATTGGATGGAGAGAATTTATTAGAGGTATATATCATTATAAAGGGAAAGAAGAACAAAATTCTAATTTTTGGAAACATGATCGAAAATTAACTACAGATTGGTATGAAGGCACTACTGGTATCACACCTTTAGATGATACAATAAAAGATTGTATAAAATATGGTTACACACACCACATACCAAGGTTAATGATAATTTGTAATATAATGAATCTGTCAAAAATAGATCCTAATGAAATATACAAATGGTTTATGGAAATGTTTGTAGATTCCTCTGACTGGGTAATGGTACCTAACGTTTATGGAATGGGTACATTCGCAGACGGTGGGATATTTGCAACGAAACCTTATTCATGTGGCTCCAACTACATTTTAAAAATGAGTAATTATAAAAAAGATGAGTGGTGCGATATAGTTGATGGATTATATTGGATGTTTATGAATGATAATATAGCTTTTTTCAAAAGCAATCCAAGACTTGCAATATTGGTTAAATCATTGGAGAGAATGAATGAGGATAGAAAACAAATGATATTTGAAAAAGCAAATGATTTTATTGAAAACAAGACTTTAATTTAAATTAATGAAATTTAATTTTCAAGATTTTATAAAATGAAAAATTAATTTTAAATTTTTGTTCGAAAATTTTCTTTATTTCCACCTAAGAACATTTGATATAACAATAAGGCTTCAGTTACATTTTTTAACCATTCTAAAGGATACAAGAAACCATAATTGATAATATCACCACCAAACATAATTAAAAAAAAATTTAAAGAAAAATATGCTAAAAAAAAATATTTCCCAATCGGCACAAAAAAATATATTAAAATCAGACTAATAAGTGAAAAAAAAGACATAAATATTGAAGCATATAGTTCAAATTTACCATCTAATAATACTGATGTGTAGCCAGGGTTTATGAAACGACTGATACCATAATATTTTTCAAAATCAAAAATACTTGGAATTAAACCTGTCAATATCACTGTAAAAACCATTAATAAAATAATTCTTCTAAAAAATATTTTGTTAGTTTCTACTTTTTCATTAATCATTATCAAACCTTAATCAATTTTTACCAATTTAAAAACGCGAGGTAAATATATCGTTAAAAAAACTCCCCTTGAAATTAGAAATAAAAGAAAACAAGAATATAACTCTTTTAAATCTAAATTATTTTCAAACCAATATTCTAAAATAATGAAAAAAAATAACGATGAAAATATTATACAATTTCGCATTTCTTTAGCTAATGTTGAGCCAATAAAAATTCCATCCAATTGAAAAGCTGACATAGATATAAATGGTGTAATAATGACTAATCCCCATAATCCTAATATTAAATCTCTTAATACGCTTATATCAGTAAAAATAGAAATTAGATAAAATTCGAAAAGGTACAAAATAATACCAATAAATATTGAAAAAAATAAAGCAAATTCAGTTGTAATTCTTATTGCTTTATAAATATTTCTTTTATTTTGAGAACCAATAGAAACACCTACACAAGATTCAGCAGAATGTGCAAACGCATCTAATGAATATGATGACAAACTAAAAATTACTAATAAAATTTCAATTGTAGCAAGCTGGTCAACACCAATAAGACCTGCTTTTTTGATAACGTATGCTTGAACTGAAACCATTAGCATTGTTCTTATAAATAAATCTTTGCTAATAGAAAATAATTTAAGAAATCTTGATATACTTTTAAACTTTTTAAAATTTAAAGTTTCTAAATTTAATTTTTTTATTGAATATGAAAAAATTACAATTGACATAAAAAGTCCAGAAAATTGTGCTAAAACGCTACCTAGCGCTACACCAAAAATTCCATAATCTAAAACAACTGCCAAATATAAAGAACAAATTACATTTACAACATTGATGGTGATAAGTTGAATCATCACTGCTCTTGTTTTTTGCATTCCAAAAAACCAACCTAAAAATACTATATTCAACAATCCAGCCGGCAAGCCAATCATTCTTACGAAGAGATATTCTTTATATAGTTTATGTAATTTTTCATCAGGAGTTAAAAAATAAACTGATAAATTGAATAGAAATTCTTTTGATAAAAATAAAATGATTCCAATTAAAAGAGCTATAATTAATGGTCTTAACAAACTTAAAAACACTTCATCAAAATCTTTAGAACCTAGTTTTTGAGATACTATTCCAGTTGTTCCCATTCTTAAAAAATTTAATCCTGCATACATAAAGTTGAATACTATACCCCCAAGTGCTATTGCTGCAATATATGTGCTTTCGGGCATATGACCCATAATTATAGTGTCGGTAAGGCCTACTAGGGGAATTGTGAAATTAGCAATTATCAAAGGCCAAGATAATGACCAAATATTTCTTCTGTTAATATTCATATAATTTAGACCAAAAAGAAACTAAAATTTTCTAAATTTTAAATAAGCTTTTTCAGGGTCCATACCATCTAATATAGCTTTTCTCATTTTACTTTCAGTGGCCATAACTTCTTCGGTCTTTTGTATTACTTCTTCTGCTACATTTTGGGGTATTATTACTGCTCCATCCATGTCAGCTATAATAAAGTCACCTGAACTTATCGTAACGCTTCCTATAGTGACAGGTTGTCCAAGAGAGTTATATTTCCATCTTTCTACGATATCAGCAGGTGTTGACAACCTACAAAAAACTGGAAAATTAGCATCTATAATTTCTTCAACGTCCCTACAGTGCCCATCCATTAAATAACCTTTAGTCCCTTTCACCATTAATGCTCGAGCAGATAATTCTCCCATAAGTGCAATTGAATGTGTATTTGGTTGACAAACAATAACTTTATCATTTGGAACCTTTGATAAAACTTGAGACCATAAAAGAAGAGATTCGTGTCTAGATAGTGTTTTGTCTACATGACCAGATACTGTGTAAATTTCTCCAAATAGCTTTTGCCCCCTTTCTAAAGCCTGTATTTCAGGTGGTAGGACACAGTTCTGATACCCCTTTTCTCTTAACACATCATGAATAGCACTAGCATAACATTTTGAAAGACGGTTTGTTAAATCAGTCACACCTTAACTCCAGTAAATTTTGAAGATCTTATCATTAAGTAATATTTAAAGTCGACACAATTGAAACATTTAGCTCTATTAAAAATTATTAATTTATTTTTCTATCAATAATGTTCTAAGATTTTTTCCAAAAATATTATTAAAAGGGCTAGAATATCAGCTAACATAAGTGTCTATTTTTACCAATATTGTAGATAATCGATAAGTTTTAAAAATTTTTATTGGTTATCTTGTTGGAGTTCCTTTTGAAAATCACAGCTTAGGACTTCTCCACTACAACAATCATCAACAACCCTCTTGCATTCAAGACATTGATAATGTGATTGGATATATACATACCCCTTTTTACTTGAACAGTATGGGCAAGGAAGCTAAGTATTCATTTTAAAATATCATTCCCTGAATTGAAGATTAAAAATGATGCACCCTAACTAATTCATTATTTAATTAATCAAATAAAATTGTCTACTTTTAAGAAGTTTAGTATAGTTAGTAAATTCAAATTATATTCGGTTATCAAGTATGAAATTTCTTTGGATTTTGTTATTCTTATCATTTCTAATCATTAAATTAGTTAAAGCTGAGGAAAATCCATTTTTTATTAAATGCAAAAGCTTAGATGACAATACAATTTTAGATTTTAAAATAAACAGAGATAACAAACTGTACACTACGGTGTTCAAAAAGATAAAAAACAATTTTATTGAAATTGGAGAGGTGGTTGGTCAAAAAAAAGATACATTTATTTTATTTGAAGATAAATATGCTTACCTTGGAGTAGATTTTGCCTGGCATTATGATAAAAACAACCTTAAACTGAAACCAGTCTTATTGAGTAAAGGAACCATAAAATTAAATAAATTACCTAATGAATTATCGTGTGTGTTAATTGAAAACAATTAACAAGAAAAATTATTAAGATCTCAACGTAAAATATGAATGTAGAAAATCAAACATTATATAAAAATGAAATTTAAAGAATTAAAGTTTATTAACGGGATTTGTCAACTTGATTATAATTACTATGTAATTTCTTTCACTTCTTCTCAAGATAAAAGCTCTTACTCATGTACTATCTTTAATAGAGCTAAATTACCTGTTGATCTACCTGGTATTAAAACTGAAGTAATTAAAAATAATAAATGGACTAAAATCAATTTCTCAAAGATAGAAATTGAAGCTTTAATAAAAAAAATACAAGCATTCACAGGAAATAAAAATCCAAAATATATGGATGAAAGTGAATTTTATAAGGACATATTTTAAAGCATAAAAATTTGTGTTTTTAAGAAAGTAAATCTAGTTTATATAAGGTAACAAATAAAAAACCCAATTATTAAACCTTCAGCAAAACTAATCCAAATTATCTGGTAATTTGATAAACCAGTAATTTTTTGAACTTTTTCAATTAAATCTATATGCCATGCTTTAAATTTATTTATCATATCAGACTGATCCATTAAAATTTTAATTATACATCTAATAGAAATTTATTAATGTTAATTAAAATCATTATTATTATAGCATATTTAGCATACAAATTTATCATAATAATATAAATTAGACATATGCTATTTAAATATTTTACTAACAAGGTGATTAATTATTTTTTTAACCTTTCTTTTATTTTTTTTGCCAATTGTGCATTGGCGAAAGATGATAGAATGCAAAAAATTTCTTATTTTTCAATTGATCTTACTGAAGTATCCATTGGTGAATTCAGTAAATTCACTAAAACTACAAATTATTTTACAGAAGCTGAAAAAAGAGGATGGGGTTATGTGTATGCCTCAGGATGGGTTAAAAAAGATGGCTGGAATTGGGAAAAGCCTTATGGAATAAAAGGTGAATCAAATGAACCTGCTGTCCATATAAATTTTGATGAAGCTCAAATGTTTTGCAAATGGAAAAACAAAAGACTTCCTAGTGAAGAAGAGTGGGTATATGCGGCATACACGGAAGTGCGAAAAATATCATCTAGTAATTTTATATATGGACAAACTTATGAGTATCCAGTTGGGAACACACCTGAAGGTGTAAATTGTTTGGAAGATTGTAATTTCGAAAAATATGTAAATTACTCAAAACTATTATCAAGAGGTAATGGTCATTCTAAAGTTGGTGTTACAAAAAAAGGAATAAATGGTTTGTATGACATGGGTGCAAATGTTTGGGAATGGGCTAACATAGAGAACAAAAGAACCAAAGCTACGAAAGGTGGTTCTTGGTGGTATGGAAAAGAACAGATGCGCCTAAGCCACCAAGCAAGGAAAGATAAAAATATGTCAGCAGTTTATATTGGATTTAGATGTGTCAAAAATTTAAATTAAATGTCTTTTTATTTGAATATTTGCCATTAATTTACCTCATTCTTTTCAAATTTTAGTCATTATTTTTTGATTAATTAATAAAATGAAAAATTAATTTTTCATTTATAACCTCCTAGAGCATTAGCTGATAATTCAGCTAATGCTTAATTCTCTGTAAATTTCAAATGACTTTTACATGATAAATTACAATCAGAACTTCCAAAACCATCTATAATTATTGTTCCCTTTGTCTTTTTATTTAAATTACATTCAGTCATTTGTGATTTCTTTGTATTAATAATTTTTACAGCATCATTGTTGAGTAAATAATCTATATGCCAATGGAGATTTTTTTTCTTAGAAAGATGCCTTTTAATTCTTTTATCTATATTTTTTCTGGCAGATCCAGTGTACACATAAGATCCAGCTGGAAAAATAAATTTTCCAAGTTTTCCAACTTTTAAATTTATCTCTTTCGTTACATTTATAAATAATTGATAAGATTGCAATTACTAACTACTAAATATATTTCTGTAAATTACATTTATGACTGACTTTTTTTGTATATTCAGGAAAATATTTTGAGATCATTGTAAGATCAAAAGAAGAAAGTATCGAAGTATTTGTCTCTCTTTCAAGAAGGAAATTAAAACTAAAGTTTAAAAGTTGTTTTTTTGAAATTTTATTCTTAGTTAGGTTGAAAAGCATTTCATCAGTGACATAAACAACATGTTTAGTAATTTGATTTGCTTTAACAGTAATTTCAAATTTATCTTTAGATAATTCAGCAATCAGTAGCTCCAAATTTTCTTAACCTCATCTATTTTTAAAAATACACTATTATCATATTGATTTATTATCATTTCAATTGCTTCATCTTCACTTTCTGCTTCTACAATCAACGTATTATTTTTAATTTCTTTTCTTCCATTAAAATGCTTGAATTCAAGTGAAAATTTTACTTCAAAATCAGTTTTCCAATTACTCATTGATTTTCATCACTATAATCTTATTAATTTTTGACTAGTTCGTTTTATAAAAGGTGCCCTATTTAGTTAAGATTTCTAAAAATTAATTTCATTAATATACCATTTTGAAAACCCTCAGCATCTGCTTAAGTATCAGTGTAATTAAAAAACATATTTTTAGACATTTTATCTTTAAATGTTATTTTCATGGTCCTTACATACATTACATTTCACCTATAAATTAATTTAAATATTAATTATTTAATCAAAGAATTTATCAATCGTAAAGAATTAAGCTACAATAGGAATCAATAAATATTTACTATTGTAAAATTCAATAAATTTATTAAAACAATCTAAAACACATTTTAGATAAGTCTAATGCATTCAATTAAAAAAATTTTAGAAAATAAGTATTTTATTACTTTTATAACAATAGTAATTATAATTAATGCAATTACTCTCGGACTAGAGACCAGCCCTAAAATTAAAACAGAATTTGGTTTTATTTTGTCTTTAATTGATAGAATTGCATTAACAATTTTTACAATTGAATTAATTTCCAAAATTGTAGTTTACAAACTAAGATTTTTTAAAGATGGTTGGAATATTTTTGATTTTTTAATTGTAGCAGTTTCTCTTATTCCTGCATCAGGTCCTTTCTCAGTTTTAAGAGCCTTTCGTATTTTTAGAACTCTAAGATTGTTATCAATTGTCCCTTCAATGAAGAGGATAATACAAGCTATATTTATTTCCATTCCTGGCATTCTATCTGTTGGTACAATTATTATTTTGATATTTTATATTTCTTCAGTCCTTACTACTACTTTTTTTGGAGATAGATTTTATGAATGGTTCGGTACGATAGGAAATTCGATGTATACACTTTTCCAAATAATGACTTTAGAAAGTTGGTCAATGGGCATAGTAAGACCAGTAATGAAAGAATTTCCTTTGGCCTGGTTGTTTTTTGTGCCCTTTATCTTAGTTACCACATTCGCAATACTAAACTTGTTTATAGGTATAATTGTTGATGCGATGCAACAAATTTCAAATGATGGTAGTCATGAAGAAAAAAAATCTGAAATAGATTTACAAAAAAAAATAATATCTATGGAAATACAATTAAAAGAAATAACAAAATTATTAAACAACAAAAATAAGTGAGATATTAGTGACTTTTATCTATAATAAAAATGATGCAAGATGCATGTGGTGTAAGAGAACTAAAAACCCGCATCCAGATTTCACTTTTGAAAAAATTCCAACAAAGATTTTTAAATCGCAAAAAGGAAGAAAAATTGAACTTTGTTTTAGTTGTTATGAATATGAGACTATTAAATCTAAAAAAACTAAAACAGATTTTAAAAAAAACTTAGATCTTAAATATGAGACATTAAAAATTTTAAATATTTGAAAACACATTGTGTTTATATCATTAAATTGATGATTTTTTTAATAAATTTTGAATATATGGTCTTAATTTTTTTATACCTATAAATGGGTGTATTTTAAGAACATAATCTAAATTTTTTAGCGCCTGTTTATATTCCTTCAATATAATATTAATTTGAACCAGTCCTGATATAGCACCAAAATGCCTTGGCTCTAATTTTAAAGTTAATTTGATGTCATTTATAGAGCCTAAGTAATCACCTTGTAAAAACTTAATTGTTGCAATCTTATTAATAGGTTCTGCCCACACAGGTTCTTTTTTTGATAAGTTTTTAAAAAGTGAAAGCGCTTGATCTAATTTACCATTTTGTAATAATTCTAGACCCTTCTGCATTTGACTATTATTGCTTTCTGTCGATCCATTATTGAGCCATAAATTCCATATTTTAACCTCATAGACCATTGCTAAAGTGGGATTAGTTGATTGTTTTAATTTAAAGAAAAGGTTGTCCAACTCAGAAGAATAAGAATTATGTGAAAAATTAACAAAGATAACTATTAAAATTGTAAAAATTTTATTCAATGTAAATAATTCATAAAATATATTTTTTGCTGAATTATAAATCATTAATAATTTACATCATATAAAACGATACCCCTATTAGAAAAAACTTTCCATACAATACCTGTTTTATTTTTGAATTCTAATTCTGCTTCTTTAAAAATTTTTTGACACTCTACAAAAGCCTTTTTGTCTTTATATTCCCACAAATGACCTAACCTTAGTGTGCCTTCTTTATTCCATATTTGAGAAACTATTTGCCTAAGTGCGCCTGCTTTTCTGAATTTTTCAAAATTTTTATTCATAATTTTTTCCCATTCAATCTCACCAACTTTCATATCACTTTTGGTTTGAAAGTCTGAAGTAATATAACTCATAAGCTTTGAATCACTCATTTACACACCTTAATAATTTTTTCTATTTAAATTCAATTTCAACAAATGAATATGGGAAATCATTATGATTTATAACGTTATGGTTAACCCCTTTCTGTCTGAAGTAACTTACTCCTTTAGAAAGATTTGAATAAGATACTTCACCATCATGATTTACAATTTTGAGACTACCATCCATCATTGGTACTACAACATAATCATATTCATGGACATGTTTTCCAGTATCCTCACCTGGCTCAAATGACCAACGTGTTACTCTTGTCTTTTCATTATCAATCATTATTTCAGACTTAGCCATATTTGAACGCTCACTAACTAAAACCAAAAATTTTTACTTATGCAATCATATTTTTCTGGCATTTCGAACTTATTTTTATCTTCCACAGTTAATACAAATGGTTTTAAATTTTTTGTGACCATATCTAAATGCCATGCGAAATTTAAATTTTTATCGATTGTCATATCTTCAAACAGTAAAAAAGATGAAACTTTTTGTCCAACAACATTTCCTATCTTTATGAATTGTCCATTAATCCTTTTGTAAGCAGTAGCATAGATGTGATTTTCATCATGTTTAAAAAAATATTCTTCTTTGCCCTTTACCTTATCACTATGGCATGAAATACCTGAATAAGGTTCGAATGCGTATATTTTCAAGCTATATAAACTAAACAAAATTATTAGAGTTATTTTTTTTAACATTTTTAAGTTTACAATATTTCTTTAAAAATTTTTAAAATATTAACAGAAGAAAAATAAAAAAACATGTTTACAATTTAAATTATCAATGCTGTGTGTTATTTTTTTTTAATAAATCTTCCATAACTACTTTTAAAGATTCAAACAAGTCAATTGCTATCACCTTTTCATCCTTTGTTAGGGACAAAAATTGTTCGTTTAGTTGTTTCTTGTTAGTACCTTTAGACTGTAATTTGATCCATACAGGGTTTTGCTGTATTTCTTGAAGGCTTTTATATTTCAAAACAAATTCCAAAAGATTATTAAATATAATTGGGACATAGTTAATCAAAAAAGTGTAAAGTTTGGAAGTTTTTTTTCATTAGTTGATTCATTTTTTATAATCATTATGATTTTAATTATGAGTGATTACGTCTTTAAAATCGATTTGATACCAGACAATGCAGAGATATCAATTTCAAAGGATGAAACTATATTAACTGCATCATTAAGAAATGACATACAACACCTACATGCCTGTGGAGGCCTAGGGATGTGTTCTACATGCAGAGTTGAAATTCTTGAGGGTGAAGACAATGTTTCTCAAAAGAGTAAATCTGAACAAAAATTATCAGAAAAACTAGAATTACCATCTAACATAAGATTGGCTTGCCAAACAAAAATTAATGGTAATGTAAAGGTAAAAAGATTATTGCTTGATCAAAAAGATTTGATTTTAGCTAATCAAATGACAAAAAACTCAGTTGGTTCAATTGGGAGTACAAAAAATCTTGCTCTTATGTTTGTGGATATAGTTTCTTTCACTCCTTTAAGTGAACAATTACCCTCCTATGATGTTATGTATATCCTAAATAGATATTTTGATGACATGGGAACAATAGTTAAAAAAAATGGTGGTGACATTAATAATTTCATTGGTGATGCATTTCTTGCTGCTTTCGGTATAGATGACAAAATAGACTCTGTTTATCGCTGTACACAAGCTGCTTTAGAAATTTTAGAAGATGTTGATAAAAAGAAAAAAGTTTTTTTGGATAATTATAATATTAATTTTGATGTAAGGGTAGGTGTTCACTATGGAGAAGCAATAGTGGGTATGCTTGGGAATGCTGGAAATCAACGTCTAAGTATCATTGGACAATCTGTGAACATTGCCAGTAGAGTAGAAACCGCTAACAAAGAAGCTGAAACAAGATTATTAATTTCAGAAGAAGCATTTAAAGAAATCGAGGACAGAGCTGAAGTTGAAGATTTTGTTAGGGTAAAATTAAAAGGTTCATCTCAAAGATCGACATTATACGAAATTTCTAAATTGAAAGGAAAATCGTTAGAATCTAAAGATGATAAAATTTTTGAATCCGGAATGTTTTGGAATAAAATTATGTTATCTAAAGATTTAAATAACGGAGATAAAAAGAAAATTAATCATAATGACGAAGAAATATTAATCGTTAGGAATGATGATAATCTCTCAGCTTTTTCTAATCTTTGTCCACACATGAACTTACCGCTTGAAATGGGTCAGATTACAACAGAAAACGAGTTCTTGTGTCCATTCCATGACAGTAAATTTTGTTTAAGAACTGGTGCAGTAAAAAAATGGGTAACTACTAGTCCAGACTGGGCACCTGAAGAAGCTGTGGAACTGACAAAAGCCATAAAAGAAATACCATTGGATTTACTACCAATAATGGATAAAGACGGATATATTTGGATCGGGAGTGAATAGAAACAATCAACTCAAATTTACTATTTTACATATTTAAATAAGATAAGATAAATTGAGTAAATAAAAATCCCAGTCATAAAAATATCAAGAAAAAGCATTGGATTATCAAGTATATTAAATAATCTGAAAATTGCATACAATATACTTGCTGTAGCGATAATTATACCTTTACCGAAATCCCCTCTAATATTTTTAATTAAAAATTCTTTTTTTATAAGCATTTTTTAAATTTAAATTAATTATCATTTTATGAATAGTTTTAAGTTTCTAATCTGTGGAACGTTCTGCCCATCCCGCAAAGATTTTTTCTAAAACAACTACCACATAATATAAACCAATACCTAATAATGCCAAAGCTATAAGCACCGCAAACATTAAAGGGTAATCTGAATTTGTCTTGCCACTATCAAACAAAGCACCTAATCCTCTACCATGTGGGGATACAATTTCCATCAAGTTTGTACCAATAAATGCGAGTGTAACAGCTACCTTTAATGCTCCAAAAAATTCTGGTAAAGTTTTTGGCAATGCAATTTTCCAAAATATTAATGATTTGGATGCTCCTAAAGACCTTAAAATATCTCTATATTCAGGTTCTAAAGTTGATAATCCAATCGAGACAGAAACAGCTATAGGAAAAAAAGAAATCATAAAAGCTATTAAAACTGTGTTTAGGTCGTGCTGTCCTACAAACATTAATGCAATTATAGGTACAACAGTAGCTTTTGGAATTGCATTAAATCCTACTAATAATGGGTATATTGCTTCACGCAAAACCTTTGAAAAACCCATAATCATTCCTAAAAAAACACCACATATTACTGCTATAAATAAGCCTACGACCGTTCGCCAAAGAGTATCCCAACCATATTGGAAAAATAAAACTTTAAATTTCCAAAATGCAGGCCATATGTCAGAGGGAGATGCCATTTTATAGTTTGGCCAATCATTTACCCATACTAAAAGCTCCCAAAAAATAAGAAAAATAATGATTGCGTATAATGGTACTAAAAAATGTCTCATTTATTTTGCTCTTGTTGACTTTGAGCAATTTCTATTTGTTTTCGAAGAGTTTTTAACATATCAATAGATTTTGAAGTATACAAGCTATCAAGTTTTGGTGTTTTAGATTTTGGTAGTTTAACAAAAAATTGTTTTGAAGCTGGCCGCCCAGAAAGAACTATAACTTCATCAGCAAGAAAAATTGACTCCCTCAAATCGTGCGTAATAAGTATTCCAGTGAATGGTTCTTCTTTTCTTAAATTGTGCATTACTTGCCATAAATCTTCACGTGTAAACGCATCTAATGCTCCAAATGGCTCATCTAAAATAAGAACTTTTGGTTTATGTACTAAAGCTCTACATAATGACGCTCTTTGTCGCATTCCTCCTGATAGTTCAGAAGGTCTTTTTTCTTCAAATCCCTCTAAACCTACTAAAGACAATAATTGTTTTGCTCTTTGTTCTTTTTGTTGTAAATTTAATTTATTTGGAACAATTTCTAATGGTAACATAACATTTTTTATTATACTTCGCCATTCTAACAGAACAGGATTTTGAAAAGCCATTCCAACAGTAGGTCTAGGTGTAGTAATTTTCACTCCACTGAGGTAAACCTCACCTTCGTCAGGCTGCAAAAGTCCTGAAATCAATTTGGTTAAGGTAGATTTTCCACATCCAGAAGGACCAACAACAGCTGTAAAACCATTTTCTGGTATGCTCATAGTCAAATTTTTTATAACTGGTAATAAACCAGTTTCAGTTTTGTAGGTATGCGTTACATCTTTAATTATTATGGCGTCTTTTTTAACATTTAATGACATAAATATACCTTGAAATAGGATGAAAAATTTCATCCTATTTTATATTTGTTTTAAAATTACTTCAACTTAAACCCACCTTTTGGTAAATAAGCATCTGTAAAATATAACTTTGCATTTGGTTTAGTTTTATATTTATAAGTCTCGCTTAATTGATCAATAGCTGCTTCAAAACGTCCCTTATCAATATTACCCATTCCATTCTTTATAACATAATCTGTCATAACATTACCTGTTAAAGCCAAATTAAACCTTCTTTCTTCTAAGTTTTTATCAGCAGCTGGATTTCTTTTAACAAGTGCATCAATAGCAGAACTTGGATTTGAAACAGCATCTTTCCAACCCTTACCTACTGCACCTAGAAAAGATTTAACAACTTTAGCATTAGATGAAGCAAAGTCAGTGTTAACAATGATTGCGTTACCGTAAAGCTTGAGTCCGTGATCAGCCATTAATATGGTAGTTATATCATCTTCTGGAACTCCTAGACGAACTAAGTTAAGAAAAGATGAAAATGAATAACCAGTTACTGATGCAACTTTACCTTCAGCAAGCATAGGTTCACGTGTTGGAAAACCAACTGGTTCGACTTTTATTTTATTTATGTCTAAACCATTTGCTTTTGCAAAAGAAGGAAATTGTGCCCATGCACCATCAGGTGGAGGAGCGCCTAAAACTGAACCAGGTAGATCAGCAGGTGACTTTATACCTAGGGATTTTCTTCCAATAACTGCAAATGGAGGTTTATCGTAAATCATCATTATTGCTGTGACTGGTGCACCAGGATTTTGGTCTAAAAATTTGATCAAAGAGTTTATATCAGCAAAGCCAAGAGGGAATGATCCAGTAGCAACCTTTGGAATTGCATCTAATGATCCTTTACCAGGCGAAATCTCAACATCCAAACCTACATCTTTAAAATAACCTTTATCAATTGCATTAAAAAATGGCGCCGATGGACCTTCAAATTTCCAATCTAATGTAAATGGTATTTTAGTATCTGCATAACTTGTTATTGAAAACAAAAATGAAATTATTATTAAAACTAAATTTTTTATCAAATTTACCTCCTATTATTTTTTTAAATATTATTTTTAAATTATAATACTAATTGTAAATCATTAATATGTTTTAAAGTTTTACAACTTGAGTAAACTTTATCAATTTATGATTAAATATTAATCAAATAAACTTATCTAAATGTAAAGACTTTACGAATAAGTAGTCAAATATTTATAATTAATTTATTTAAGGAGAATGTTATGTCTATTGTTTCAAGAAGAATATTAAGACCAATTTTAGGTAAGTCAAAAATAGCTCTAGAAAGAGCTACAAAATACAAAGATATAATGGTTAATCATGGAATTAAAGCAAGGTTAGGAACATTTATTGGAGGTGAATTAAATAACTGTCTTCAATTAACAGCAATATATCCTGACATGACATCTGCAACTAAGTCTTTTACTCAATTAAGCCAAGATCAAGAAATTATTAAATTAATGAGCACACGAGAGGATGATCCATCCGGGCATTTAGTTGGTCCTGAAGTTTACAGAAGTATTCATGGGCAACCCTCTCCTAATCATAGTATACTGCTAATTAGAGAATACGATGTAGATAGAAAATATATACCTGAAACAAAAAACTTGCTTGAAGAGGTTGAAGAAATAGGTAAAGATGAGGATACTAAAGTTTTTGCACTTTATCCAGTAATTGCAGATAAAATGGATTCCTTATTTGTAGTTTATTATTATTCATCTTTTGAGTCTATGGGCGACATTATTGATAGAATTGGAATGTCAGAAGCCTTCCAAAATGTAGTTAACAGAGCAAATGAAATTGGAAAATTGAAATCATCTAATGTTGTCAAAATAATTTAAAAATTATTTAGCTTTAAATTTAATTTTTAAGACAGAATATGTTTAAAGGGTTTTGAAATTATTAAAAACTTAGTTAATAAAAAAATTATTCTAAAGAAACGTCCAAATAAAACTATTACCGAGGATTTGTTTCAGTCTGCAACAAATGAAATCGATGACCTCAAAGATCTTCAATTTCTTGTAGAAGTACTATATGTATCTATAGATCCAGCAATGAGAGGCTGGATAAGTGATGTTGAAAACTATTCTGAACCAGTACCTATAAATGGAACAATGAGGAGTTTTGGAGTTGGAAAAATTATATCGTCAAAACATGAAAATTTTAAAGTTAATGAATATGTTGTAGGATGGTTGGGTTGGCAAAAGTTTTCAATAGTAGATGAAAGCAAAATTCAAATAAAAATTGATCCTCAAAAGGCTCCTTTGTCTAAAAATTTAGGTATTTTAGGTTTAAACGGAATAACTGCTTATGCAGGATTTATTAATATATGCAAGCCAAACAAAAATGATGTTGTTGTTATCACAACTGCTGCAGGGAGTGTGGGATCAGCTGTGGGACAGCTAGCTAAAATTTATGGTTGCAGAACAATAGGACTTACTAGTTCAAATAAGAAAGCTGATATTTGTAAAAGTAAGTTTGGTTATGATGAAGTTATCAATTATAAACAAACAAATGATCTGTCTAATACCTTGAAAAAAATAGCTCCCAACGGAATTGACTGTTTTTTTGATAATGTTGGTGGAATACAATTTGATGCAGTTATGGAAAATTTAAACGTTAATGCTAGAATTGTAATATGTGGAACAATTGGTATGCCGTCATTTCCAATACCAGTTGGTCCAAGAGTTAACCGAACATTACTTATTAAAAGGGCTAAAATTGAAGGCTTGTTGGTCCTAGACTACCTTAACGAATACCAAGAAATTTATAATAAATTACTTAAATGGTATGATGAAGGAAAGTTAGTTGGCGAAGAGGATATAAGCGATGGATTAGAAAGTGCACCTGCTTCACTTGTAAAGATTTTAAATGGTTTAAATTTAGGTAAACAATTAGTAAAATTATAAGACTTCAAGCTCTTTCTCTCCACGCAATATAAGAAGAGGCTCCAACAATTAAAAAACCACCTATCCATAAAGTAAAAGGTGTACTTTCCATAAAAATAGTATACCCGATTATAACTGACCATATTAATTTTAAATAATCTAATGGCAGTAAAATTACTAACTCTCCTCTTTTAAATGCACTATTTAAAAGTGTTTGTGCTATTGTTCCAGTAATTGCAATAAAGAAAATTATTGAAAATTGATATAGATTTGGCATTGTTAAATATGGATATGCAGCAATAAATGTCGCTGGTATCATTCCAACACCTGCATATAAAGATATTGTTACTGGTGAGTCTGTCTCAGTTAACTTTTTTATAAAAATAAGAGAAACTGACCAGATTAGTGACGAAATAAGTATAAAGATGCCTCCTACATTAAGTGAAATGTCAGGTCTTAAAACTATTAATGCGCCAAAAAATCCTAAGAAAAGAGCAACAATCCTATGTTTTTTTAGTTTTTCTTTTAAAAACACGAATGCTAAAAATGTAGTAAAAATAGGCACTGTTAAGTTAAGAGCTGTTACCTCTGATAACGTTGTTAAAGTTAATCCATAAAAAAAACAAAGCATGGCAATTGAATTTGTTATGATTCTATATAACTGAAATTTAGGTTGTTTAGTTACAAAAATAGATTTTCCTTCTTTAAATATCACTGGAGATAGTACAACTATTACAAGTGCACATCTGAGAAATGAAATTTCAAAAATATGAATTTCATCTGATAAAAATTTTGCTGCACTGTGCATAATTATAAAGCTAAAACCAGATATAATCATTAATATTATTGATACAGTTGTATCAGAGAGATTTTTCATTTTTTTGACAAAGCATCAAGAATTGGACAATTTGGTCTATCATCTCCATGACAATTTTCAGCTAGATAACTTAATTCATCTTTCAAATTTTGTAACTGCTTTAACTTTTCATCTATTTGAGAAATTTTTTCCAAGGTTAATTTCTTCACATCTTTACTAGGTCTATCTTTATTTTCATATAAGGATAATAATTCCCGGCATTCATTAATACTAAAATTAAATTTTCGTGCTTTACCTACAAATTTTAATTTTAAAACATCTTTGTCGTTATACTCACGATATCCTGAAAAGATGTTTTGAATAGGTTTAACAAGACCAATGTTGTCATAATATCTAACAGCTTTTACTGTTAAATTTGATAATTTAGACGCCTTTCCGATTTTCATAGTCTTATCAACCTTCCACCAATGATAAAGTTATATACCAGACATTATTAACAATAAAGTAATAAAAATTTCCAAATATTAATCTTGTTAATACTTATGTAAGATAGATTTTATTGTATTAGAATAAATAAGATGTTCTATCTCTTGCAAACGAATTTTTAAAGATTCTATAGTATCAAGCTTGTTAATTTTGATACTTTTTTGTTTAATTATAGAGCCGCTGTCCATACCCTCATCTACATAATGTATTGTAACGCCTGTATATTTAGCAGAGTCATCAATTGCTTGTTTAATAGCATTCATACCCTTATACTTTGGCAATAAAGATGGATGAACATTTACTATAAATTTTGATGGTAAAGAATTTACAAAATTTTTACTTAACAATCTCATATATCCAGCAAGTACCAACAATTTTACATCATATTCAGTGATTAATTTTAATACTTCTTTTTCTAACTCTGTAAGGTTATTCCAAAAATAAATAGGTATATTTGCAGTTTTTGCAATCTCCAAACCTAAAGCTTTAGGATTATTAGAAGCAACAAAACTTACCTTTATACCTTTATCTATTATAGCTTTTAAATTAGAACCGTTACCACTTAAAAGAATAGCTATATTATGTTTCATAAAAAAAACCAAAAATATTATTTTAATTAAATAATTATCAATTTTTCTAAACTAAATAAAAAATATAATAAAATTATTTAAATTGGATTCCTTCATATTATGTAATTATTAGCCCATCAATAATTTTTTATAAATTTTTGATTAATAGTGAAAATCCAATAATTATTAAAATTGATAAAACTGTCTTTTTAAAGATTTCATTTGATAACTTCATTCTAATTTTGGTCCCAAAATATTGTCCTATCAATGCCGGGGCACTTAAAAAAAAACTTATTAACAAATCATAGAAATTACCTAAGCCGTGATAAATAAGTGAAGAATACAATGGTATTGAAGCTAAAAAATACATTGTTGCAGTGGTTCTTATAAAACATTCTTTCTCCAAATTTAATGAAACTAAAAAAGTAATTATAGGTGGTGCGTAGAATGTAGACAAACCACCAAGTATACCCGAAAAAAAGCCTATAATTACAGATAATATTTTTTCATTTTTTTTATTTATATTTTTAAGATTCAACCCAAAAAAATTAATTGATGTAAAAAAAATAATAGTTAATGCAATTATAATTGAAATTGCCTGAAAGTTTAATTCTAATATTAACTTTCCACCAATTAATATTCCTATAAAAAGCATTAAGAACATTAGTAGAAATCTATTATTGCTAATTGCTTGTTTTACATTCATTTGGATAAGATTTGTTAATATAACAGGAAAACATAAAAGCATCATCGCTTTAGTGGGAGGTAAAACAAAGGCTATTATTGGAACAGAAAACATTGACATTCCAATGCCTACAGACCCTTTAACTATACCTCCAACAAATATAGATAAACATATTAAAGTTAAAGTAAAATGTTCAAAATAATTAAAATTCATAAATTACTCAAAGCGCTAGAATTAGAACTATAGAAATTTATTACCCTAATACTACCAGTTTAATATTCAAATGGCTTTATAAAATCTTATACCCATATTTTTTAGTTAAAATATGGACTAAAACTATAAATAAAGTAGTTATGAATACACTAATTAAAATTGACCAGTAAAAACCAAATTTATTAATTAGATAAGGAAAAACTAGAAACATTGGTAGTGTTGGAAGTACATATAATAATGTATATGATGCATGATTAGATATTTTCTCTATTGAATTATTTTCAAAATGCAGCCAAAATAAAATAATAAATGTTGTAATGGGTAAGGCAGCTATTAATCCACCAATCCTGTCATTAAATTTAGCTATCTCAGTAACGATAACAATTATTAAAGCTGTAACTATAATTTTTAAAAAAATAAACACTTCAATTTCTCTTTTATTTTAAATTAATCATTAAACAGTAAAAATATTATTAATCGTAGTAAGAGCAAATGTAGTTAACTAATTCTAATACATCTACTTTGAATGAAGAATTTTTAGGAATATTAAAATCCATTCCCGCTTCTATCAATTTCCAATCATTATAATTTGGAAGCTTTAGACTAAGTTTTCCAGAAATAATTTCCATTTTCTCTTTTACTTGAGTATTAAATACATATTTACCAGGCAACATCACACCAAGTGTTTTTTTTGAACCATCTTCAAAAAAAATATTCCTACTAATAACATTTCCTTCAAAATAAATATTAGCTAATTTATCGACGTTAACATTAATATATTTGTCCATATCTATATCTCCACAAAATAGAATATGATTTGTTTTTTAATTACTTAAATTAATTCAAGTCATTTTTCGTAAGTTGTATCAAGCTTTATTTACATATTTAACAACAATAACATTAAATAACACTACCTTAAGTGCACATCGATCATCGGATTAAAGAGTTTGATCAATCAAGTTTCGCTATAATGTGTTACAGGTAGATTGTGATTAATTCAAAAAAATTTAGACCAAATCTCTATTGTAAAAATGTAAACACCATAACCATATAAACAATAAATGCAAAACTTAAGCACCTTATTTAAAATATCATCTGAGGAATATACCCATTGATGATAATTTTTATTTAAACCTAAATCCGAATTTTTTCTTTTGTTCCATAATAATAGCCAATATGGAATATTAAGCATTACAAAAAAACAAATGGAGATGGTTATTAGACCTAAACCTAAAATTATACCGGTACTCATATTTTACATTCGTTCATAGTTTTTCAATAAATTATCATATGTAAGGAATATATAAATAATCCAAATAAAATTAATTCTGACTTATTTATGTATATCATATATTAACAAATATACATATTTGAAACATTATCAATATGCATTTAATATTTATAAATGTATTAATCAGTTTAATTATAAATAAAATATATTAGATAAATAGATGTTATTATAACAATATTACTATTTGATGATGAAAGTTGGATTCACTTACAATACAATACTTGAGTTTGAATACATGTGCTGAAGAGTGCTTTTTTATTATTGTATCTGTGGTAGCAGGTGCAAAATTGTCTACCATTTTTTTACCCTAATTGACTTTCACTAGTGCTTAGTAAGCAAAAGTAGATTTATGTATAAATATACCTAACTGTAATATTTTTTTATATTTAAAACTTATAATGTGATGCTGTCTAACGGACATAAGGGTTATGCTAAGATAGGATAGTTAACTTAAGAATTATATATAATGATATTTGATCAAAATTGTAAATCACAAGCTAAACCAGTTGTCATATTCCAAGTAAGCAACTGTAATTGCTATAATTAAATATGCACAAAAATACCATTTAAAAATATAAGAATGTGGTTTACCTTTTTTGTTCAATTTTTTTCCAATCATAAATTAAGTTATGTAGTCAAATCCCTTTAACAAAAGCCAAAAAGTGGCAAAAATTAAATGGAAAGCTAAAGATATGAAAATTGCCTTTAATAGTTTACTATTTCCATCATCCCACCAACTTGTAAAAATAAATATTAACTTAGTAAATTTATTTTCTCCGTCATTCCACCATTGGTCAAAATTACTTGAAAGTTTTTTTGTCATATTATTTAACTATAAAATTATTTCCCATATCAGGGTAATTAATATTAGTAAGATATAAAAACATATACCTTGTAAAGGTAAAAATTAACATATTAAAATCTGATGTTAAATATTTTATTTTTAATTTAATTACACATAAATAATATTAAAGAATTACCTTTTATACCATAAGACAACATTTAGATATTTCTCTTTAAATGTTTAATTAAGTGAGATTTTAAAATGTTTTCAAATCTATTTTTTCAACCTTACTTCTTTCCAGTCTTTGCATTTAAAACAATCCTTTGTCCTAACTCTTATTGGTCTATTTATAATGTAATTTTTAAATAAACCAAAAAAGACAATAAAAGAAAAAGAGAGCCCGAAGACTCTCTTATAATTAAAGGAAGGAAAATTACTTTCATAATTCGTGCAATTTTCGTACCTTTTATTTTAGATATTTTATATTTGGTACAATAGAGACAAGAACATTTTAAATGAGAAAAAGACTTAAAACATTTTATAAAGTTATAAGTATAGAAACTCTTTGCTGGGTTTTGTTAATTCTTGGAACTTTATATTTTTTCTAAAAATGAATGACATAAGAAAATCTAATCAAAATAATATCAACAATAAAAAATAATTTCTTAAATTTAATTCCATGAATTTTTAAATATTTTATTTTAAATAATTTAAATTTTGTTAAGGTTAATTATCTATATTAATAATTCTAAATTTTGAGGTTTTTTTATGAAAATAATATTAGTTATTATAAGTTTTTTATTTGTTAATTTTAGCACCTATGCAGATGGGCATTCTGGGAAAATACATCTTGAGGGTTATGGTGCATGGTCTTTAAATATTATGAATGCTGGTAATGGCAACCTTTCAGTAACATACGACGGTTTATATAGTGGTGTTGCTATGAATGGAACTAAATTTGGAAATAACTCATCTGTTCAATGTGTGGGTGGGCTTACTACATCAAAAGGTAAATTTAATGACGAAAGTGGTATATGTAAATTTCTATTTGCTAATGGGGATACTGCTTTTACAAAATATAAAGGTTCAGGTGAAGTAGGTAAGAGTGGTTCAGGAACTTTTGAATTCATCGGAGGTACTGGCAAATATAAGTCTATATCAGGAACAGGTACTGTTAAACGAGTTCAAATACAATCAGCAAAAAAAGGGTTTACACAAAGTAAGAATATATTTAAAGGAAGTTATAAACTAAACTAATCCAAGTTCTTAAAATTCTTTATAAGTTCTATTTATATGACTTAGATTTAGTAACTAATTATAAGAATTAAGTTAATTAGTTACTAAATTATTACCAAGTAAAAATAATATTATTTAAAATCAATTCTTTTAAATATTTGATGATAAACAATAAGTTATGGCGTGCTCTGAGTGAAAGTTCTATGCCTATCCAATGCACTACACACACTGCTACATAGGCTATACCCTTAGATTATGTATTACATACCTAATGTCAATACGCACGAAATGTGCATCAGTTTGTGCATCAGTTAAATTAACCGTTACTAGTATAGGGTAAGTGGGTATGTAAGTGTATTAATATACCCTTCTTTAATATCACTTATATGTATCACTTAAAGTGTAACATTCCCCGGGCATGGGACATGGAGGTATGGCTAGATATGTATAGTTAGGGTGTGCAGCAGATGGGGTTATTTAATAATGATATTTTATTCAATGTATTTAAAAATTACGCTTAACCAAGTTTTTTTTAAAAGATTTGCTTTTTAAATGGTTTTAGATGAACATAAATTAAATGATAAAAGGAGAAAATAATGTCAGGGATAGTAAAGAAATCTTTTAATAATCCAGACGAGTTACGAAGTCCAGATAAAGCAAATGTCCATGTATGTGATTTAGGTGGTGTTGCAGCTGCCAAAATGGTACTTCAACCTGGTTGGAGTTGGTCAACTTGTATTAAACCTGTAGTAGGTGGTGAAAGTTGTCAAGCACGTCATGTTGGAACTGTACTATCCGGCTCCATGTCTGCGAAGCATAATGATGGTACCGTTGAAACTTTTGTTGCAGGTGATGTGTATGTAATTGAACCTGGTCATGATGGTTGGGTTGAAGGTGATACTGAGTGTGTAGCTTTAGAATTTAATGCAACGGCTGCTAAGACATATGCCGCGAAAAATTAACATTTACTTAGTCATTTGAGACAATACCTACTACTTACATAGAACAACCAGTTTAATGTCTCATAAAAAGATATTTAGCAGGACTAATGTAATCAGAGTCAATTGTGCATCTATGTGCTTACAGTGGCTGTATGAGTCTGTATGAGTCAGGGATAATATGGCTAGATATGTATAGTTAGGGTGTGCAGCAGATGGAGTTTTTAAAGAGTTGAGTGATATTTTTATAAAAATAAATGGTTTATATTCAAATATGTTATTACTTATCATGTACTTTTATAATTAATTTAAATTAAAAGAGGAAAAAATGATGGGTGAACTTAATACAAAATCACAAAAAATTATATTTACTATTCAATGTAGTATCAAGTCTGATGCTAACGAATTTAGAAAATGGGCAAATGAACGTGCTACAAAGTACGTATTTGATTTAAAGGAGGAAAAAACTATAAGTTATGAATGGTATTTGTCTGATGATAATTTAGAAGCAACATTAGTTGAGTCATTTATTGACAGTGACGGGGCAATGCAACGTTTAAACAACCATATGTCAAGCCCTATAGCCGAGGAAGTAATGAATCATGTTGACATAAAAGAATGGCTAGTTTTTGGCAACTCTAAACAAGATTTAATTGATGCACTAACTCCTTTTGGTGCCAAATTCAAAAAGCATCATTCTGGTTTCAATCATAGTTCATAATAATTACTTTTAAACTATTTAAGAATATTGATTACTAATTTACTTATGATTTAAGCTATTATCCTTACCTTAATCAAAATGATATACCTCTATAAGTGTTAACCATTTTAATGTGTCATAGAGAGCCATTGCTATAATCAGAGTCAATTGTACATCCAATATGCTTACAGTGGCTGTATGAGTCAGGGGTGGTATGGCTAGATATGTATAGTTAGGGTGTGCAGCAGATGGGGAATTTGTTTACAGTTAAAATTTCATAATTGATTGTAATAAACTTTAAATTATATGATAATTTGAGAATTAAAAAAGGAAATATGAAGATGTCTGCACTCATCAATTATACTACTCTTGTCTTTACAACCGAATTTGAGATGAACGAGATGATAAATCATATTGATAATACTAGTAAAGTATGGGCACCTGAAATGAAAAAACGTGGTTTAAAACGTTTTGTATGTACTCGTATTTGGAACAAAGGTGATACATTTAAATTAGGAATTTTATTTGAATACGATACTAAAGAAGCATTTGAAGCAAACGTTGAGTATTTAGATAAACATTTCAATACTCTTCCTAAAACAAAAGAATTGATGACTATGGCAAAAATAGAGGGAAGCCGAGGAATTTCAGTTTTTGAAGTTTAAGTATATTCTTCATAGTAAAAATAATCCGTATCTATTTCGGAGAAGTTTAATTAATAATTAATTAAAATAATAGTGAGTTATACAACTAGCTTATTGTAATCAAATTTTATTACATAGAATGTCGTTGTAGTGAATTGTTTCTTCTTAGGGAAATAGCTAAACTCTCAAGTCTTGAAGAACAATGTTTCTACTAGCCTCTATAACAGGGTCAGCTGCTTGAAGTTCTTTCAAGATAATTTTCGTAAAATTTTCTAACTCTATTTGACATTGTTTAAAAGCATTTGGACTTTCATATTCAAAAAGTACAGATGTTTTAAATGTTCCCTTCACATTCCATATTTGATTGAGACAAAACCTTGTACATCCTTTTTTTTTAAGTTTATCAAATAATGCTGTACCATTATCTTCCCAAATTCTAATAAAAAGGAGCATTTGTGCTTCTGTCTTAAAAGTAAAAGTATTGTAAGTCATTAAATTTGCTTTTGTTTCCAACAGAAACTCCAAATTTCAATTTTAATTTTAATAAAAAACATAGAGTAATATAAAGTTTATATATATTTAAAATAAAGAGCAAAATTATTCAAAACTTTTTGTTAGCTCAGGACTTAATATTCCAGTTTCAATAGTAAACTTACATTCAAACTTTGTTGCAAAGTTTTCTATTCTTTCTTTCATAAATGGTAAGAAATTCTCCATATTTTGTTTTGTATCAAAACAATGAACTCCTAAACCCTTATCAGGTGAAACATGAAAAGAATTCATCCATAATCTTCCTTTTGGATTTTTAGCTGGTTGGTTAGATGCAAGATAGTCATGAGCTATACCCATAACTTTTGGGTTCATGTACCTAATATGAAGAAAGACACAAAAATTTGCAGACATCTGAATACCTTGTTTTTCATAACAAAATAATTATACAAACTTTATTAAATAACTACAAAATAAATGTATAAAAGCGTAAAGAATATAATATCAACAACTTTAATCTTTAAATGCCAATCATCTTTAGCACTAATCAATTTTGTCTAAAAGCCCAAAGTCAGTTTGAGAAGTATATCTTCCATTTGTATTTCCACCGGCAATTGTCATTGTAGCTCCCATTTCCTTAATCTGTTTTTTTATATCTAAATGTTCACCTGACTTTTTATAAGAATTTGCCCATTCTTTTTCTGACTTCCAAACTGTTAAGAACTGAAATGATGTATCAGATATATCAATAAATAAAGAAAAATTTAAACCGTCTTTAAATAAAGTATCAGTGTAGTTTATACAAAAAAGTCTAAAAGAATCCTTTGATACTTTATTTATGAATTTAAAAATATGAGTTCTTGTGTACATACCATTAACCTCTAAGTTAAAATTTGATTCATGATATACCCAAGTCTGTTTATATTACTAATTTATAATTTTTGTTTTAGTAATACGGTCAGAAGAATAGTAAGGTTTCAAATCATCTAGAACACGTCTTACAAAGTAATAAATACCATCTCTACACCTAATATAAGGAACATTTTTGTGCATGACCATGTACATCACCCATTAATACGTAAACAAAATATTTATAAATATCAATGTTTTAACATGTCATATTGATGTGAAATGGTGCGCTCTGAGGGACTCGAACCCCCAACCTTTTGATTCGAAGTCAAATACTCTATCCAGTTGACCCCTTTAAACCCTTATTTTCTCACAGATTTATTATTGGATAAGTTTACATTTTACTGCCCTACTGTGTCAAATCTGTGTCAAAAACTGAGGGTTCATAATTCATTTTTCTTATTAGATATTATCGTGTTTTATTGATTAGGTTTCCTTTTCTACTACATCTAACTTTACTGTCCATACCCCTTTTTTTCTATGAATATAATTTTTTTGATTAACTATAATTTCTGAGTAAATCGATGGTTTATTCTTAGTCATTATTCCTTGGACTTGTTTCCAAGAAATCTCATCTTCGTCATATTCAATATCTAACAATTGATCGTTATCCCTTTCCATTGTGATATAGTGTTCATCTATCGCTTCTTCTAAAGAGAAAGGACCTGTTGTTTCTAATTCTGTACCATTACAGAAGTATAAGTCATAAAATTTAAATATGGTGTTGTAATATTCGTAATTTTCTTGAATTCCAAAAATAGTCTTTGAATTGATATCTATTATTTGTTCAAAATTTCCATTGTCATTAATTTCATCAAACATATTTTCATTTTCTTTTAAATTATCTTTAACTTTTTTAATTTGTTCTAAAAGTTCTTCTGGAGAGTCTTCAATATGGTTTCGGCAAAACCAATAGAATAATTTTTCCTTATCATAATTATCTAAAGACATCTTATTTATATTAAAAAAATTCTTTTTATCCCAATACATCTTAATATTACTTTAATTTTACTTTTTATTTTTATTAACTATTTTGTTATGAGAATTACCCATTCCAAACATGTCTTCTAAGAAAAAATCCCATTTATCAACGATTTTAGAAAACATTAAATAAATTACTTTTAAACTTTTTAACATAATTACCTCCTGAAATTAATAAATGATCATTCCGTATTCGAATATCTTAAATAATAGAAAAATGAGTGAGTTCAAAAAACTATAATGCATTACACAACATAATTATAAAGTTCCTCGACCACCACTTTTATAATAATTTACTCTTGATGCATATATATCACTGTCATCTTCCTCATCTTTATTAAGAGAAACTAAATCTGGACTGTTTGGATCGGGATATGGGTAAACAGAGGAATAAAAACTTTCGTTATGATCTCCGTCTTTAAAATCTCTAACTGTCGTAGTTTTTTTTATACCTACTTTAGTATACTCCCAATTTATAATTTCTTGTTTAAATATTCTGTTTGAACCAAAATTTTCTGTTTCATCCATCTTCACCTCCTAGAAAAATAATTATATCCTAATCGAAACCATTCAATAACGTAAAGAATATTGAATCAAAACTCCCAACTTGGGATATTTCTCTCTGGATACTATCGTGGTTTATAGATTAGGTTTTGGTTGTCAGTTTTGGGTGGTGGGGTTTTACTTTTAATAAGGGTTTATAAGTTTGGTTAATCCATCAAATCTTCCATACATTAACCCAATACAAACTAATACAAATAAAATGATAAACCATTTATTCATTAAGCATCTACCCAATACAATATTGTAGGTAAAAACAATATAAATAATCCAAATAAAACTAGTTCAAATCTACTCATTTATTAAAATTCTGAAGGAAATTTATTGTCATCATAAATGTGTAAAATACCCTTAAGCACTTAATTTATTCTCATACATAAGTTGTTCTTCCAAACTAACAATATTAGGAAGTTTTATGTCTGGTGGTTGACAATATATATCTGAGGGTAAGTCGGGAAAAAATTTGATAATAGATAAAAAATTATTGATTTCTGGATGTCCTTTGAAAGACTGTCTTTTTTTCATACGAGTTTCTAACTGGTACAATATCGAACTATACGAATAAATGTAGTTCTTTCTAAAAAAAGAAATATTAGAAACTAATTCTTGAAAAGTTCGTTCTAAAAAATCTCCAAATGAATACATCTTTTCTTCTTCTCTTTCCAAAGAATCATAAAAAATACATTGAAAAACTTTCAACATTTCATTAGTAAGTTCATTATCATCTTTTCCAAAATTGTCATTTTTAAAAGGACAATCTGGAATACGAAAATATTTTGTACATTTAATCAAAGTTTTTCTATTTATAAAATCAAAATCAAAACTTGGTCTGCCATTTTTAATATAGAATTTAAATAGATATTTAAAATATTGCAGGTCAGATTTTATTTGTTTTATTTTTTTAACTGGTGGTTTGTATTTATTATTAATAAGACTATTCACAAATTTGTTTCTTGGTTTGTAATAATCATAAATATTATAATTAATTGCCTTGCCATAAATGTCTTTAAATTTACTGCGAATTCCTTTTTTTTTGGAGGACAACCAATAAGGATGGACAGTTTGCAACATTTTTTTTCCAAGTCGAAAAGATTTTTCTAATTTTGAAATATCATTTAGTAAAAAATTAATTACAATTATGTTTTCCTGTAAATTATTTGAAATTCTTAATCTCATATTTATAAAATAAAGTTAGGTTTATTAAAATTGTTTATAATAAAATTTAATTATACAATAATTACCATTATGAAAAAATATGTTTTAATTTTGTCATTATTGTTTTTTTTCCATTCTATAAATTCTTATGGAGATAATCATTATTATAAAGAAATGTTTAATGGAAAATATTCTAGACTTGAAATGGCATTAGAAAAATATACTAAGTCGGTTAATTCATGGACATATAGAGAAAATTTCTATGACGAAAAAACTAAACGTCTTAAAACTCTTGATATAAAAAAACATTATCGAGTTTGGTGTGATTTGAATTACAATCCGTTAATTTTAGAATGCAATGTATATCAAGAAAGAATTCAACTAAATAAGGATTTAGACCTGGGAATGAGAAGAATATCTCAGTTTGTGGCAAAAGAAGTGCTCCAAACCCTTACGCGGTCATGGAATGGTAAAATAGTTAAAGACAGAATTTTAAAACCATTTTTATATCAACCAAACACTTATAGTAAATCAACTAAAAAAGTTAAAAATAAAATTAAGAAAAAAACCAAAGATTATTCAAATTTTATTAATAAAAATTTAAAAGTATTTGTTAAAGTTTCAAACTTAAATGGTTTCGCTGCAAGCACGGACTACCTATTTAAAGGAACAAAGAAAACTAATTATACGTGTATAACTGAATATTTGATTTTTCCAGTTAAGAAAGAAAAAGAATATTGGAAATCTAAATATCCCTATTTTTCTAATTCTGAAATTAAGGAAAAATGTGATTTTGGTTTATAATGAAAAAAATTTTCAAATAAAAAATGGAATTACCCTTCCCCAAATTCAAAATTTAATTCGATAATTTTCTAATTAAATAAACAAAAGATCTATATTTCCGGACACATTTATTAGAACTTTCCGCATTGTCATATTTACTTCATTTTCTTTTCAATCTTTTTTAAAAGATTATATGTTCTATCTGAAAACAATCCACCAGATGCGGATATGTATGAATTCCTTTTAATCATATCTTCAATATTAATAAATAGTTCGGACAATACACTAAACCCATCCGCAATAGTATTTTGAACATCATCTTGTGTTTTATTAACCTTTAATCTGTTACTTATTTGTTTAAGTTCTCTAGACAGTTGTTGAACCTTTTTCCCAGACTGAATTGTTTTAGCAACATTTACTGTTATAGAAGTTGTTCTTAATAAACTTATTAAAGATTCATCAAGTTTATTATTATAATTTGAAAATTCTTTTACTTCTATTAATGCGTCTTTCATATCCATTTTTTATCCTTATTAATTTTAAAATCCAAAATTCTTATTTTTGAGGAGATGATTTTGGACATACTTAACCTACTCAAAGGTTAAGTATTTTCTTGAGTCTGATGACCAAGTTCACAACATATCAGAAAAACCTATACACATAGGTTGGGTGAGAAGTCCGATATCCCATTCCCCTAATCCGTCCCAGTTTAGCACAACGCAATTAGGTTCTTTATCTACTTTAACTTCGGTCAGATATATGATGCAGATATGTTTACTATCATAATCTGTAAGGGTTATTTCTCCCTCGTCCTGCTGGGAATATTTAAACACCATTCCAACTTGGGTGTTTCATGACAAAAATTGGTTACCTAACTAAGATCCGTTCCAATATATAATTGTAACTCAATAGGTTTGTAATCTCATACAATGTAAACTTTAAATACAAGAACATTATCATTTTCTTATATTTAATTATTACTATTTATAATATTCATAATTTTAATATATTATGCGGATAAGTATAATTAATGGGAAAGTTTAATGAATGCTCACGTTAATAATATTCTAGAAATTTTAAATAATACAGGTTTAGGAGAACGTGGGGGCGCACTTTTATATTCTGGTAATGAAACTATTGCAAAAGGGGATTGGTATTTTTTAGGTTCAAATCCTGGTGGGCATAATGATCAATTCAATGAGGATGATAAAGTTAAAAATCAACTTTTAAGAACTAATGAAAACTTTAATGAATATTATGATGGCGAGTGGATAAGTAAATATACAGGAACTGTTTCACAACCTGGGCAACAAGAACATCAGATCAATATAAAGAATTTGTTTAAAGATATTGGAATAAACCTAAAAAAAACATGTTCAACTAATTTATGTTTTGTAAGATCAAGGATGGAACATAGTTATGCTGGAGATAGAACTAGAGATAATGAATTATGTTGGCAAGTCCACGAATATATACTTTCAATAGTAAAACCAAAGTATATTTTATGTAATGGATCTACATCTAGAAACTTCATAAGTAAAAAATTATCGTCAAATTCAAATCACAGAAAAATGCATCTTCAATTAACTAAACAACTTAGTTCCACACTGATTGAGGGTGACTTAAATTTAAGAAGTCAAAATCAAGTATTAAAAAATGTATTATTATTTTCCGTTCCGCACCTTGGTTATTATACTTATTATCCAAAAAGTGCTGAATGGATAAAGAACATAATTACTTAAAAATATTTGAATACTTAGCAATTAAGTTCTCTGGTTTAAGATGAGTATATCTGAATAGTTGTCTTACATCTTTGTGACCAGATATTAATGCAACCTCTGGAACTGATAATCCCATTTCAAAAAATCTTGATACTGCCTCATGTCTTAGATCATGAAACCTTAATCCTTTTATGTTGGATTTATTTCTACATCTCTCCCATGCAAGTCTCAAACAATTAGCAGAAATAGGAAACACAAACTCATTTGATTGGGTTAGATTAGATAGTAATTGTATTGCAGTCTTAGTTAATGGAATGTGTCTGTCATCCCCATTTTTAGTATCATAGAGTGAAGCAATTCCAGTCTCTAGGTTTACATCATTCCATTTTAGTTTAAGTATCTCTGACCTTCTCATACCAGTTTCAACTGCAAACTGAATAATAGTTGAGATGTATTTGTTTTTTTGTTTTTCTGCATTAGAGATAATGACTGAGAGTTCGTTTGAAAGAAGTCTCCTTGTTCTTGGTTTTGAGGATTTTGGTAATTCAATATTAGCAACTGGATTTACTAATATTCCATATCCCCATTTTTTAATTGCAGTCTTAAATACTCTTTGTATTAAAGTTAATTCTGCTTTTACAGTTCCAGATTTAACCTCTTTAAGTCTATCATCTCTATATTGTTCAAAGTGACTTTTGTTTAGGTTAATAACTTTGCACCCCCCTAACCATCTATTTGAAATTAATCTCAATTGACATTGTTCAGTTGTTCCACTTTTTATTTTGGAAGATACTTCTTCAGAGTATCTATTCATTAGATAAGATAATTTTAGGTTCTGGATATTTTCTTCTGGAAGTGAAGTATTTTTTAATTGATTTTCTAACTTCAAACTCCAAGAAAGTGCATCAGTCTTTTTATTAAATGATTTAGTAAAACTTCTCCATCCAGATACTCTCACTTGAGCATTCCAAGAATTACCTCTTTTTCTCACACAACTCATTTTTGACTCCTTTTACTGTGTCAAATCTGTGTCAAAACTGAGTAATCTCTGGGTATTATTTAAAATCAATTCTTCTAAATATTTGATAATAAACAATAAGTTATGGTGCGCTCTGAGGGACTCGAACCCCCAACCTTTTGATTCGAAGTCAAATACTCTATCCAGTTGAGCTAAGAGCGCAAAAAATATTTAATAAATATACCAAATTTAATATAAAAAATATAATTAATCTTTTTATACAGGAGGTTTTACTTCGTCAGGAATTGGACAAATGTAAGGATTTTTTAAAATTTGATTATCAAAATTCTTTTTTGCCTCATCAATTTTTTTTGGACTTTTAATAAGAGTAGATGCTGTAGATGCCATTATTTTGGCAGCATGTATCATACCTTTATGAGCTGCTGAAGATTTTCCTTGAGCTACAGTTTGCCATGTATGAAATGGAGTTCCTACAGCACAAGTTGCTACACGAGCTTGGACTGTTGGAACTACCCAGCTAACATCCCCAACATCAGTTGAGCCAATGCCTCCATTATTTGGACTATCCAAGGGTGCAACAAAATCACATAAAGGTAAATCTAAAGGAGCTTTTATGCCTATTCTTTGGAAACTATCTAGGATTTCAGTTTCTGTAAAAGTTGATCGAATTTTATTTGCAAATTCAATGTCATTTTTATCAAACTTCACAGGTCCTAATTTATCCCATTCATTTTGCATTATTTTTTCTAAAGGCTCATTTCCTAAAAGATTTGAAACTCCACTATATACTTTTTTCTCTACTATCGTCTCAGTCATTAAGGCTGCACCATCAGCAATTTTATAAACTCTATCAACTAAAGACCGAAGTTCCGTTAAATTTGAAGCTCTTATCAAATGTCTAACAGTCGCTTTAGCGTGAACTACATTTGCTGCATTGCCACCAGTATCCATATAAGCATAATGCACTCTAGCTGCATCAGGCATATGTTCTCTCATATAATTAACGCCAACATTCATTAGCTCAATTGCATCTAAAGCACTTCTACCCAAATGTGGCGCAGTAGCTGCATGAGCAGCTTTACCAAAAAATGTAAAATCAATTCTTGAATTAGCTAGAGAAATTGGCTTGTTAACAGAGTTGAAAGTAGCTGGGTGCCAACAAATTGCAACATCAACATCATCAAACAATCCATCTCTGGCCATATATGTTTTAGCAGCCCCTCCCTCTTCTGCAGGACATCCGTAATATCTGACTCTAGCTTTAATATTATTATGTAATAGCCAGTCCTTAATCGCAGTTGCAGCAAGAAGCGAAGCAGCGCCAAGTAAATTATGACCACAGCCGTGACCATTTATTGTATTTTCTAATGGCTTGTGTTTAGTAATTCCTGCTTCTTGGCTTAAACCCGGCAAAGCATCAAATTCACCTAGTATTGCTATTACAGGTCCTTCTTCTCCATACTCACCCATAACTGCAGTTGGCATATTGCATATATTGCCTGTAATGTTAAATTTTTCTTTTTTTAACATTTTAATATGCTCTGATACTGACTTGAACTCTTTATATAAGATTTCAGGAGTATCAAAAATCCTATCTGAAAACTCTATAAAATCTACTTTTTTATTTTCAACTAATTCCCAAATTTGTTCTTCATTTTTCATTTTAAACCTCTCATCTTACAAATTAAATGAAAAAATAATTAATTGATTATTTTGTCAATCGATTTACTGGCATTTAATAAATCTTTTATATACTCTTCATTATCCAATAATTACTATTTTTTTCATTTGTGCAACAAATCTCGTTGAGTTAAAATATTCTGACAAATATAATAATTTATTATTAAATTATCACTTTCTTTAAGAGAATATTTATTTTTAAAATTTTTAATAGCAGTTTGTAAAGAGTAACAATTTAAACCTTCAATAATGACTGCTTGTGATACTATTTGATCATTTAATCCTTGTAATGATCTAAATTTATTTTTCTTCAGTATTCATTTGCCCATAACTGCTATCTCCTAAGATCACATGGATACCTGTTATGCAATTTAATTTAAGTATTTTAGGGGTAAAAAGTTTTAAATTTTCTACATTATGTTTAGTTAGAATTTTTTCACCTAAAAATCTTATAGTAGCAAAATAACCGCCTATACCAATTGATTTACTGTAGACAACACTACAAATCGTTCTAGATGGAGATAAGTAATTTGATAAAATTTCTTTTGTCCATTCTGTTGGGTTATTTAACCTCTCAAGGTATTTCCTTGATGTAAAAACTTCTTTTTGTTCAGCCTCATACATCATAAAATATTTGTGATTTAAATCTGTGCCAGGAATTCCTACAGTCCTCAAACCTCTTAAAAATCCAGGTAGAGATATTCTTTCTGGCATATGTTCTTTAGAATGCCACTCATTATATTCTATTTCTTTAGTTTCAACAATTCCGCCCCAATTAACTAGAACTGCATTACCTAAAAGACCCATTAACTTTATTTCCAATATCTTTAATTTGATTAGAGTAGATAATTAACTTAAATTAATATCAACAATTATTTATAAAAGTATATATTTCAAAAAAATTATCATGTTTACTCTAAAATATTTTTATCTAAGATTAATTAAATGATTAAAAATATTTATATAGGATAACTAAATGAGAATAATTGGAGTTTTAATAATCATAGGGATGGTTGTTGGAGCCGTATCAACAATAGATTATAATAAGTTTATTGATTTACCTTCTATGTTACTAGTCGTCGGAGGATCACTAGGTTATGTTTTAGCAAAAGGTAAATCCAGCAATTTTATAAAAAACTTTGGAGATGGTTCAGTTTATATGGGTTGGATCGGCTTGATCATTGGAATTGTAATGATAGGCAATCATCATGTAAATACTGAAAATATTTGGCCTGCTTTTTCAATTGCGTTCCTACCTATATTTTATGGTTATTTTATTAAATTAATTTCAACAGGCTTAGAAAAAATTAATAATGAATGAAACAATAAACTAATGAAAACTTTTCATTTTTTTAAATTTTTGATAAAGGAATTTTTTTGCAAAAATCAACATTATTAATACCGTACATAATCTAAATAAATGATGTGTCAAAACATAAGCTGGTTCAATATTTAAAAAAGCTGCCAACAACCCCATCTCATTGACTCCACCAGGTGAGAAGGCCAATAAAATTGCTTCTTCATTTATTGTTGTTAATAGTCCTACTACAAACAAAAAAGGGACTATGCATAGGGTTAGAGACAAAACTACAATGATCGCATCAATTAAATAATTACCAGCTACTTTCCAAGAAACTCCATTCATGTTGCATCCAAAAAAAGTTCCAATAATTAATTGAGAAATTATTAAAAAAGAAATGTTTGCCTCTAACTTAAAATATCCAAATACATGTAAGGTTGCGCTTATTATAAGAGGACCAAAGAGAGAGTGTCCAGGAAAATTTAGTTTTTTACCAATATATTGACCTAATGGAATTAATACTATAAATGCGATTATATGTAAAAAATTACCCTCCATATTAGGCCAAGTAGGTTCTCTTTCGAAAGAACCTGGAAAAAAAACAAGTAATAAATTTGGGATCAACATAACCGTTAAAAAAATTCTAGTCATATGAGTTAATGATACTCTTTTGGCATCAGCTTTACATTCTTCAGCGCCCAATGTCATTTCTAACAAGCCTCCAGCTGAGCCTATAAAAAAAGCTTCAGGTTTATTTATTTTTCTAGTTTTAAGGAGAATAAAATATGTAAATGCATGTGCTAAAGGCACGTATAACACCAAAAAAGTAAGAGAGATAATCCAAATATAAACATCATTCAAGATGCTTGGTTGGAAATAACTTCCAAGCCAAACACCAGTAAGACCTACAAAAGGTGCACGAAAATTTCTGCTTAAATCTACATTTACTCCTGACAAAGCAAAAATAGCTACACTGAATGCTGGGCCAAGCATCCAGGGCAATGGTAAAAGCAAAAGATTAAATATAATACCCCCTAACAGACCAATTAAAATTGTTTTAATAAAAATTAAAATATTTTTTTTAATCAATTTTTTTTACCAATCCCATCTTAATCATTTCCTTACTAACTAAAACTAATTCTTCAATAAGTAACTCAGCAGATCTTCTTTTAATTTTATTTTCTAAATAGGTTATGCCATAAGATGGTTCCATTATAATTCCTTCAATATCTAGTATACTGAAAACTCCTTCTCCTTGGGTTTCAATCATTTGTTTAGGATGAATCCCAATATAATCACTATTTTTAATTACATTTAACGCAAAATTAGCTGAATTATAAACTATTTTAGGATTTGGATGTTTTAAATTATTCTTCCAAAATTGGTTATTAATATTAAATAAACTTAATGTTCTTTCATGTTCTGGCAAAATCCAATCAAATTTAAGAGTGTCTTTTAGAGTAACTTTTTTTTTAAGTTGTAGAGGATGATTAGTTCTAGTAACTAAAAATTGAGTATCTTTATAGAGAGGTAAGGATGTAACTTTTTCTGATGAAACAAAATCTTCCGGCACAATTGCGGATACAAACAAATCAATTTTTCCTTCAAGCAACCTTAAAATTAGATCGCTTCTACTACCTGCATATATATCTAAATTAATATTTGGATATTTTTTTTGTAAGTTTATAGTTGCTTTTGGAACTAAATATATTCTTGGACTAAAAGCCACACCAATATTAATGTCTCCAATAGTTCCCTCTTTTAAATATTTAATTTCTTTTTCTGCATTAGAAATATCCTTAAGAATTAAATGTGAATAATTTTCTAAAATTCTTCCATATTCTGTAATCTCTATTCCATTTGTATGTCTTTTAATCAATTTAACTTGCAATATTTCTTCTAGTTCTCGAATAGCTTTACTTACACCTGGCTGTGAAACATTTAAACTTTCAGCCGCTTTGACGAAACTGTTGTATTGAAGAACAGAAAGAAAAAACTGTATTTGTCTAATTTTAATCATAATAAGTAGTAAATAATTTAAATTTGATAACTTCTAAATCATAATGTGTATATAAAAAAAACTAAACGATTTTATTGTATTTATAACTTAAAGTTATAATAGGCTAAAAAAATTGTATTGGTTAAAAGTTAAAAATTTGTTCATAATTTTACAAAACAAACATAAATTTAATAAAAGATATGAAGAAAAGTTTACCTAATATAATTTGGTATTGTACTGACCAGCAAAGATTTGACACAATAAATGGTCTTGGCAATCAATACATAAACACTCCTAATATAAATAAATTTATGAAAAATGGATATACATTCAAAAATGCTTATGTACAAAGTCCAATTTGTACGCCAAGTAGAGCATCATTTTTAACAGGAAGGTACCCTGCGTCCACTCATGCTCACAGAAATGGTGCAGAATATTTTCCAGACCACGAAGTACTCGTGACTAAAATTCTTAAAGACGCAGGATATGATTGTGGGCTAATTGGTAAACTTCATCTCTCAAGCGCTGAAGGAGGCGTTGAAAAAAGGACCGATGATGGGTACGACACATTTTACTATAGTCATGATTCAACTCCTAAACTGAACCCAGAAACTGATGATTACAAGAGGTGGATTGTAGAAGAAAAAAAACAGGATTTAAAAAAACTTTTTGAACCAGTAAATAATTTTTGCTGTGACGGAGTGCCTGAAAAATTTCATCAAACTACTTGGTGCACTGAAATGGCAATAAAATTTATTAACAAAAAAAGAAACGGTCCATGGATGTTGTCAATCAACCCTTTTGACCCTCATCCTCCTTTTGATCCTCCAAAAGAATATAGAGAAAGGTATAATCCAGATGATCTTCCAGGACCTTTATTTAAATTAAATGATATTGAAAGACAAAAAAAATTCCAAGAGGTATGTCAGCAAGCAGTTGATGCTGTAAATCCTGGCGGAGAAAATCCTCCACCTCCGCCAAAAGGTGGGTATAAAAACCCTGGTAATTGGCCTCCTGAGTCATTCAATGGTAAAATCGTTAAGGCACATTATTATGCCATGATTGAACTTTTAGATAAACATTTTGGTATACTTGTTGATCATTTAAAAGAAATAGGCCAACTTGAAAATACTCTTATTATTTTTCATAGTGATCATGGTGAAATGTTGGGTGATCATGGACTTATTTATAAAGGAAGTCGTTTTTTTGAAGGTTTGGTTCATGTGCCATTAATGTTTTCTTGGCCTGGGAAAATTAAGTCAGACATTATTAGTTCAGCATTGGTTGAATTAGTTGATTTAGCACCAACTATTCTTGATGCTGCAGGAATAGATATACCTTATTATATGCAGGGCAAGTCTTTGTTTGAAAAAATGTGTTCTGGTAAAGATATTGACTTTCACAAGCCTGTTGTAGTTGCAGAATTCAATGACTCTTTAGGGTCTCCAAGAATTGTAAGAGACACACACGCAACAATGACTTATGACGGAAGACACAAAACAATAATTTATCATGGGCTTGGATTTGGTGAAATTTATGATTTAGAAAATGATCCAGGAGAATTTAAAGATCTTTGGGAAAAAGGAATAGATGACAAGTTAAAATTAAAATTAATGCACTCACATATTGATGCAGTAATGAATACCAGCTCAGCAGGGATTCAAAGAAAAGGAAGATTTTAAAAAAGGGAGGAGAAAATGTTAACATTACATAATAAAATCAAATCATATATGTACATGATTTTTTCAATAGTAACATTAACTATGTTTTTTGGTGCTTCTTTTGCGTATGCAGAATTTAAGTGTCCTAAAACCGGTGGAATATTTAAAACTGTTGACCTTGCTTACCCATCTATGGATGCAGGAGTTAGAGCAAATCCAGTTTATTATTCTTTTTTAATATATGATAGTTTACTAGACATGACTTATGACTTAAGTGTGGCACCGGGGTTAGCAAGTGAAGTTCCCAAAAAAAATGCCGATGGTTCTTATACATTTAATTTAAGAAAAGGTGTAAAGTTTCATGACGGATCAGAATTTAATGCTGAGGCAGTAGCATTTAATGTTGATAGACTAAAATCAGGTAAAATTGCTTCTCCATATTCAGGGGTATGGAAAAAGTTTCTGAAAAGTTATGATATTATAGACAGTCATACAATTAAATTCACACCAAATGGACAATGGCCTACTTTTTTATGGGATGTTGCAGCATCACTAAGAATTGCTTCTCCAAAAGCAGTTAAAAACGCTGGTAGAGACTATGGCACCAAAGTAGCTGTTGGTACAGGTCCATTCGTCATGAAAAGTTTTAAAGCAAAAGATCATTTGCATCTTGATAGAAATCCTAACTATTACCGTAAGGGACTTCCTTGCTTAGGTGGTTTTAAAGCTAAGTTAATTTCTTCAGGAAGTGTAAGAATTTTAAAATTAAAAAAAGGTGAATTAGACACGATTAACACTTTTCCAGAATCTCAATTTCCTCAATTCAAGGGAAGTAATTTAATTTTACAGGAAGGTAAAGCTTCAACATTTACATTAATACCTATGAACACTAAAAACCCTGTACTTAAAAAGAAAAAAATTCGACAGGCTATTCAATATGCAATTAATGGTAAAGAACTAATTGATAATGTTTATAGAGGAGCAGGTGAAGAAGTTGAAAGTATCTTCCCACCATGGCATCCAGCATTTATTAAAGCTGAAGATTTATCAAAAATTCGACAAAACACAGCCAAAGCTAAACAACTTTTAAAAGAAGAAGGTTATGGTCCAGGAGGAAAAAAATTAAAACTTAAAATGCTTCATGGAACAGGGGGCGCCCACGTCCAAAGAGCTGTATTAATTCAAGCTCAATTAAAGGCTGCTGGTATAGATTTATCTATTGTAAAAACAAAAATGGGTGCATTACTAAAACAAATGTATACTGGTAAATACGAACTTGCTCTTTGGCAAATGCTTGGTGGGCCAACAATACAAGAATTTACTTGGAATATGTACCATAGTGGTGGTTCTAGTAATCCAAGTTATTATAACAAAGAGGGTGGCTATCAAAATCCTGAAGCAGAAAAACTTTTAGACGAAATTGTTAAAACTAATGATCCTGCTATTGCTAAACCGTCATTAATTAAACTTCAGAAAATAATTTTTGACGATGTTCCTGTTGCCTTTGCTAATTGGAGAAATCATAGAACAGTAAGAAATCCTTGGGTTAAAAACTTTAAAACTGGAAAGTTGAAAGGTATGGAAGATTTAAGGAAAGTCTGGTTAGATAAATAAACACACTTTAACCCCACTTTTTTAAAGTGGGGTTTTTATGTCGAGAAATTTATGTTTTTAAAAGTATTTTTGAGAAGGCTTTTTACCTTCTTACCTACAATATTAGGAATTGCAACATTTGCTTTTATACTAGGTCACGCAACACCTGGTGATCCTGCATATGCAGCTTTAGGCATTGATCTTGAGGGCTACTCAGGAGTTGATCAAGAAGAAGTTGAGAGAGTCAGAAAAGAACTAGGCCTCGATAAACCTATATTAATACAATATGTTCATTGGATATGGAATGCTTTGCAAGGAGATTTTGGAAGATCTTATGTGAATGATTATGTTGTTATGGATGCAGTAATAGAGGCTTTACCTAATACTTTATATTTACTTGGTTTAACAATGCTAACTGCAATTATAATTGGTGTGTCTATAGGAATGATTTCAGCGGTTTTTCAAGGTACAGCTGGAGATTTAATAGCTAGGCTGATTTCAATAATTGGAGTAAGTACACCAGTATTTTGGTTTGCATTAATATTAATATTAATATTTGCCTATAATTTGGACTGGTTTCCAATAGGAGGAGTTGTTGAAGAATTTGGTCCCAAAGCCCTTGTGCTTCCAGTCGCCTCAATAGCTTTGCATCCAGCTGCACTTATAGCTAGGATGACACGATCAAGTATGCTTGAGGTTTTGTCTCATGATATGATCAGAACGGCAACTTCTAAAGGACTTTTCCGTAGTAGAATATTTTTTGTTCATGCATTAAGAAATGCAATAAATCCAGTCATAACAGTAATAGGTTTTCAGACAGGCAATCTTGTCGGAGGGGCAGTAGCCATTGAAGTTATTTTTACAATTAGAGGAATGGGAGAACTATTGATTACTGCTATTCATGATAAAGATATTCTTGTTATGCAATGTGCTATACTCGTGATAGGTGTGTCTTTTGCAGTAATAAATCTAATTGTTGATATGATTTACATCTTAATAGATCCAAGAATTAGATTATGAAATCAAAAATTAAATATCAAAACAATGCAAACAATTTTAATTTTTCTTCAAATGAAACTTGGTCGAGTTTCATTAAAAGTTTAAAATTATTTTTTAGTAAAAAATTAAATATATTTAGCTTTTCATTAGTAATATTTCTAATTTTTATAGCAATTTTTGCACCATTTTTATCACCTCATCAATATGATATGGTTAATCCATCAAATGCATTGGCACCTCCTAGCTTAGAACATTTAATGGGTACTGACACTACAGGAAGAGATATTTTTTCTAGAGCTTTACACGGTACTACCACCTCATTGTCATTAGCTTTGACAACTATTATTTTTGGATTAATAACTGGAGTAAGCTTAGGTGCTATTGCCGGCTATTTTGTTGGTATTGTTGATGAGATTATCATGAGAATTGTAGATGTATTTATGTCCATACCAGGAGTGATACTAGCTTTAGCAATGGTAGCCATATTAGGGCCTGAACCAATTTATTTAATTCTTGCATTATCTATTAGAAGAATAATTCAGTTCGCAAGAGTCACGAGAGGTGTGGTTTTATCTATTAAGGAATTAGACTATATTTCAGCATGCCACGCATTAGGAATGAGTCATTTACGAATTATTTTCATACATGTATTGCCAAATTGCATAGGACCTATAATTGTTCTTTCTACAGTATTGATAGGTAATGTAATATTAATGGAGTCAACTTTAAGCTTTTTAGGCTTGGGAATTCAAGAACCAACACCTAGTTGGGGAACCATGATAGCTAAAGGAAATGAATTTTTAACATTTGCTCCATGGGTTTCAGTTGCACCTGGTATTTTCTTATTTACAACAATGATCGCCTTTAATCTTTTCGGAGATGGGATTAGAGACCATTTAGATCCAAAAGATAAAGTAACAACATAAGAAGGGGAAGGAAATTGAAAAAACCTTTTAATATTGTTTTTATAACCTCAGATCAACATAGAGGTGATTGCTATGGTTTTGAAAAACGTAAAGTTAAGACACCACATCTTGATGAATTAGCCTTGGATGGTACCAGGTTTAAAAACTGTATTACACCAAATCCTGTGTGCATGCCTTCTAGAAGTTCAATGTTAACAGGCTTATTGCCCAGAACACATGGTGTTAGTGATAATGGTATAGACTTAAATCCAGATTTTGGAGAAAAAGGCTTTGGAAGAACCTTCGCAAATAATGGTTATAAAAGTGGCTTTGTTGGGAAACTTCATTTTTCTTGTAATAAGACGTTTAAACCAACAGGCACTCCTGAATGCAGATTTAGTTTATCAAAATTAGGTCCTGATTGGTATGGACCTTACATGGGTTTTGATCATGTCGAAACAATGGTAGGTGGACATTATGCTGGTTTAGGCGGTGATGGTGACATACCCTCACCTCCAAATGTACATCATTATGAAAGGTGGTTACACTCTGGAGGGATGGGTGCAAAAAGAAATGAGCAGTACAGCTCGAAATTAGCACCTAATCTGGATATTCCTCAAACTTGGAATTCAGGATTGCCAGTAGCATTTCACAATTCTACTTGGGTAGGAAATCAAACAATTAAATTCTTAGAAAAAAATAAGGATGAACCTTTTGTATTATGGACATCTTTCCCTGATCCACATACGCCTTTTAATTGTCCTGAACCTTGGTGTTATATGTATAACCCAGATGAAATAGATCTGCCAGAAAACCCTGAAAGAGATTTTGAAATAAGACCTTGGTGGCATAAAAAAACTTTTGAGGGCAAGCCTAATATGCCAGACAAAAATTTAGTTAAACATAGGGCAAAATGGTCACGAATTTTTCCTCCCGAAGAAAAAAAGCTTCGTCATTTAATTTCAAATTATTATGGAATGATATCACTTATTGACCATAATGTAGGAAGAATAATGACAGCATTAAACGATCTGGGTATAGCAGAAAATACTTTAGTAATATTTACAGCAGACCATGGTGAGTTACTTGGAGATCATGGACTTTTATTAAAAGGTCCATTTATTTACGAAAGCTTATTGAGAGTCGGTTGTATTATGAAAGGCCCCAATATTCCCAAAAACCAAATAATAGATGATCCTGTTTCAACATTGGATATCCCTGCTACATTATATGACTATGCGAACATAACAAATCCTATGGAATTAAATGGTAAGAGTTTACTAGGATTAATACATGATAAAGAAAACAGAGATTTTGCATATAGTGAATGGGATTTAAGAAGCTCCAGAACTGGATTAGAATTAGATTTAAGAGTTGCTAGGACTAAAGGTGCAAAACTAATATATGAAGAAATATCACAAACTGGTGAGATGTATATTTTATCAGAAGATCCTGGAGAAATGAATAATGTCTTTAATGATACTGCTTATTCAAAAATTCAAAAAGAATTAATGGAGATGATCAGAAGTAGACCAAATGATGCCATTCCAAAACTTGATCAAGTTGGAATGTAATGAAAAAGGTAGCTTTAGAGGTAAAAAACCTAAGTGTTGAGTTTGATGTAAGAGGTCAAAAAGTTAATGCAGTAAGTGATGTTTCATGGAACGTTAAGAAAGGCGAAACTCTTGCGATTGTTGGTGAGTCTGGCTCTGGAAAGTCTGTGAGTGCACTGGCTATTTTAAAATTAATACCAAACCCTCCTGGAAAAATAACTTCTGGTTCAATTTTTTTTGAGGGTGAAAATATTATAAAAACTTCTAACACAGAGATCAGGAATATAAGAGGAAAAAAAATTTCGATGATTTTTCAAGAACCAATGACATCTCTAAATCCATTGATGACTATTGGAAAACAAATTTCAGAAGTGCTTGATCGACACTTAACATTATCAAAAAAAGAAACATATCAAAAAGTTAAAAATATTCTTGATGTAGTGCAGATACCAGATTCTAAAAGATGGTTAAATGGCTATCCACACGAAATGTCAGGAGGTATGAGACAAAGAGTAATGATAGCAATGGCTTTAGTTTGCGAACCTGCTGTTTTAATAGCTGATGAACCAACAACGGCATTAGATGTGACTATACAAGCCCAGATACTAGGACTAATAAAAAAACTTCAAAAAGACATTGGAATGTCTGTTGTTTTTATTACTCATGACATGGGTGTAGTTGCTGAAATTGCTGATAGAGTAGTAGTTATGCTAGGAGGAAAAAAGGTTGAAGAAGGAAAAGTAAATGAGATTTTTCATAATCCCAAACATCCATATACTAAATCATTGTTGGCAGTTGTCCCAAGATTAGGAAGTATGAGGGGTAGATCATTACCTGCAAAATTTTCAAATCTTGATATAAAAAGAACAGAAGGCGATGATGTAATAGAAACTAATAATAATGAATTAATTGATATAAAAGATAATGTAAGAAGATCAGAACCTCCTATCTTAGAGATTGAAAATTTAATAACTAGATTTTCTATTAAATCAAGTTTTGGTTTTTCAAAAGGAAATGTTCATGCTGTTGAAGGAATAGATTTGTTACTTCAACAAGGAGAAACTATTGGAATAGTGGGAGAAAGTGGATGTGGAAAGTCTACACTTGGAAAATCTATTATGAGATTAGTAGAACCTTATTCAGGAAAAATTAAAGTTAGAGGTAAAGATATTATCTCATTATCAAAAAAAGATATGTTTTCTGTAAGAAAAGACATTCAAATTGTCTTTCAAGATCCATACTCATCATTGAATCCAAGGCTTACAGTTGGGCAAATAGTATCTGAAGGAATGAAATTGCATAAAGTTTGTCATGAGACAGAAATTAAAGATAAGTTAATTGCGGTTTTTAAAAAAGTTGGTTTAAGCGAATTTCATATAAATAATTATCCACATGAGTTTTCAGGAGGACAAAGACAAAGAATAGGGATAGCTAGAGCGCTTGCTTTAAGCCCTAGCATAATTATTGCAGATGAAGCTGTTTCAGCTTTAGACGTGTCAATTCAAGCACAAGTTATAAATCTGATGATGGAACTTCAAGAAGAGTATGGACTATCTTATTTATTCATAAGTCATGATATGGCTGTAATTGAAAGAGTTTGTCATAAAGTAGCAGTAATGTATCTAGGAGAAATAGTTGAACTTGGCTCAAGAAGCCAAGTTTTTGAAAATCCTCAGCATCCTTATACAATAAAACTAATGAAAGCTGTTCCAATTGCCGACCCTAAACTTAGAAAGAAAAAGTTTAATTTAATGACTGACGAAATTCCAAGTTTAGTTAAACCCAATGGTTACGAACCAGAAAAAATTAATTTAATCAAAGTTGAAGAAGGTCATTTTATTAAACCGTATAATTAACTTTTAGTTTCTTTAAATAGTTTTAAATTTAATTTATTTTTATAACTTACTAATTATGAAAAAAGATAAACCAAATATTTTATTTATTCTTTCAGATCAACATGCATTTAATATAATTGGTAGTTATGGAGATAAAATTGTTAGGACTCCAAATTTAGATGAATTGGCAAATAATGGAGTTTCTTTTGACAATGTTTACACACCCTCACCCATTTGTCTTCCAGCTAGAATGTCGTTGTTAACAGGTAAATACCCTTTCAGACAAGATTGCTGGACCAACAGTGACTCACTAGCTTCAGATATTCCTACAATGGCTCATTCATTAGGTGCAGTCGGATATCATCCAACTTTAATAGGTAGACTTCATTCAATTGGCCCTGACCAATTACATGGATTTGCATCTCGAAAAGTTTTTGATCATTCCAGTGATTGGTACGGAGGTTCTGAATATACCCTAGGAATTTTAGATAAAGCACAAAGACCATTTAAAGAGTCAATTTTAAATTCAGGACCTGGACAAATGAGTTATGAGGTTCTTGATAAAGAAGTAACAACTGAAACAATAAAATATCTAAAAAAAATAGGATCTGAGAGAAAAGATGGAAATAAAAAACCTTTTGCCCTTCAAGTTGGGTTTATGCTGCCACACCAACCCTATGTAGCAAATCCAGAATTATTTAGATATTATAAAAACAAAGTAGGACCGCCTAGATTAGAAAAATCATTTTCAAACAATAAAGATTGGCTTGATAGTTGGAGAGAAAAAACTGGATTAAATGAAATTAAAGAAGAGGACGAAATAAGAGCTAGAGCTGCATATTATGCACTTGTAGAAACTTTAGATGGCTTTATAGGAAAAATTATTAACTCATTGAAAGAAAATAATCTTTATGACAATACTCTAATTATATATGCATCAGATCATGGTGAACAGATTGGTGAGAGGGATTTATGGTGGAAACAAACTTTTTATGAAGAATCAGTTAAGATACCATTAATTATGAGTTGGAAAGACAAATTACCTCGTAACGAAAGACGTAAGCAAATTTTAAATTTAGTTGATTTAACTGCTACAATTGTTGATGTAGGAGAAGGAATGGAATTACCTAATATTGATGGGAAAAGCTTTTTAAACATAGCGATAAATAAAAAACACAAAAGTAAAAATGAGACCTTTTCAGAATTCTGTATGGATAATTCTTTATCTTGGTCTGATACAAAAGAACCCCATTTATCAAGAATGATAAGAACTGATGATTGGAAATTTATTTATTATCATGGATATAACAATCAACTATTTAATTTAAAAAATGACCCAGATGAAATGAAGAATCTTTCAGGATTAAAAGGATATTCTAAAATTGAAACAAAATTAAATGAAAAAATCTTAAAGGAATGGAAACCTCAAAAAATTAAAAAAACTATAGAAAGGAAAATCAATTCAAAAAAAATACTTAAAGCTTGGGCACAATCTGTACAGCCTCCAGATAAATATAAATGGGAAACAAAAGCTGAGGACAATTGGCTTGAATAAAACAAAATAAAATCCTAAACTTTTTAAGGAAATAGTATGACAAATATTAAAGTTTCTCCAAATGTGCTACTAGTTACTATGGATCAATGGCCAGGCTCCTTTTTAGGTTGTGAAGGTCACCCAGTTATTGAAACACCAACTCTTGACCGTCTTGCTAAGAATGGCACAAGATTTACGAGAGCTTATTCTGAATGTCCTATCTGTATACCCGCTAGAAGAAGTATTATGACAGGACAAACTCCCAAAATACATGGTGATAGAGTTTTTCAAAAAAATTTAAAAATGCCATCTAATACTAAAACAATTGCTCAAACTTTTCGTGATAATGGTTATCAAGCTTTTGCAGTAGGTAAACTTCATGTAATGCCTCAAAGAGACAGAATAGGCTTTGACGACGCATATATATCCGAAGAAGGTCGACCTTATTACGGATCTATAGATGATTACGATCAATTTCTTGCTGAAAAAGGTTTTGTTGGTGAACAATTTACTCATGGTGTGTCCAATAATGATTATACTTGGAGAACTTGGCAACTTCCTGAAAATTGTCATGTCACTAATTGGGCTACACAACAAATGTGTAAGACAATAAAACGACGTAATCCCAATAAACCATCATTTTGGTATTTGTCTTATACTCACCCTCATCCTCCACTAGTTCCTATTCACACATACTTTGAAAGATATACAAGAAAAAATATACCCTTACCATTCCAAAGTCATTGGTCAAATGAAACACAACTGACACTTTTAAAAAACATAAAGAACAGATGGCCTCAAATGTCTAAAGAGTTAATTGCGGATGTTAGAAGGGCCTTTTATGCATTATGCACGCATATAGATGCCCAAATTAGGTTAGTAATTGGTACTTTAAGAGAAGAAAAATTATTAGATAATACTATAATTATGATTACTTCAGATCATGGTGATATGCTAGGAGATTTTGGTTTGTTTGCTAAGAGACTTATGTATGAAAATTCTGCTAGAGTACCAATGATTCTATTAGGCACAAAAGAAGATAAAATAGTTGACAGAGGAAAAGTTTCAAATCGCCTTGTTGGACTTGCTGATATCATGCCAACTCTTCTAACCCTTTGTAAAATTAAAATACCTTCAAGCTGTGATGGTCAAAACATGTTAGATAATAAGCCAAGAGAATTTCTATATGCAGAAGCAAATGAAGGTGTTAATGCTACGCGAATGGTAACAAACAACAATTTTAAACTAGTTTGGTATCCATATGGAAATTCATTTCAGCTTTTTGATTTAGCAAATGACCCAAAAGAATTAGAGAATATTTATCAAAAAAATGAATTTCAAAAACAAATAAAAATACTTAAAAATGTTCTAGTTGAAAACCTATATGGAAAAGATATGTCTTTTATAAAACAAGGTGAACTAATAGGAATTTCTTCAGATAAAATGAAATCTGATAATGAGAAAACTGGCTTAGGACTTCTTGGTGAAAGAGAGTTACTAGGTCAGAGAGGGCTTCATTTTCCTCCACCTCCAATTGATAAAGAGTAATTAAAACAAAAAAATGCTCTAACATATGAAGCAGTAATGAAAACTAGTAGCAGGATTCCAAAAAAAGAAAGATTTTAAAAAAGATAGTTTTCAAAAATTTGAGTTAAAGCTTATTTTGTTTTTGTGTTTTTTAATATAATGTCAGCACCCTTTTCACCTATTACAATTGAGGGCGCATTAGTATTAGATGACGGCATACAAGGCATTATAGAACTGTCTACCACCCTTAAATTTTCTATCCCAAACACTTTTAAATCGTAATCAACTACGTCATCTCGGCCCTTTCCCATTCTACAAGTGCTAATAGAATGCCATGAAGTTTGTCCTGTTTCACGGGCAAAATTTAGTAAACCTTGGTCGTCTTCAACATTTCTTCCAGGACGAACTTCTCTAACAATATATGGAGAAATAGACTTTTGGGTTGCAATTTTTCTTACTAACCTAAGCCCTTTAATCGTTAAATTTCTATCTTCTGGAGTAGATAAATAATTTGGTTTAATAATAGGATTTTCTCTAAAATTATTACTTCTTAAATGAGTTGTTCCCCTTGAGGATGGATATAAAGGAAAAACTCCTAAACTAAATCCTGAAAAAGAATCCATTCCATGATTTTTCTTTCTAGAATATCTATTATTTCCAGAAATAAGCATTATTTGCACTTTTAAATCTGGGTATATTTTGGAATTTTCACTCCTCATTAATGCATGAACAGTTGCAGATGCAATAGACATTAGGCCATCACGCCTAAAGATATATCTTAATGCTTCCAAAGCTCCTCTAAATTTATTGTTTAATATATCATTTACAGTCACTTTCAGGTTAGTTTCATAAGTGAATCTTGTTTGTAGATGGTCAGTTAGGTTCTCTCCTACTCCTTTAACATCAGAAAGAACTTCTATTCCATGAGACTTTAATAAAGGTCCTTGCCCAATACCAGAAAGTTCTAGTATTTTCGGTGAATTAATAGACCCTGCTGATAATATCACTTCTCCTTTTATTCTAATTTCTTTTGAATAATTATCTTTATTATATATTACTCCTACTGCTTTTTTTCCTTCAAAAATAATTTTTTCAACTTCAGCATTTGTAATAATTTTTAAATTTCTATTTTTTTTTGAAATTTTTAAATAAGTTGAAGATGTAGAGCATCTTAAACCTTTCTTTGTAGAGTATTGAAGCCAACCAACACCATCAAAATTTAAATTATAATCTTCATTAGGTTTTGCTCCAACATCTACACAAGCTTGAAAAAAAGCATCTGAAAGCTTGTCTCGATAACTTCCACTAGAAATTTTGATAGGGCCACCTACCCCCCTATCTGGGTGATTACTTTCACGTCTATCTTCTAACTTACGAAAGTAAGGTAGTAACTCATTATAACCCCACCCTGGATTATTCCCATCTCTCCATGCATCATATCTGTGTGGAGCACCTTTCACATATAACATTCCATTTATTGAGCTAGACCCCCCTAAGACTTTCCCTCTGGGCCATAAAATATTTCTTCTGTTTAATTCTATTTCTGGCTCAGTTTGAAAATTCCAAATAAATCTTTGGTCTGTAAGAGTCTTTCCTACTCCAATAGGAATATGAATCCATGGATGATAATCATTACCACCAGCTTCTATTAATAAAACTTTATATTTTTTATTTTCTGAAAGTCTTGCAGCCAAAACAGCTCCTGCTGAACCTGCACCAACAATAACAAAATCAAACACGTCCATTAGACTACCGAAATTTAATTTATAAAGTAATTAATAATTCTAATATATCTTAAATATAAAAATATATAATTAACAATTATTTATTCTATAAAGTTGAATAATAATTTATGATATATTTGATTTTATTTAAATTTTTATGTGTCTGGAATGGAATACATTAAACTTGGTAAAACTGGTCTTAAAGTAAGTGTTGCTTGCCTTGGGTGTGGAGGATCAAGCACAATCGGCAAATCAACTGGTAAAACTGAAAATCAATCAATTAATCTTATAAAAACTGCTTTGGATTTAGGTGTTAATTTTTTTGATACTGCAAATGTTTATGGAACAGAAGGAATTCTAGGAAAAGCAATTAAAAATGTTAATCGAGATCAAATTGTTATTTCAACCAAACATCATGTTTCTACAAAAAATAAAAAATATTCACATATAGACATTATTTCAGGAATAGAAAACTCGTTAAAAGAACTAAAGACAGATTACATAGATATTTTTCATTTGCATGGAGTTGCACCTAAAGATATTGATCATGCAATTACATTAGTGCCGGAATTACTAAAAGAAAAAGAAAAGGGGAAAATCCGCTTTCTAGGAATAACTGAATCTTCTCCAATAGACCCAGATCAAATAACAATTTCGAAGGCCATAAACACAAACTACTTTGATGTAATAATGCTTGCATTTTCAATGATGAACCAAAATGCAAAAACAGAAATATTACCAAAAACAATGTCTAAAAATATTGCCACTATGTCTATGTTTGTTGTGAGAAGCCTTTTTTCAGTAAAAGGCAGATTACAGGAAGACATTCATAAACTTGTAAAAGATAAACGGCTTCCTGAATGGTTTTTAGATGAAAAAGAGCCTTTAGAATATATTTTAAAAGATAGTGGAGCCAATAGCATTATTGATGCTTGCTATAGATATGTTAGACATCAACAAGGAATTGATACAGTCCTTTTTGGAACAGGTAATATTGATCACTTAAAGGAAAACATTAAATCGATTTCAAATCTAAAATTATCTGATGAATGTATTAACAAAATTAATCAATATTTTAGTCACTTAAAAGGAGTAGGATTGGATTTTCCTGAGAGGAGTCAACAATAACTATTTAAAATTTTCATGTAATATCATAAAATTATATATTTTAAAAATTTTGAAATTAGAAAAGAGTATTTAAAATGACTTTAAAAATTTATGGAAGAAAATCATCATGTAATGTTCAAAAGGTAATATGGCTATGTTCAGAAATAAATATTGATTGTGAAACATTAGATTATGGTGGTAAATATGGTGGCACTAAGGAACAATCTTTTAAGAATTTAAATCCAAATGGCACAGTTCCATTAATAGATGATGATGGATTTTTTTTATATGAATCTAACGCTATAATTAAATATTTATCGAATAAATATAATCGTTTAAGTTTAGAAAATCGTAAAATAATAGCTTTAAGAGATCAATGGATGGATTGGGCTGGTTTTACGTTAGCAGCTCCCTGCGCAATAATTACATTAAACCTTATTCTTCTACCACCTGATAAAAGAGACCCTAATAAAGTTTTAAAAGCTAAAGATCAAGTATTAACATTATTAAAAATTTTAGATAATCAATTAATTAATAATAAATTTATTTTAGGTGACGAATTTAGCCTTGCTGACATTCCAGCAGGTTGTTGGTATAATAGATGTCTTAAATTTGATTTTGATTTATCACAATTCGAAGGAATTTCTAATTGGGGAGCTCGTTTATCTGAAAAAAAATCATATCAAAATGCTGTTTTATCAGCTCCTATGCCTCCTGACTAAATATTATGTGTTTTTAATCAGAAGGGAAATTCCAATTATTATTAATACGTAAAGTATTGTTTTTTTGAAATTTTCATTAGAAATTATACTTCTAATGCTTGTTCCTATTTTTAAACCTAAAATTGCTGGCAAAACTAAAAAGGCACTCCAAATTAAGTCGTTAAGTGTACCTAAACCATTATAAATCCATATAGGGTAAATAATTATAGAGCCAATGAAATACAAAGTAGCCATGGTTCTGATTAAAGTTTCTTTTTCTAGGTTAACAGATACTAGGTAAGCCAAAATATAAGGTGAATACATTGTAGATAAACCTCCAATGATTCCAGAAAAAAAACCTATTGGTATAGTTAGTTTCTTTTCAAGATTTGGGTTGCTATATTTTATATTAATCCCAAATAAATTTATAATGGCTGCAAAAATAATTGAGATAGCAATTATTTGAGAAATTGTAGACAAATTAATTTCTAAAATTAAATTGCACCCTATTATAATTCCAAAAATTAATGCAACAAACATAGGGAAAAATCTAGAAGATCCAATTCCTTTAGGAATATTCATTTGAATAATATTTGTAATCAATACTGGAACAAATAAAAGTATAATTGCCGTAGTAGGCGGAAGAAAAAATGCTATAATTGGAACAGAAAACATTGACATACCAATACCAACAGTACCTTTAATTATTCCACCTAAGAATACTGATACAAAAATTATTAAAGCTATATTAAATTCAAAAATATTGAAAAAAAAATTCATTAATCTTGGACTCGTTAAATAAAGTTAAAATAATTATTTTTTGAATGACATAATCAAAAAAATATATTTTTTACGATTATTTTTTCATTTAGAAAACTATTTTAATCTAGTGCCATTTATAGTTATGCGATGCATTAGTCTCCTTTGACCATGATAATCATTGACAGCTAAATGCCAAGTAGATCTATTATCCCAAAATGCTATAGAACCCTCTTCCCATTTAAATCTACATGTAAATTCTGGCTTGGTTGCATGAGAGTATAAATAGTTTAATAGTGGTTTTGACTCTTCATCACTCCATCCATCAAATCCAAGTGTGAAAGTAGGATTGACAAATAGAGCTTTTTTCCCTGTCTGTGGATGTGTAATAACAACAGGGTGGATCGCATCTTGTTTAGCTTTATCAGAGTTAATTATTCTACCGACTGTATCATCGTTTCTTTCAGCTCGAGAAGTTCCAAAAACATGCCGACTAGAGTGTCTTCCATACATATTTTTTAATGTGTCTTTGAGACCATCTGATAAAGTTTCATAGGCGGCATACATGCTAGAAAATAAGGTGTCCCCGCCTTTTTTTGGAACTTGATGGGCAAATAGAATAGATCCCATAGCTGGTTCTAAATCATATGTATGATCTGTATGCCAAGCACCACCAATATTCTTTTTTTGATCAGGTTCTTTTGAAACCAATGCAATTTTAGGATAGCCTTCTAAATTTGTAAAAAAACGATTTATATTTATCTCACCCCACAATTCTGCAAAAATTATTTCTTCTTCAGGTGAGAGGTTTTGATTTCTAAAGAAGATAACTCCATATTTACCAAATACTATTTTAATTTCTTTAAATTGTTCTTTAGTAATTTTCTTTAAATTAACACCATCAATTTCCGCCCCAATATTACCTGAAAGAGGTTTAACATTTATTGTTGAATAATTTGTCATGTTAAAAACTGTTTATTTAATAAAAAGATTAATTCAAGATTATCGTGTTAAGTTTATTTTTTTCAATATATTCCCAATCATATTTAACTCCCAAACCTGGTTGATCAGAAACCTTAACATTTCCATTTTCATCAATACAATCAAGTTGATCTGAATATTGTTCATTATAAATAGGAAGAGACCAAGGATTTTTACATTTTGGATGTACTAAATTTACTTCATAAAAATTTGAATTTCTACTTGCTGCCATTAATTGCCTCATTGCAGGTCCGCAGGCATGAACTTCACAATCAATACCTAAACCTTCAGAAGATGCCACCAGTTTATGACAACCTGTAATACCTCCATCATAATCTGGATCTGCTCTAGAAAAAAAAGAGGCACCATTAGTTAGCATATCTACTGAAGTCTCTAAATTTCTTACATGTTCACCAACTAGTATAGGAGTGTCTAAGTTTTGGGATAGTACTTGATTACCATTTATAGAAACGCCTCCGTCTTTATAAGGATCTTCGTACCAGTAAAAATTATATTCATCACATACTTTTCCAACTTCAAGAGCATCAGCTAATGTATTAAAATGGCACCCAGCGTCATACATAATTTTCATTTTATCGCCAACACGTTTACCTACAGCTTTTAACATTTCTATTTCTTCTTTTACATCACCTTTGTTCCATCCATGCATTTTATAACCTTTATAACCTAGTTCTAAGCATTCTTCTGCAAAATCAGCGTAAGCTTCAGGGCTAGATAAACCATTTTTTTCCCTGTCTCCATGCATAGTACTAGCATATGACGGAAGTAAGTTACGATAACCTCCTAAAAGATCCGATATTGAACAATCGTGTTTTTTACCAGCCAAATCCCATAAAGCAATATCTATGGGTCCAATTCCTACTTCTCCAATATGTTTGCACAACCCCCTAAGTTGTCGATAGATCTCTTCTCTATGGAGTGGGTTTTTACCAATAATATGATATGAAAGAGCCTCTGAGGCAGCCATAATTACCTTAGCTCTACTTCTTGGAGGAATATATTCTCCCACATGGCCATCTGTATCAAAAATTTTTATTCCAAATCTAATATGCTTTTTTTTAGAGTTTGGAGAATAAAAAATACCAATACCGCTTTTATTTTCTTCAATATCAATAAGTTCAATTTCAAAAGATGTTAATTCAACTTTATTAATTTTTGATTTTGACACTTTTACCATCCTTTTTTACAAATTATGTTTTAGGTGGAGGTGTAGCAGCATTTGCACCTAACTTTTTGGCTTCTTCTATTCCACCATAACGCTCAATCATGTCGTCCTGATCCTTAAATGCCAACTCATTAATTTCTTTTGGGTTGCAAATATTATGTAAATCTTTTTCCAACTCAACCAAAATATTCGAATATTTTGGGTCTTTTGATAAGTCATTAATTTCTTCTGGATCATTTTCAAGATCAAACAGTTCTGGTTCAAAACCCTCATAGTATATATATTTCCAATTACTTTTTCGTATCATATAGGCGCCTGAAACTGACGATGATGCATGATATTCACTAAATATAATCCTAGTTTCGTCTGGTGAATTGTTAGCAATATGATATAAAGATTCACCAGGCCCATTATTAGGGCTTTTTGCACCAAAATGGTCAACTATTGTCTCAGTTAAGTCTAACAAAGAAACTGGTGTATCACATTTAGCAGGTTTAATTTTAGGGCCAGATACTATTAGTGGTATAGCAGCTGACTCTTCATACATATTGGATTTTCCCCATAACCCCCTTGCGCCCACATTATCTCCATGATCGCTAGTATAAATAATTGTTGTATTATCTAAAAATCCACATTCTGAAACTTTATCAATAATTTTTCCAATATTATAATCGAGAAAAGAACATAAACCGTAATATGAAGCTATTGCAGCCCATCTTTCTTCTTCATTTTTGAAGTCATTTTCATCATTCCTAAGCTCTTTTTGTTTTTTTATCCAAGGATGTTGTATATACCCATCTCTAGGGTTTAATTTAGTTTCAGGTAAAATTTTGTGAGGATACATGTCATAAAACTCTTGAGGGACCACAAGTGGAAAATGAGGTGCTACTAGCCCAATATATAAACACCAAGCTTTTTTATTATTATCTTTTGATTTATTCTCTAACCACTTAATTGTCTGACTTACAACTGCTTCGTCATAATCAGTGTAATTGCTAGTTCCTGGACCAATATATTCACCTAACATTCTTTGGTCTCGTGTTTTTCGTTCATGTTCTCGTCTAATTGATCCCCAAACCATTCCGACACCCTTATAAACCATCATAGGAATATGTTTTTGATCAAAACCATCATCGTCATCTTGAGCTCTGTAATGAAGTTTTCCTATTGATTCAACTGAAACTTCCACTTTTTGTAACATATGGCCCCAACTAGGTAATTGTCCATAATATGGCATTGCATTATCCCATAATCTATTTTTATGAACTGGTAGCCCTGTTGCAAATGATGCCCTGGCAGGAACGCATATTGGACATGGTGTGTAGGCATTAGTAAAATTAATTCCATTAGAAGCTAATTTATCAAGATTAGGAGTTTTAACGAAAGGATGATTAACTGAGCCAAGTGCTTTAGCTTGATGTTCATCTGACATAATTATAATCAAGTTTTCGTTTTTATTATTCATTCATCTTCTCCTGAAATAAAACTCTAAAAAATAAAAGAGAGACATTATATCTCTCTTTTATTTAGATTTTGATTAGATTTATTTACTCATAAATTTACCTTTAATATCAGTATAAACACCTTGTTCTAAATTTAATAAATCTAAAAATTGTGATGATGTATAATATTTTGGAGCAAAACCAAAATTATTACCAAACTTTTTAAATTCTTCACTGTTGGTTGCTACTTCTATAAATTTTTCAAGTTTTGCAATAACATCTTTTGGTGTTCCTTTTGGAGCCCAAACACCTCTAGTAACACCGACATCAGCAGGTATTCCCATGTCTCTTAGTGTTTTAGTTTTTTGAATTGGTGGATAAGTTATTTTAGCTAAAGATCCTCCAGTACCAATTACATTTAATAATCCTGCTTTTACCTCATTAAGTAAAACAGGAGAATGAATTATACAAATGTCAACTTCATTGGCGATAGTAGCTTTCTTTAACATTGCACCACCATCAAAGGCCACAATCCTGAACCCAGCATTTTTATAACCATTTACGGCATTAGCCAAAACATCATGGGCACCAAACTTTCCACCAATTCCTGCAATTAATTTACCAGGATTAGCTTTTGATTTTTCTATTACCTCTTCTAAAGTTTTATAACCTCTGTCTTTGTGAGCTAAGACATAAGTTGGGGTAGTATATATACCTCCTACTGGTGTAAGGCTACCTATAGACTTAAAAGGCATTTTTCTAAAAGTTGAAAGTCCTATTATATCGGTTGAACCAGTTAAAATAAGATTATAACCGTCTGGTTTAGCTTTCATAACTTGAATTATACCCTTAGATCCTGCACCTCCATTAACATTTGTAATGACAACATCTACACCTGCTGCCTTACTAAAAGCGCCTACAAATCCCCTGGCAATAGAATCAGTTCCACCTCCTGCTTTATAAGGCACAATTATTCTTATTGGTTTATCAGGGTATGCGGCTAAAGCTAAGTTACCCAGGAAAGTAAATAAACAAAATATTCCTAAAATTAATATTCTCATGTCGTCCTCCTTTTAGTTATTGTTTTGAAATTTTCTGTCTTATTAAGCCTTGTCTTATTTCATTAAAAACAAGGAATACTATTATTCCAATCATAATTAATCTTGGCCAAGTATCTACAAACGTAAACCAATTTGCATCTGCAAGTTGTAAAGCTGCCCTTGTGTTATACTCTATAATAGGACCTAGAATAACTCCAAGCACGATTGTAACAACTGGGAAACCTCTTTCTTCCATGAAAAACCCAAACACACCAAGAAAAATAGCAACATATACTGGAAAGAATTCATTGTAACTTGCATAGGCTCCCATCGTTGCAAATATCATAACAAAAGGAAATAAAATTGATCTATGTTGTCTTAAGACGTAAACAAAAAACCTTATTGCACCTAGAGCTATCACAAACATAAATACACCAGCTAATAGCAAGCCTGCTAACATACCATAAACAACTTCAGCACCAGTTTTCATAAGGGTGACACCAGGTTGAAGACCATGTAAATAAAGGGCTCCAATCATGATTGCTGTTGATGCATCTCCAGGGATGCCAAGAGTTAACATAGGGACCATAGTACCTCCAGTTGTCCCGTTGTTAGCAGTTTCTGGTGCTACAACTCCATCAGGTTCACCTTTACCAAAATTATCTGGATTCTTGGAATTATTTTTTACTACACCATATGAAAGCCAAGTTGCACCGTCCGCTCCCACTCCTGGAACAGCGCCAATAATAGCTCCAAAAAAACCTCCGACACTCCAAGCCCGCCATCTTTTTAAAAAATCTAATGTAGAGGGTAATTCAATTTTAAATTTTGTTGCAACAAGTTGAGAAGAAGATTTCATAAGAGATAAATCTGAAATTACTACTGCAAATCCAAATAATCCAACTAAAGCTGCTGCAAAAGGAACGCCAGATAGCAGATCAATAGATCCAAAAGTAAATCTCTCAATTGCATCAGTTCTATCCATTCCAACTGCACCTATTAACAAACCTATACTAACACCAATAAAGCCTTTTAACATTGATCCACGAGTGAATGCAGAAACCATTACTAAACCCATAATAGCTATAAGTGCTATGTCAGCATTTGAAGATTTAAGAGCTATACTTGAAATAAATGGAATGCAAGTTACCGCTATTATCCAACTTGTAGCCCCTCCAAAAAAAGAAGAGTAAGTTGCATAACCTAATGCGAGTGCTGATTGTCCTTTTTCAGCCATAGGAAAACCATCTAGTGCTGTACATGCACCAGCTGGTGTACCAGGAGTTCTTAATAAAATAGCTGAGAACGACCCCCCTAATTTGGTGCCAACATAAACACCTATCATAGTTAAAAGTGCTGGAAGCGGATCTAATGAATATGTAACAGGTAATAATATTATTATAGCCATAGGTGAGCTTAGACCTGGCAAAGCACCAACAAGCAAACCAAGAAAAGTTCCTAAAAATAATAATAATAAGTTAAATGGTTCGAAACAATTTGCAAACCCACCTATTAAACCTTCTAACACATCATCTCCTATAAAGGTAATTTAAGAAAATAGACAAACAAGCCATAACTGAACCCTCCTCCCAATAGAGACAAGATTATCATAAAAATATAATCTCTTCGGTCATATAAATAAAATCCGAAAAAAAGGAAAATACTTGTTAATAACATAAAATTTATTTCGCCTAAAATTATTGCAAACAATATAAGCAAAACAACAGTGCCTAATCTTTTAAAATATAAAGATCTATTTTCCTTAATTGCTTGTGAAAACTGATTATAAAAATCAAAATGGTCGCTCGAGGATAGATATTTTTTTATTGAAATAACTAAGTAAATCAGCCCTAAAACAGTTAGAAATGATGCCACTCCTAGTGGATAGGTAGCAAAATTCATCCCATCAGAGCTCATGTCCAGAGGTGCATCCGCAGGATTATATGTAAAAAAACATCCAACACTTATGACAAGTACCATTAATGCGATTAATATATCTTTAAAGTAGTCAGTTTTCTTTTCTTTTTTTTCTATATCATTTGTTAGCATTTAATCAAACTCAGCTTTTTGTCCAGGAGCAGGAGAATAACCAAAATCCCCTCTTTCTTTGATAGCATCTACGCCACCATGTTTTAAAATTTTTTCATTTTGTTCTCTTTTTGCTCTTTTATTAACTTCTTCTGGGTTACATATATTTAATAAATCACCATGAAAACTTTCAAGAATTTTTTTGAAATTATTATCCCTAGCTAGGTCATTTTCTTCATAAGGATCTTCTTCTAAGTTAAATAGTTGAGGATTATAACCTTCAGCAAAATATACATACTTAAATTTACCTTTTCTTAACATAAAAGCTCCAACAGGAGAGGCTGCTGCATGATATTCTGAAAGCACTATTCTTTCATAATCTTCATTTTCATTAGCTATTTTGATGAGTGATTTACCTGGTAAATCATTATCTTTTGAGTTTTGTTCTAATTTTAGACTATCTACAACAGTTGGAAAAATATCAACTAAACTAACTGGGGTTTTAATTCTTTTAGATTTTGAGATATCTGGACCTTTTATAATCATAGGGATGCCAGCAGATTCCTCAAACATAGTACTTTTTCCCCACATACCTCTCATTCCTAGAGCATCACCGTGATCAGAAGTATAAATTATATTAGTATTTTCTGAGAAGGCTGATTTATTTAGAGTTTCTAGTACTTTACCTATATTGTGATCAAGAAAAGAACATAAACCAAAATATGCAGACGTCGCTTTGCGTACCTTATCTTCATCAAAGTAGTCATCATAGTTCATACACTTCCTCATTGCTAAATAGTATGGATGCTGACTTCTTTGATTTTCTTTATACAACAATGGCCAGGGAACTTCGCTTTCTGGATACATATTGTAAAACTCTTCGGGTGCAATTAATGGAAAGTGAGGACAAACAAAAGACACAAAGAGAACCCAAGGCTTATCATCAACATTTCTATTAGAAATCCAGTCACTAGCATCTTCTGCTATTTTTTTATCATAATTTGAATATGTAGTTTCTCCACTGCCTACATCTTTCGCCATATTTGCAGCACCTTTGCGTACAGGAAGTTCTTGCCGTATCAATCCCAAAAGATCACCTACTCCTCCTACAACATTCAATGGATTTATTTGCTCAGAAAAACCAGTTGGTGCCTGGTCATCTAAAAAATGGAGTTTTCCAATTGACACTGCGTCACAATCACCTTCAACTGCACGATGTCCCCAACTAGGTATTTTACCATCATATGGATCAGCATTATCCCAATATCCAATCTCAGCATTATACCTTCCAGTTGCTAAAATTGCTCTTGATGGAACACAAATAGGTGAATTACAATATGCATTTTCAAATAAAACACCTTCTGAAGCTAATTTATCTAGATTTGGTGTTCTGACATGGCTATGACCAACTGCGCCAAGCATTCTCTTATTATGCTCGTCAGAAAGTAAAATAAGTAAATTTTTACTTTCCATTAATCCCTCCAACTTTACCAAATTATCATAGACAACAAGTATAATAAAATATAATTTATAATTTTTATATGCTAATAAAAATAATTTATGACATGAACCTAATAGAATTTAAAACATTTCTAACCGTAATTGAAGAAAAAGGAATAACTGCTGCAGCTGAAAAATTAAACATAACGCAACCAGCAGTATCTAAACGTCTCGAAAATCTAAAAAATGCTTTTGGAATTGATACTTTATTTACAAGAGTTTCAGGCGGCTTAACGGTTAGTAAAAATGCCCAAATTTTAATTCCCTATGCAAAAAATATCCTTGCACTTTCAGAAAATGCAAGGAATGAAGTTAATAACTTCAAACAAGGAACAAAAGGAAAAATTTTTATAGGGGCTGGGGCAAGTTGGACCTTGAGTTGTCTTCCAAAAGCAATATCTAAAACATTAGAAAGTTTCCCAGATTTAGTAGTTGACTTAAATGTAGACCTTCCAGATCTTCAAGTTAAAAAATTACAAGATAATAAAATAGATATTTTGTTTGCCAGGAAACCGCAAAATGAAGAATTTTTTTATTTTGAACCCTTAAAAGTAGATAAGTTTATAGTTATGGCGTCAAGAAAGCATCCTTTAGCTAACAAAAAAATCTCTTTAAAGGAGCTTCCTAATTATAAATGGGCAATCTCAACTACAGCGAAACAAACTCAAGAATTATTTTTTAACTTTTTTTCATCCAAAGATTTACCAAGTCCAACCATTTCATTTTCCACTAATTCGTTAAATGTTGCATTAAATTCTCTATTAAATTCCACATTACTTTTATTCACAACACATAATACTCTGGAAATATTTCAATCAGAAAAATTTTGCAAAATAGAAATAAGTGATTTTGATGTATCAAGAGAGACAGGCCTAATTATTCGTCAAGGCTATACAAGTAATTTTTTGAATACACTCATCAGAAACTTAAAAAAGATGATGAGAGAAGAGAATTAGACTTTTTTAATATATATAGGACTTGACCATGCTTGATGACCGTCCTCTTGAATTACTTTTATATAAAATTTATGATCATTAGACTTGTTTAAATTTATATTAAATTCTTTTTCAAAGCTAGTTTGTTTAAGTTTTTTGGGTAATTTTTGAACATTCATTCTGATATCCATACCACCAAATTTGTATACTCGAGGTTTATAATCAATTGAATTTATATTTATATTTATATTTTTGAAATTGTTTTCAATTGTTAGATTGTTTTTAAATGTGTCTTTGGCAATCCAAAAATCTATTCCTGAGTTTCCTCCAGTTGTAACTGTTTTCCACTCCAAGGTATTAGGGTTTAATTTTTTTGGTTGTCGATTTGGATTCCAAAAATTAAAGCACTTATATTTAATGATTTTTCCAGTTTTAAATGATGCTTTACAATCCCAATTTACTAGTCTACCTCGACCTCTATAATATTGACCTGCACATGTAATTCTAATTCTATTACTAAATTCATTTCTTTCAAATGCATATATGGTCTTCAAAAGTTTAAGACCATCATACAACTCTATTTTTTCTAAAGGTGATGTGCCCTCAACTTTTACATTTAATTTGAGTTTATTGGAAGCTGTAAGAATATCATCTCCCATTAAACATGAAGCGATGGATACTTTCTTTTTACTGATAGGACTTATTAAATGAGTTTTGTTTGAAAAATCACCTTTAACATCCAAAAAAATTCTTGCTCCAGTTGTAGCATAATGATGCCTTGATCTGAATTCTTTAAATAGACTATTTCTGTCTAAAAACGGTAATAAATGACATGTTAGACCACCATAAGACCCAAACAGACTATCTCCAGGGTAACTGGCGCCAGGCCTTCCTTTATGACCGTCACTTGCTGCCACTATACCAACTTTATAATTTAACTTAAATGCATCTTTTATTAGCCAATCAAAAGTTCCCCACGCAGAGTGCACTTCAACTGAAGGTTCTAAGTTTGCATCATGAGCATAACCTATGTCAGCATAACGTCCTCCAACATGAGCAACAACCAACGCATCTTCATTTTTTAATTTTTTTATTAATTCTTTAGAAGTATGAGCATCATTTCCTTTTTTACTCTCTTCATACAACAACGCCCTACTTGAACGGAAGATTGGACGTCCTTCGCTTTTATACCAAACATTATGATCACCACCTACTGATGTATTACCTGACCACTCATAACCAGGAATAGATATAAATTCTCCATTTTTATTATAAGTCTTAGTTATTTTGTTTAATTCTTTCCAAAATTTATCAGTAATTTGAAAATCATTACCTTGGTGACCACATATATCTAAGAATGATTTATTTTTTGCAAAATTAAAATATTCTTCTGCAGTATTTGTTCCGATTGTTTCTCTACTCTGACCATGCATGTCGCTCCAGTAATGAGCAAATGTAGAATTTTTGATTATTATAGGGTTACTTATAGTCAAAATATTATTATCTACATCTTTTAATTCAATTTTATAAACACCCTCTTTATGAATATTTAAATCATGTATAATTTCAGAAAATTGACCTTTCTTAAAAGTTAATTTTTTTGGTAATCCAATAATCTTTTCTTTAGAGTGAAGAAAAAATACCATTCGTACTTTATTGGATGGATTGCCCCACTTATCCTCACATTTAATTAAAATTCTAAACTTTTCTTTTGGTCTTCTAAGAGAAGGAGCAACCAATTTCCAGTTTTTACCAATTGTAGGTACTATTGAAATTTCTGGGTGCTTTCCATCAGGCAAGGGTATGAAATCTTGAGTAGCAAAAGGATCTACCAGGATTTTAAAATCAAACTTTTTTTCACAAAATGTTTGCAATCTCACCCCAGGAGATCCAAATCTTCTGTCACCAATTCTAATAATAATTTTGTCGTTTTCTTTTAAAAATTTTTTACAAATGATATATAAATTTTTTTGTAATGGCCTTATACTACGCCTAATTTCAATTTTGAGTTCAATTGGTATTTTTTTTGAACTTTCAACTGTAACGTAACCTTCAGCTTTAGGGTCATGTTGTTGTAATTTACTACCATCAAAATGAGGACGCAAACCAACCATAAATCCTCCTTGGTCATCAATTCCAAATTTACCAGCTTTATAAATTAGTTTAAATGACTGCATTGAACCAACCTCAAAACTACCTTTAGGAATAATCTCAGCACTTCCCATTAAATGTTGCTCGTAATTATGGTAGGGCATAAATTAATTCTCCAAGGATTTATCTTTTGTTTTTATGCGAAAAAATAGAACTAAAAATCCAACAACAAAAAAAGCAATCGCTATTGGTCTGTTTAAAAAAATACCAATACCTTGTTCAGATAAAAGTAGAGATTGTCTAAAAGCTTCTTCAGCATTTCTTGCCAAAACAAATGCTATTAACAAAGCAGGCAGGCTATATCCAGTCAATCTCAGCAAATAACCAATCACTCCGAACAAAATTGCAAGTCCTACATCAAATAAGCTTTGCCTAGCTGAATAAGCCGCTATAAATCCAGTAATCAAAACAAAAGGATAAATCATATTTGGAGAGAGAACAGCGATAATTCTTCCAAGTAAAGGTCCAAAAAAGTATCCAATTATACCATAAGTTACAATTCCCAATAAACCGCAAGCAAATAAACCATAAACAAGTTCTTTACTAGTAGCAAAGATTGTAGGCCCTACTTGAATTCCATGTATCAAAAATACTCCAATTAATATAGCGGCTATTGTACTGCCTGGAATACCTAGAGTTAGAAGCGGTATCATTGTTGGTCCAGAAACAGCATTATTAGCTGACTCAGGAGCTGCAACCCCTTCAACAATTCCAGTTCCCCACAATTTTTTATTTTTGGACCTTCGCTTTTCTTCCCCATACGCAACAAAACATGCAACAGCTGACCCTAAACCAGGCATCATTCCAATAAATGCTCCTATCGCAGAAGATCTAGTCATGATCATTAAACATTTTTTAATTTCAGAAAAAGATAATGAATGGTCAGATTTAATGTTGGATTTTATAGAAATCTCTTCAATTTTGCTGGATAGAACTTTATTAAATTGAAACAAAATTTCTGAAAAGACAAATAATCCAATTAATAAAGGAACAAGATTCAAACCATTTTCAAGTTCATAAATGTAAAATGTATATCTCGATTCACCCGTAATTGGATCCATTCCTATGAGTGACAACAAAGCTCCTAATAAAGTAGAGACTATTCCCTTAATAATGGATTTTCCTATAACACTTCCAATTATGACAAATGCTGCAAAATAAACTGCAAAATATTCTGGAGGACCAAAAGACAGTGTCCAAGCAGCTATGTAAGCTACACCAAATATTAAAATAAATTCACCTATAAAATCTCCAAATACGGATGCAACTGTAGCAATTTTTAGAGCTTTTCCTGACTGACCTTTTTGTGTCATTGGATATCCATCTTGCATTGTGGCTGCTGCTGCCGCAGTACCTGGTGTATTAAACAATATAGCAGAAATAGATCCTCCATATCTTCCTGATTTACCAATTACATACAAAAAACCAAGTGCAGATAGTGGGTCCAAGTAAAATGTAGCAGGTACAATCATTGCAATAGCCGCAGCAGCTGACAGACCTGGAATAGCTCCAACTACCATACCTACAACAGCACCTAAAAAAACAAATATCAAGGCAGAAGTATTAGAAAATAAATAATCAAATCCATTTAAAATTTCCATCAGAAGCTCACAATATTAAAAATTTCATAATAAGGATCAGGATTATGTAAACCTAAAATTTTAATAAAAAAAATATAATAAATAAGAGCTCCACTAATAGAAATAACTAAATTTTTTTTTAAATTTTTGTTTTCAAATATGTATAGTATTAAGGGTATTATCAGCAATGTACTTGTTAAATATCCTATAAAATTAGTCAAAAACAAGTATAAAAAGGCAATTAATATCAATAGGACTTTTTTCAAAATTAAAGTCAAATCAATATTTTCTAATTTCTCATTACTGTTTTTATTAGAAAAACTACTAATTATTAATAGAATTGATAGGCAAATTATTCCAATATTTAAGAAAGTTGGAGCTGTTTTTGGACCTACAACTCCTTCCCCTGTTGTGACATCAGAAAATTCTGTTGATCTAATATCAAATAATAAAAACAAACTAATCATGAGTAAAGCTAACCCAGAAGAAAAGTTAAAATTTTTAAATTTATTTAAATTGAACATTTTAAAAAAAAGGCCATTTGTAAATGGCCTTTTTCATTCTACTTATTGAAAACTCTTTTAGCAACAGGTGTCACTTGAGCTCCTAGATCGTTTAATAGTTTAACTGATTCTTCTGGAGAAGCATAAATAGCTGATAAACCAAGCTTTTTAATTAATTTTTTAAAACCTTTACTCTCAGCAACTTTTTTAATTGCGACAATTAATTTTTGAGCTGCATCTTCTGGAATATCTTTTTTTGCCCAAACCATCATTGGATTTGCAATTCCCATTGGAGGCAAACCAGCTTCCTCAACAGTTGGAACATCTGGATAATTTGGATCTCTGGTATTCCCTAAAGCACCTAAAGGTCGCATCTTCGTATCAAAACCAGCTAACAATTGTATTCCAACAAAACCGTAATCAACTTGTTTACTAATAATCGAAAGCCTTGCTTTTGCACCGCCTTTATGCGGTATTGTTTGAGCTTTTATTCCATTAGCTTGTAAAAAAGCATGTCCACCTAAAGTATGTAAACTTGCATTCCCTGTATTTGCCCACCTCGCGACTTTATCAGGATTTGCTTTATAATAATCAACAAAATCTTTGGCAGTTTTAAAAGGAGAGTCCATAGGAACCATTAATGAAGTATTTAGAACACCTACTGTCCCAAGAGGTCTAAAAACCTCTAATGGCTTAACTTTAGCTTTATCACCATCTAATACATCTTTAATGAAAAAAGGTCCAGGCGCCATAACATATAGCCTATATCCATCAGATTTTGCATCTGCAACAGCTTTAGCTGCAATGAAACCACTGGCGCCAGGTTTATTAGTAATCATAAAAGGCATACCTAAATGCTCATGTATAAAGCTGGCTAATGTTCTGGCATAAGAATCTGTTCCCCCTCCAGCTGCATAACCAACCATTACATTTATTGGTTTCGTTGGATAATCAGATGAATGAGCACCAAAAGAAAACAGAAAAGAACATAAAATTACATAAATTAGTTTAAATTTATTTTTAAAAAAAACCATTATAACCCCCAAAAAAATGATATTAACATGTTAATTTAAAATATTTAATATTAGAAATTTATATTTTTTATATGTTCATAAATTATTTTTATATAATTTCTATATAACCTCCTGAGGGATCGACAATGACTTTATCACCAGTTTTTAATAAAGATGTTATATCCCCGTCTATAAATCTGTCACACATAGTTAAATTTGCATGAGCTGCTCCTTGAGCTAATATGGTATTAGCCTTGTTAAAAAGAATTGCTTTTGGAACAACATCCCTTACCTTCATTTCATATAACATCCATGCAGAAGCAACACCTCCCTTAGATTCATTAAGAACTAAAATCTTGTTTTTATACGACTTACCAAATAATTTATGTTGTGGTCTTGAAAAGACACCTTTAATTCTATCTAAATCATAACGAGCAGAAAAATTATCGTTGGCACATAGAACAATCCCTTCTGTCTTATCACCAATACCTGGATGACATTTCAATATTTTACTCACACTATTTCCCCTTTGACTGCTCCTAGAATGCAATTTTCCATACTTGCTAAGGCAGGTGCATATCCATAGCCACCTAATATATTAACAATTTTTGTTGAATTACTTAATAATTTTTTCCAACCATTTGCCTCTCCAATTTCACGAGCGTATTGTTGATAGAAACAGGTACCCTGTAAAACCTTTGCACCAGAATTTTCGATTTTTTCAATAAATCCCATTCTTAATGAGTCTGCATATACTTGTGGTGATGTACAAACTATGACTGGTACCTTAAAGCTTTTATCCTTGCTTAAACTAGCAACTTTTTGCATTTCAACTATTGATAATTGAGGTGCAGCAAAAACAACTACATCAATTTTATCACCCTTTCGACCAAATAAAGATTTTAAGGATTCAAAATCAGACGAATTTATGTCGATTAAATCAAGATTATCAAATTGTTCAATTTTAAGATTCTTTGCCTCAGGTGTAATTTTATGAAGATGGAATAAAGGTGTGGATCCATAACTTGCCATAGCGGCTCCCAAGTGTTTCATTTCATCAGAGTTAGGAACTACTTCTAAAGCCTCTACTATGGGAACTTCCCAATAAGACCCTAGTTGTTTTCCAATAATAGCTCCTAAAATTCCCCAATCTGTTAGATCTTTTGGTTGGTATTTCACACAAAATCTCTTAGTTGGTAACCTATTCTCATCAAGGTGGAGACCATAATCAGGTGTTCTTCCAGTCAAACCTGCAGCTAAAGCTGAAGGACCTCCCTCAAAATTAGATCTTGCTCCACATACACTGTTGGAATAAATTACTACACCTGTATCACCATACGCAACGTGTTCTCCATAGACTGGGGGCATAATAGTTTGATAATTAACACAAGTGTCAGTCATCATAATACCCATTGAAGTACAAGCTTTAATTGTTCTTCGATCTATTTCAGCCATTTCTTCGGTCTGACCTAGTGGCTTATAATAATTCAAATCAACACCTCTTGGGTCAGTTATAGTAGGGATAGATACTTTAGCACCCTTATTAACTAAATCTTCTAAAAAAATAACTCCTGCTTGACCTATTGACTCAGGATCCACCATCATATGTGCTTGACTTACATTTACAAATTTCCTGGCAGAAAAAAAACTTCCTACTTTTATTTGATGTTCTAGTGCCCATTTCTTTGCTTTACCAAAATCACCATTAAGCATTGATTTTTCTTCATCATTTAAGTGCATCCATTTCCTCCTTTGAAAATATGTATTTACAAAAAAAATAAAAAATATAACTTTATTTTATATATTTATAATTTACCAAAATTTTTTATATGACAAATAAAATTATTAAATCCAATTTATTTGAAGCTAATGTTACGAAGAAAACCAAATGGTTATTTGTAAAATTAGAAAATGATATTGGTATTTCTGGATGGGGTGAAGCAACACTTCAAGGAAAAGAGAACGAAATTTTGACACAAAGTGAAAAGATTTTTGAATTGATATTGAATAAGAATTATTTAACACCTCAAGATTTAAAAAAACTATTACCTTTTAGTAATATTGTAGAAGCTGCACTGAGTTCTGCAATCATGCAATGTTTATGGGATATTGAGGGTAAGTTAAAAGAAAAATCAATTAGTTCAATTTTTGGTAATAATCATAAAAAAGTAAGCATATATGCTAATTTTAACCGTTCAACTGTCGATAGAACTCCTAAAGGAATTGTAAATAAACTGCATGAAGTATTAAAGGATGGCTTTACAAAAATTAAGTTTGCTCCTTTTGATGAGGTTTCAGCAGGGTTGACATCTAAAGAGATACGAAAAGCAATGCAACCTGGATTAGAAAGGATAAACATAATAAAGCAAAATGTGGATCCAAAGATTGATGTAATGATTGATTGTCATTGGAGATTTAATTTTGAAACAACTATAGATCTAATCAAAGAGATTGAGGGTTTAAATTTATATTGGTTAGAGTGCCCTATACCAGAAACAATTGAAAGTTTAGGAGAATTAAAAAAAATAAGATCAATTACAAATTCAAAAGGTATGTTTTTAGCTGGTTTGGAAAAAAAAGTTCTTACTGTAGGTTTTGAAAAATATGTCAAATCTGGTGTGTACGACGTTATGATGCCTGATATTAAATACGCAGGTGGGCCGGATGAGCTAATAGCTTTAGATAAATTTTTATATAACCATAATGTAAAATTTTCACCTCATAATCCAACTGGCCCAGTAGCTCACGCTCACACTCTTCAGATCTGCGCAGCTGCGAAAGAACCACCTTTAATGGAATATCAATATAAAGAAACTGAATATTTTAAAACATTGTTAGAAAATCCAAATCCTGAAATTATAAATGGTAAATCAAGACTTCCAGCAAATGGTTTTGGGGTGGGCGTAACAATAAATGAATTAGAACTCAAGAAATTTAATTAATCACACCTTCTTTTTTAAGTGCCACCAATAGATCTTTCTTGATTCCAATGTTTTGCAAAACTTCCTTAGTGTTCTCTCCTAAAGTTGGAGGTGGATTTTTGGGTGAAACCTCACTTTTATCAACTTTGAAACCAATACTTGGCACAAAAAATTCTTTGTTGATACTTTTTATATCTATTTTATTCCACAATTTTCTTTCTTTGAACTGCTTTTCTGCTACTGCCTCTGGTAATGATCTTATTTTTCCAGCAGGCACATTAAAATTATTTAAAAGTATTTCTAAATCTTCTGCTGTTTTTGTAATAAATATATTCTGAAATTCCTCTCTAAGCTCACCTTGTTTTGATTTTCTTATTTTTTCTGATTTCCACTTTTCAGTATCAAATGACCCAATTGTGTTTAGTGCCTTACATAAAGATAAAAATTGAATATTATTGTTGGCAGCAAGTAAAATAGGGGATGTTAGAGTATTATACATTCCAGATGCAGGTGAACCACTTTGCGCTTCATTTCCCATTGGGGTAGGTATCCATCCAGAATTCAAATGTTCAGTAACCATATTTGCCATTAACAAAAATGACGTATCAAGCATGGAAACATCAAGTCTAATAGATTTTTGTTTTTGTTTAACCTCATGAATCGCAGACACGATAGCAAATGCAGCATTCATTCCCGTTGAGTAGTCTATGAAGGGAGAACCCACTTTAGTTGGGCCAGTTTGTTTAGTTCCAGTAGTGGTCATAATTCCACTCATCCCTTGAACTACGTGATCATAAGCACCCCTATTCTTGAGAGGTCCATCCTGACCGAATGCAGAAATTGAACAATAAATAATTTTATTATTAATATCTGAAACCTCTTTCCAACCAAGTCCTAATTTTTCAGCTTTTCCAGGTCTCATGTTTTCAACAAAAATATCAACCCTTTTAATCAACTCTAATGCAATTTCTTTTCCTTTTTCTGACTTTAAGTTTATTTGGATAGACTTTTTATCTGAATTTTGAATTAGATATGAAGTCCCCATATATAAGCTATTAAGAGATTGATCTTTTCCACCAACTCTTGTCCAATCACCTTGCTCAAGATTCTCTATTTTAATTACCTCAGCACCCAGTAAAGCTAATTGGTAAGTGCAATAAGGACCTGCTAAAACTCCAGTCAAATCCAAAACTTTTATACCCTTGAGTGGTTTAAACATATAAAACTCCTAAATTTAAAACTTATTCGAATTTAAAGTGATAGGCTGAAAAAATTATAATTATAGTTAATGTTTTATTTTAATTAATCAAACCTCTTCTTTTGAATGTTGGCTCCCATTCTCTAGTTCTCTTATAAACTTCTGGAAGGGGTCTTTCATAAGACATAGATAACCATAATCTAATCATGCATCTTCTTTTATTAGGATCGGGATAATCTTCATAAGTTTCCCTTGAGTGAAACGTAGTTGCATTACTAGCTATTTCTAGATCTCCAGGACTTAGATTCATGCTTAAACAAAACTTATCGTCATTACATAATTTATCCAACAGATCAAGAGCTTCAAATTGTAATTTTGTTAACTTTGGGACTTCTTCAAAACGTTGAGCTGACCTGATATATCTTCTTTTATATAAAGCTGTTATGAGATTATCATGCTTTACAAATATTGGAATTTTTTGAATTTTGTCGTCGTTTGGATTTTGAGTTCTGGAGTCAAAATGAAATTGTTCTTGAAGAACTCTGGCAAGATCAGGTCTGTTTTGTTCAATTTCTTTAAATATTGCTACTGATGATACTAATTTAGATAATCCTCCTGTTTTGGCATTTCTTATGCATAATAGAGCAAAAATATCTGCTCCATCAGTATGAAATTGAAGTTCTTCATTTGTTTGAAATCCTCTTATATGATCTGTATTGGCAAAACTTGCCCCAGTATCAGTAACCACGTGAAGTAATGATCCTGCTTTATCTTGTTTTTCAGGATATCCCAAATATTGTCCTAAACCCCAGAGCATTACCTTTGTTTCTTCATCATTAAATTCTGTGATAGGAAGCCCTTTAATAACAACAAATCCAAAGCCAAACTGAATTTGTTTTTTTATAAGATTAATTTTATTAACAAAATTATTTAATGGAAAGTCTGAATCTTTGATATCATAAAGAGATTTATTAGATTTAATTGCAAATTTAGTAGCTTTAAAAAGTTCTTGTTTATCTAAATGATCTAAATTTATTAACCAGTTTTTATCAATTTGAAGCTCTTTTGTCGTCCATTCACCATTGATTTTACTAGTTTTCATAATTACAAGAATTTCCTCTTTAATTACAATTTATGCCATTCCAACAGGTTCATCAAAATTTGATAATTCTTTTCCTGGTCTTTCTTCAATCATATCCATCAACTCTTTTTTAAGATTACTCGAATTATCATCATCAAATATATTTGTCATCTCATTAGGGTCAAAATCAAGATTATACATTTCACCAGCACCAGTATTTTTTTCAATTGTAAGTTTTGCATTCTTTGTTCTTACTGTACGAAGTTCTAATTCAACTCCACACCTACTAGCATTAACTTTCCACTCACTATGTGCAACATCTCTTGTCTCATTGTTATTTATAACAGGCATTAAGCTTCTACTTTGAGCTATATCTGGTAATTCTGCTCCAGCAATATCACAAATGGTTGCTGCAATATCCATAGTAGAAACAGGATCTTTAATGATTTTATTTTTAGGTATATTTGGTCCATTTACGATCAATCCAACCCTCAAAAGACCTTCGTATGGAGTTGGTCCCTTTAAATATAGACCATGATCTCCAAGGAGATCTCCATGATCAGTTGAATAAATAATAATAGTATTTTTATCCATACCTAATCTTTTCAATTCTAAAATAATTCTACCTACATTATGATCTATTAATGAAATCATGCCAAAATAATTTGCTGTCATTTCCCTTAATTGTTTTTCAGTTTGATCTACTGAACGAGAAAGCTTAGCTCTGAAAAATTTAAGTTGGGGATCAGCAAGATTTGGTTCACTTTCTAAAGAAGCTTTATGCCACCAAGGTCTATTGTCTAGATCCTTTTGTCCCTCTGTAGGTAAATCGACGTCATCTAAATTATACATTGTACTCCAAGGGGTAGGACAATCAAAAGGATGATGAGGATCAGGAAAAGACACCCAAGAACAAAAGGGCTCATCTTTATTTTGATTATTTAAAAATGAAATCGCTCTATCACCACACCACGTGCTTGAATGCAATGCTACTGGTAAAGAAGAATGCCAAGTTTGAGCGGCGCCATAACCTGGTTTAGCTGGTTTATGCCAAATATCAAAAATCTCTGGTCCACCAGCCTCTTCAAATACAAAACGTTCAAAATGTTGACCTTCTGGCGGAAGAGTAGGTCCTTTTTCTTTATACCAGTGACCTAATGTCATGAGTTCAACGTGCTTAAAGCCCATGTAAGGACCATACCATTCAGAACCAAACTTTGTTGAACTATGCTTGCATTCTGGTGTACCTGTAGGTTCAAAAGTTGAAGATGTAGCAAAATGAGCTTTACCAATAAATGAGGTTTTATAACCTACTTTATTCAATTGTTCTGCAAATCCAAGCTCAGCTATCTCAGGCTGTAAATCAATGCCATTGTCACACACACCGTGCGTAAAAGGTAATTGACCTGTTAGAATTGAGGCTCTAGATGGCTGACAAACCAAATTTGGAGTAATACATGAGTCAAAACGACTGCCTGTATTTGCTAATTTATCTAAATGTGGAGTTAAAATATTACGACCAGCAAAACCGTAACAATCTGCTCGTTGTTGATCTGACGTAATAAATATAATATTTGGTTTTTTTGACATTTTATCCTCTTTTTTTTAAGTATGATAATAACCAAGAAATTATTAATAAAATGAAAAATATTTTTAGCCATATAAAAATAATTTATGCAAATATTAGTTATAAGTTAATAAGTTTAATTCAATAAAAATAATAATGAAACTTATCACTAGAAATTGGTTAAAAATAGGCTAAATGATCACAAAATTTAACAGATTACTAGTCCTCACAAAAAACTACATTATTTTTTTTTAAGAATTTGATTTGTTTATTTTCAAAACCTAATTCTTTTAAAATTTCAAGAGTATTTTGTCCTAACTTACTTGGAGGGGAAGTTGGTGGATGATTTTTTTGGTTATTATATCTAAAAGGTAAGGTAAGAACTTTAAGGTCATTATTATCAAATTCATGAATAAAATTTCGAGAGAAATTTTGTTTCAAGTTCAGGCTTTCTTTTAGTGACAACACTCTAGCTGCTGGAACTTTAAACTTGATAGCTAGCACTTCCCATTCTTCAGCAGTTTTAGTTTTTAATATTTCTTGAAGCTCTCGAATAAGTAAATTTTTATTTTTTTTTCGATTATTTTTATTTGAAAATCTCTCGTCAACTAGCCATTTCTCTTTTTTTAACATTTTAGCTAAGGCAAAAAACTGATGTTCTTCATTAATTCCAAGGGAAATTAAACCTTCTTTGCAAACAAAACTTCCAGCAGCTGGACTTTTACTATTGGCAGCATTACCTCTTTGCTTAGGTTCATTACCTGTAAATAAATAATCAACAACTGTGGAACTCATAAGTGTATATGCAGTTTCTAACATAGACACATCAATAAAACTTCCTTTACCAGTTTGTGATCTTTTAAAAAGAGCACTGGAAATTGCAAAACTAGCTGCTAAAGCAACTCCATAATCTATAATTGGTGCACCTGTTCTAATTGGTCCTTGCTCTTCAAAACCAGTTAAATTCATTAGACCACTTATTGCTTGGATATTTACATCATATGCTGGTACGTTTTCTTTATCTCCATTTCTTCCATAGCCCGTAAGAGAACAATGAATAAGTTTATTATTAATTTTGTTAAAGTAATCTGGAGTTAAGCCAAGTTTATCTAATGTTATTGGCAAATGATTTTCTACTAGAACGTCAGAGATTTTTAAAAGTTTTTCAAAAATTTCAAAACCTTCTTTTTTGCTAATGTCAATCGCAATTGATCTTTTACCAGAAGCTTGAGTAAGATAAGGAGTACTCATTCCAATTAAATTTCCCTCTTCGTAAGTACCTCCCCTATGCCTCATTGCATCACCTTTAAAAACGGATTCTACTTTAATTACATTAGCCCCTAAGAGGGCTAGATAATAAGAACATGCTGGCCCCGCTAATACATGAGTAAAGTCTAGTACTTGTATGCCTTCAAGAGGTTTAAACATCACTTTTTAGGTAATAAATTAATTACGCAACAAAAAAATTATAAAAAGTTTTAAAATGGTTTGTCGCCTTTAATTGTAACCCTTCTTCCTTTCCTTTTATTGGGAAAATAATCCCAAATTGCTTTATGTAACGTACATCTATTGTCCCAAAATGCCATATCATTTTTATTCCATCTATAGCGGATCTGAAACTCTGTTTTCTCAATATGACTGAATAAGAAGTCTAATATAAATTTACTCTCTTGAGGCTCAAGACCTACAATGCGCGTAGTAAAAAATTTATTAACAAATATAGCTTTTTTACCTGTTTCTGGGTGTGTTCTTATAACAGGATGAATTGCTGAAGGATATTCTGTTTTACTTTCATCATTACTTTCAGTTTTATACCTACCTCTATAAAAATGTTCTGATTCATGGAAAGCTTTAAGATCACTTAAAAACTTTTGCATTGGATTACTTAGAGCTTCATAAGCCATATACATATTTGCAAACATTGTGTCTCCACCGCATTCAGGAAGAATATGAAGTTGGAGCATCGTTCCCAAAGGTGGTTCCATGTCACAAGAAACATCAGAATGGAAGTCTTCTGCTCCATTAGCTATCTTACTATTTTTATCAGTATTTATTTCAAAAATTTGAGGGTAATTTTTCATTTTAGGGGCTGCGGGATGGATATGTAAATCTCCAAAGTATCTACCTAACTTTATATGATTTTCTGGTGAAATTTCAGATTGATTTTGAAAAAATAAAACTTGAAACTTGTGAAAAGCATCTCTTATGTCTTTAAGCTCTGCATCATTTAGATCATTAGATAAATCTACATTAGTTATAATTGCTCCTAAATTTGGTGCAAAAGGTTTAATATTAAAACTATTATTCATTACATCTAATTTGTTCATATATTACCTCCTCTTTTTTTATAATTTAAATTTTATTTTCAATTAATTTAACATTTTTAATGCCGTTAATTGTATAACCATAACCAAGGGCTTTTGTCCTCTTAATGGTTGTTTCTAGTAAAAACTTTTCTTTATCAACACGCTTTAACCAATCTATAATTTTAATATCAAACTCCTTACTAATACTAAAGGGAAAAAGTTTAAAGGTAGAAAATGTACTGAAAAGGTTCATGAATTATATAGATTTATGCAAGCTGACCTATATAACCTTCAACCAGTTATTGGTGAAGTTAATGGATTAAGGCGTAATTACCAAATTGTAGAGATCGACGGAGAAGTTAGAGAATTTGGTAAATGTGATGTAGAGATAAAAAATAAAAAAGTTGAACCTGCTCCTAAAATACGTGGTGATATAGCAAGAACATATTAATATATGGAATATGCTTATCCAAAATATGTAATTTTTAACCAAAATTTAAAAATTCTTATTAAAAATGGGATGAAACTGACCCAGTCGATGAATGGGAATGCTTTAGAGCAGAGAAAATTAAAAAAATTCAAGGTAATGTAAATAAAATTTTAAATAAAAGATGCCAAAATCAAAATAAATTAAATGTTAGTAATTCAAATCTTAATGAAATGCAGAATACAACAATAATTTATAAAAATAACATTCAGTCAGATGATTTAATAAACCAAAATAATATTATAAAACAAAATTCTTATATTAGTAATAAAGGATCATTTAAGGGCAAAGGATCTGATGATGCGTTAAAATAAAAATTACCCTTTTATTTGAAAGTAGGTAGTTACTGAAAAAACTTCACTCAAGAGTTATAAAAAAGATATAAATCAATTAATTCACCATTGATTTGAAAATTCACTTGAGTATTGAAACTTTTTTATTGGAGTACCCTCACCTCTAGGAATTTCTGCAATTGGGTTATGTTTAAAGTCATCAACACCTCTGGCTAGCTGTGTTTCAAAATGTGGCCAGATTGACAAATCTGCTTTCACGTTCACAGGCGCAAATCTCATAGTTATTCCACAACGCCTTCTGTCAGAATGATTTGCTTCAGAACCATGAAGCAAACCATCATCATGTAGTGAAATCTCACCTGCCTTTAAATTCAATGAAATTATGTCATCTTTCTTAATTTGATTATAAGAAACCTCTTGATCAAGCACTAAATTACTAGCCTTGTTAGTATGGTGTTTAAACATTCCTTGTTTGTGACTGCCTTTTACAACCTTCATAGCAGCATTTTCTTCATCAGTATCGTATAATGCCAACCAAACGGTTATTGATTTAGCTGGCGATAATGGCCAATATTGAGCATCTTGATGCCAAGGTACTACTGAACCATCTTTTGGTTCTTTTAAAAAAAATTGACCTCCCCATTGAAAAAAATTTGGACCCAATAGATCTTCTACATAATCAAGAATTGCTGGAGTTCTGCATAAATTATAAAATTTTAAACTTGCTTTGTGCCACATATTTGTTTGATTGATGTCAATGTTACTACTTAATCGAGAACTTAAAGAAACAAATAAATCGTTTAAATCATCCTTTGCTTCTTCATCAAAAACTGGTAAACCAGTCAAATACCCATCTTTAGAATATTTGTCCTTCTCTTTGTTTGTTAGTCTTCTTACTTCATTAGAAATCTTAAACATAAAAACCTCATATCAACTAAAATTTTATAACACTTCAAATAAACCAGCTGCGCCTTGTCCTCCTCCAATACACATTGTAACCACAGCATATTTAATTTTTCTTCTTTTGCCTTCCATTAATGCATGGCCAACTAACCTTGCCCCACTCATTCCATATGGATGACCAATAGATATGGAGCCTCCATTAACATTTAAGTTTTCATTTGGAATTCCTAATTTATCCCTACAATAAATTACCTGTACTGCAAAAGCTTCGTTTAATTCCCATAATCCTATATCATCCATTTTTAAATTATTTTGCTTTAATAGTTTTGGTATAGCGTAAACAGGACCTATACCCATCTCATCAGGTTCGCATCCAGCAACAGCTATCCCGTGACATATACCAATAGGATTTAAATTTCTTTTCTCTGCAAGTTTCAAAGACATCAATACAGATGATGAAGATCCATCTGATAGTTGGCTAGCATTTCCTGCAGTTATAAATGAGTTTTCGCCCATTACTGGCTTTAAATTTCTTAGACCCTCAATATCTGTACTAGGTCTGTTACATTCGTCTTTAATTATTTCTACTTCTTCATAAGATATTTGATTGTTTTCTATATTTTTTAATGCTTTGGTTGTTTTAACAGGGATAATTTCATCATTAAAATAACCATTGTTCTGAGCATTATATGTTCTTTGTTGACTTTGTAATGCATATTCATCTTGTTGTTCTCTGCTAATATTATATCGTTTAGCTACAACTTCAGCAGTATCAATCATACTCATATATATGTCAGGCTTATTTTTTATTAATAACTTATCTTGAGATTTATATTTATTTGAAAACTCATTTTGAACTAGTGAAATCGATTCAACTCCTCCACCAACGACAATATCCATTTCTTTGCAAGCTATCTGTTTTGCACCTATTGCAATAGCCATAAGACCAGAAGCACATTGTCTATCAACACTCATACCTGGGACGTTAACAGGTAAGTTAGAATTGATCGCTGCCAATCTTCCAATGTTATATCCTTGACTACCTTGCTGAACTGCAGCTCCTAAAATAACATCTTCTATTTCTGATGGATCCAGTCCAGTTTTTTCTATTGATGCTTTTATAGAAAAACTAGCTAATGTAGGAGCGTCTGTGTCATTAAATGCACCTCTGTATGCTTTTCCAATAGGCGTTCTAGCAGTTGATAAAATTACAGCTTGATCCATAAAATCCCCTTTTTGTCATCTGTTAAATATATGTTAGCTTATTTTTTCCAGAAATATCTCTGCCTCTCATATGATATATTTTTCTATCTTTATATTTGCTGGCATTTAATTTAGAAAATAAATTTTTATCTTTTACCATTTGATGGTCAAAAACACTTGATGTTGGCATAAAGCGCATTGTAATAGCTCTTCTAGCCATTGAAGAATTATTTGCTTCAGATCCATGTACTAAATAAACATCATGTAATGAAATCTGTCCTCTTTTAAGTATCAAATTAATTGCATCTTTTTCATTATATTCACTTTCATCAAGTTCCTGATTTAAAGTTAAATTTTTATTACTGTTAATATTATGATTTTTGAGTTTTTTCTCTTTATGTGAGCCTTTAATAAAACGCAAACATCCATTTTCTTCATTAGCGTCATCAATTGCCAACCAAACAGTGCATGTGGCTAACGGTCTAATGGGCCAATATTGTCCGTCTTGATGCCACGGAGTTGCATGGCCATTGATTGCAGGTTTAGCAAAAAAACTTGAATTCCATAATGCAAAATCAGAACCTAAAATTTGTTCAACATAATTCAAAATAATTTCATTTTTACAAAATTCTAAAAAACTCTCATCGTAATGTAAGATCGCAGGACAATAATTTTTAAATTGTGGGTATTTTTTTAATAATTTATCATGTCTTTTTTCAATTTTTTTTAACAAAACTTCAGGCATGTTAAAGTCAGGTATAACATAACCGTCATTTTCATATTGCTTTAACTGTAATTTTGATAACAAAATCATCCCCACATATTTGATTAGTATTTTTTCAATGTAAAAAACTAACTTAAAAAAACTCTTTTATCTTCAAGCATAACTGTTAACTTTGTTATAAGATTTATAAAACAATGCTAGTTGATTAAATAAAAATTACAAGAATCTAATTAATAAAAGAGTTTTAGAAATAAGACTTTAAAACAACCAAAGGCTTTGCCATAATCAAACCAATCATTCTTAATAAACTAAATGTGGTAACTAAAAATGGGACTAATAAAGACAAAACAAAAATCATTTTAGAATCAAAATATATTTCAATATTGAAGATATAATTTAGCAATACATAACTTACTAAAAATCCGATAATTAAAGAAACAATTGACGAGACTAATCCTATTATGAAGTATTCTTTAAACCAAAGATACGCAACTCTTTTTGGGGTGGCACCAAGTATTTTTAAAATGGCAACTTCATATAATTTATCTTTTTTACCAACATCAATTATACCTGCTAAGACTATTATTCCAGAAAAAAGAGTTACTAATGCTATAGAATTAATAATAATTATTAATAAATTTAAAATAGACTTAATAGATTTATAACTTTCTTCAATAGAAATAGAGGAAATATTTGAAAATTCAGAAACTATTTTTTCAACGAAATTATTATTTAAATTTTGTCCAATATTTTTTGTAGTTGCAATCCATGAATGAGGAGCGTTTTCGATATTACTATTACTCAATATAAATATAAAATTTATATCCATATTCTCCCAAATAATTTCCCTTGTATTGAAAATTTGTGCCTCAAAGTTTCTCCCAAGAATATTAAATTTAATTTTGTCTCCAATACTTAAATTCAAACCTTTTGCAATTTTATCACCAATTGAAACTAAAAGAGGTCCGTCATAGTTTTCAGGCCACCACTCACCAGAAATTAATTTAGTATTATTAGGCATTTCATTACTCCAAGAAAATGCTCTATCTCTTCTTAAGACCCATTCAACTTCTTTAGCTACTTTTAGACCTTGAACTGATTGGTTGTTAATATCAGTAATGCGCCCTCTTAACATAGGTTGTGAATTGAAATTATTATCACCTAAAATTGACAATGCTGTTGTTTTAATTTTTTCGATTTGCTGAGGCTGTATGTCAATTAAGAAGTGGCTAGGGGCTTGTTGATTTATTGCATCAGTAATTCTTTTATCAAGACTTGATTCAATTATATTCAAGGTAATTAAAAGTGATAATCCTATGCTAAAAGAAATTACTATTGATCTTGCAAATGAATTACTTTTAGTAATTGCTTTTCTGATGTATTCAAATGTTGTTCCTAATTTGAATTTAATTTTTGACAAAATATAAAATTTTAAATTTGTTAGTCCATAAATAAGAACAAAAGATAATGTCATTGATATCAAAATATAAAATGATAATTTTTTATCGTTTATTAAATTCATTGTTAAAACACACAAAATAGATATTAAAATAAAGATTACAGTTTTTATTTTGTAAGTTGTTTCATTCAATGAGTTTTCAGAAGAATTTCGTATTAACTCTATTGGCTTAATTTTATAAGTTTTTAAAAGAGGTAAAATAGTAAATAAAATACATGTAGTTAATCCGTATAAGAAACTAATTAAAATTGGGTGCATAAAAATTGACGGTTCAAATTTATTAAAAAGTTCCTGATTTATAATTGGTGAAAGAAAATATGGAATTGATACTCCCAGCATTATGGCTGGAATAATACTTACTAAAAAAATCATAAAAATTTGATTAAGATATATATTTAATATTTTTGAATTTTTTGCTCCTAATGATTTCATTATAGCTATATTTTTAGTTTTCTTAATTATGTAACCTTTAACTCCGTTCGAAATTCCCACACCAGAAATCAAAAGCGTTATCAAACCTACTAAGGAAATGAATATTGAGGTTCTATCAACAAAATTATTAAAATTATTTGTAGTATTTTCGATACTCCTTACCGAAACATTCGTTCCTTCTACTAAATCGTTTAAAAAAGCTAAGTTAATTTTATTTTCATTATTTGGAATGAATTTTGTTTTGTATTTAATTAGTGATCCAGCTTTTATTAGACCTGTCTCTTTTAGGGCTTCTGTAGAAAGTAGAACTCTTGGTCCAAACGTAGCAAAAGAAAACATTCGATCCGGTTCTTTTTCTATTATTCCACTAATTTTAAATTTTGATTCGCCTAAATAGACAAAATCACCAACATCAATGCCAAGTTGACCTTTTAAAGATTTATCAATAAAGATCTTTTTTTCATTATTTTTTGTTCCTAAAGACAACTTAACTTTCTGATAAGGGGATGTTAGAACTTTTCCAACTAAGGGGTAGTTATTGTCTACGGCTTTTAATTCTACAATACGGCGCTTTAGTATAGATTGAGAGTTATAAGAAAGCATAGTTCTTAACTCAATTAAATGAGTGGTCTTTCCATTTTTTTCTAACCAACTTTTAATATTATTTGGAAATTCTTGATAAGTAGTTGATAATTCAAAATTACCCCCCAACATTTCTGCTCTTTTATTCTTGATTTCAGATTTAAGATTTTCAGAGATACTGCCTACAGCAGTAATAATAAATACGCCTAAAAATATAGAAGCAACAACAATTTTAAATTCATTAAATGATCCACGTAATTCTCTAAAAGATAAAGTTAAGTTTTTAAAAGTTTCTACAAACATCCTAGTTATTTATTTCACTATTAAGCCATTATCTATTTTTATAATTCTATCGCACAATTTCGCAACAGACGTATCATGAGTGACCAAAATTAATGTAGACCCAAAATCTTTTTTTAATTTGAAAAGTAACTTAATCACATCTTCACTATTTTTTTTATCTAAATTCCCAGTTGGCTCATCAGCAATTAAAATTTCAGGATTTGATATTAACGATCTTGCTATAGCAACCCTTTGCTGTTCTCCACCAGATAGTTGATGAGGATAATGAAACATTCTGTTTTTTAACCCTACTGCAGTTAACAACTCCATTGCCATTTTATTATTTTTAAAAGCACCTGATATCTCAATTGGTAAATTGACATTTTCAAGAGCTGTCATTGAAGGTAAGAGGTTGAATGATTGAAAAATTATACCAATATTCTTAGATCTATATAAAGCCAAATCATCTTCTTTAAGATTATGTATAGGCAAATTGTTAAAAAAAATTTTTCCTTTAGATATTAATTCCAAACCAGCAATACACATAATTAAGGTAGATTTTCCTGCTCCACTTTCCCCAATTATACCAACACTTTCATCTTTAAAGATTTTTAGATTAATTCCTTTTAGAACACTTATTGTTTCAAATGAGTTTTTAAGATCTACATGAATATTTTCTAAATCAATAAGTTTGTTTTTATTTTCATTTTTTATTTTGGATGTCATTCAAAAAGTCTTTTGATTTTGAAAAATAATCTTTCTTAAAAAAATCAATCAGGCTAAATAAGATGATGAAATTTATTTTAAGATTATTCTATATATTAATATTTGTATTTTCTTTTATAGAACTTGCATACTCAAAAACAACAAAAATTATTTTTTTTGGAGATAGTTTAATTGCAGGGTATGGATTAATTGATGAAGATAATTTTGTAAGTCAATTAAAGAAAAAAACTCTAGAAAACAAAATAAACAATTTAACTTTGTTCAACAGTGGTGTTTCAGGAGAAACATCTACAGGCTTATTAAATAGATATAAGTGGGTTCTTGAAGATAATTATGATGCTGTAATTATTCTGATTGGGGCTAATGATGCATTAAGAGGTATTGATCCAAGTTATACAAGTCAAAATATTGAAGAAATTTTAAGTTATTTAAAAGAAAAACAAATTCCGACAATGTTAATTGGTATGAAAGCGCCCAATAATTTGGGAGAAATATATGTAAATGAATTTAACGCAATTTATCCTAAGCTATCAAAAAAATTTGACACAGCTTTTTACCCATTCTTTTTAAAAGATGTAGTTCTAAAACCTAAATTAAATCAAAAAGATATGATTCATCCCAACAAAAAAGGAGTAAGCATAATTGTAAACAATTTTTTTCCGTACTTTTTAAAGTTTTATGAGAATTTAAAATAATCATCTTCTAAAAATCAAAAACCTTACTATTCGAAATAATCCTCTAAAAGCTATAGACCTAAAAAAGGGGTTGCTTAGTAAAATTTTTAACTTGTTTTTGATATATGGTAATTTATTTTTTAATGACCATAATAATATAAATAATATAGAAAAAATTATTATCGTTTTTATCATACTAAATTTACACTAATTTCACCTAATTCACCAAAATTAGCAATAACAACATCTCCTGCTTCAACTGGTATAGGTTTTGAACATGTTCCTGTAGATATAATCATATCTTTTTTAAGAATAATATTATTTTGTGATAATTCATTTACCAACCAGGTTAATGCAATTCTTGGATCACCCAATACATTTGATCCTATCCCTTGATATGAGAATTTTGAATTTGATATTGAGAGTTTAAAATTAGAGAAATCTATATTTTTCCAATCTATTTCAATTGATGGTGAAATAACAAATTGATCAGCACATGCATTATCAGCTATGAGATTAAATTCGCCAACTGATGAGAAATTATTGAACCTAGAATCAGGAAATTCAATAGCTATATATAAACTATCGACTAATTCCATAACCTCTTCTACACTAAACAAAGTTTTACTAGGTTTAATTAATGAACCAACCTTGAATGCGAATTCTGGTTCAGCAACTCCCATCTTATTATACCCTAGTGCTATTGTACTATTTGAGTAAGCTACTTTTTCTTTAAAAATTCGTCCTGCTAAAGGGCCTGACACCCCTATATGATTTTGACCATCTTTACTAGTTGCTGCTATTTTCCAACCTACAATTGTGTATTTACTTAAAACTTCAATCTGTTCTTGAATTTTGTAAGCTTCATTTCGAGAATAAGGCATAATGCTATCTGGTAAAATTTCTATTTTTTTACCATTTTCCCAACTATTCCAAATTAATTCTGCAACTTCCATTCAGGAATAACTCCATAAAAAAAATAAATTTTCATTTATTCTTGTCATTAAGATTTTTAAAAAGCATTTTATACAAACTTGATTTTGAGCTACTTTGAATATTCCACTTTTTTTTTAATATTCTGTATAAATATAAGCAACCAATACCTATAATCAAATATAAAATAGCTGATGGATTTTCCATTATTAAACTCTTAAAATTTTTTAATTAAGTTAATTTCATATTTTAACCATACTTAGTCAAGAAAAGTATTGTGTTAAATTACCGAGTTTCAAAAAGCCTTATTATTTATTGTATCTTTCAACTCATCATTTCACTTAATTTTTATTTTGTGTTAATAACAAAACATGAAGGTTATTGTTGGCATTTTTTTATTCTTTTGTTTGCTGAATATAGCAATGTATTCTATGTCTTTTTTTGGATAGTCAAAAAATGTTTCAAATTTGTTTTTTCCAATCTGGGCCTAACATGCACATCCACAAACCTAATCCTGTAGCTAAAAGACCAAAGCTAACACCATAAAAAACAAAGTTTAATGATAAGTCATAAAAAGTTACATAATAACATATAATTGAAACTGATAATAATCTAATTATACCTACAATTACAGGATAAAATATCTTTCCTAGGCCTTGACTTGCAAAATACAAAGTTTGCCCTGCAGCAAAAAAACAGTAAAAAGGAGCAACAATTGTCAAATATGAGGTTGCATAATCTCTAATTAGAGTGCTTGATTCAAAATTATTTAACCAAATATTTGGGAAAATAGTTACAGTTGCACCTAATAATCCAACGACACAAAAAGAGATAAATGCACCTGTCCATGCTATCATTTTTGCTCTAGGTAATTGTTGTGCACCTACATTTATCCCAACTGATGCTGTTAGAACTGAACCAATTCCAAATACAAGTGGTGTAATGATTATTTCTAATCTACTTCCTAATCCGTATCCCGCAAGAGCCTCAACACCATGTTTGCTTACAGCGGCAGTAACAACAGCAACAGTCCCAGCAATTGTTATACTATTAATTAATCCTCCACCACCAACTTTCATAATATCTTTAAAAGAACTTAAACTAATTGAACATGGAGTTAGTTTGATAATTTTTTGTTTAAGTTGTAAATTAATCATCAAATATAACGCCATTATAAAATGGCTAATTACCATAGCTACTGCAGGCCCTATAATCCCAATACTTGAAAAACCAAACCACCCAAGAGTCAATGTTCCTGCAAAGATGATTTGAAAAAAACAACCAATAATTTGAATAATTGCAGGTGTAATAACATCACCAATTGCTCTGAAGATTGCTGAAAGAATATAAACCAACCATATAAAAATAGCACCTCCAAAACTTACCTGTGCGTACCATATAGCATTTTCCAAAACATCACCTTTAGCCCCCATCTTTATAAAAATATAATCTGGAAAGAATAAAAAAAACATCGAATAAATTAGAGAAAGAACTATTGCAATAATGATTGCATGCCATGCAGCTGAATTGGCCCCGGAGATATTGCTTTTACCCAAATGTCTTGATATTGATGAAGTTGTAGCCCCCCCTATGGCACCAGCTGACATCATTTGCATTACAGTTAAAAATGGAAAAACTAACGCTAAACTTGCTAATTCTATATTTCCTAACTTAGATATAAAATAAGCATCCATGAAAATAATTATTGGCATTGAAGAAACGCCTAAAAAATTAGGTAAAGATAGCTTACAGACCATTTTAAAGACAGAGCCTTTTAATATAATATCTATGTTGTTTTTCATAAGCTCAGTCGTAAGTTTATATTATAAAGATAGAGGTGGGCAAAGCCCCTTTGATTTTAGGATATCAAATGCCTTGAAAGTATTTTCAACACCCTCTTTTACTGATATAGATGGATAATTTCCTACATAAGTCCGTAATGGACCGTCATCCAAGTCGGGTGGAAATGGAAATGGTTTATCAATATATTTTACTTTAGCATTTGGTTTAAGTTGTTTTAATAGGGATACTCCATATTCTATTGTTTCACAGCTTCCATTAAGATTAAATACTTTTGCATCTGACATATCCTTACTTATTGCACTAATAAAGGCTGAAGCTGCTTCTCCAACGTATAACCAACTATATTTCCCATTAAAAGGTATTTCATATTCTTTATTTAAGACAGCTGCTTGAATTGCCAATGTATTTTTGGAACTCATACCCTGATCTCTTGCCAGACCATAAACAATATTTGGCCTAATACCAATTGAAGGCACATCCCAATCAGCCCAGTAAACATACGCGGTGTGCTCATTAGCTAACTTATAAGCACCATATAAAGTTTCTTTCCATGGTCCTTTTGGTGGCATAGCTAATGCGGCTACCGACGAAGCATAAACTATTCTTTTTAATTTTATTTCTTTTGCAATTTGAAGAATATTTATTGTTCCCTCAACGTTTACACGTGCACCTAAAGCAGGGTCGGCAGCACAGAATGGAACTTGTAGTCCTGCGAGATGAATAATTGCGCTGGGTTTATGATTAATAATGACATTTTTTAAAATACTAAAATTTGTAATATCACATGCTTCCCATTTTATCTCAGCAGCCTCTTTTCCAAGTATAAGCTCTAAACGATCCTTTTTGTTAGATAAGTCTATACCCACGCAAGGTATACCAGATCTGTGAAGAATAGATAATATCCAACTGCCTATACAACCACCTGAACCTGTTACAATTACAGGAGAATTGAAATTATGCTCTTTTAAAAGAAATTTTTCTGTTAGAAACTCTAAATGCATTTTGAATTACCAATTATGATTAATGTAAATTCAATATAGATTACAAGCAAAAGTAAGAAATTACAAAATCTCTTTAACAAATTTATTAATGTCTTTTGCTAATGTTTTTGGTTTTTCCATTGCAGCAAAATGTCCTCCCGAACTATGAGAAGACCAATCTTTGATGTTTTTATAAAACTGAGACGCCAAGCTGATTGGTGGAGAAAATAATTCTTTTGGAAACTCACTATAACCCATAGGAGTTTTAATTGGCTCTTTTTTACTGATAGGCCAATCTGATCTGTGTCTAGCATAATATGGCCAGAATGATGCGCCTATACATCCTGTAATCCAATATAAAGTTATATTAGCTAACAACTTATCTATGCTAATTTTAGAAAATAAATCACCATCATGATCTGTCCAAGTATAAAATTTTTCACTTATATATGCACATAATGATACTGGTGATGCATTTAATGCATGAGCAAGAGTAAATGGCTTAGTACCTTGTAGTTGTTGGTATCCAGTTTCGTATAAAATAAATTTTTTAAGCTTAAGATAATACATTTCTTCTGCTTTGTTTTCAGGTGACTTGTCCAACCCTCTTGGGAGAGGCAACATATTTAAGTGTATACCTCTTATGGAATCTGGATCATTATTAGACATAATAGACGCAATAAAAGAGCCTAAATCTCCACCTTGGATAAAATAATTTTTATAGCCTAAACAATTCATAAGTTTCACAAAATGATTAGAGATTTCTTCAAGATCCATCGGTTTTTGGTTTTTAGAGAAAGAAAATCCAACATTTGGTAATGACGGAATTACAAGATCAAAAGGTTGACTTCCTGAGAAATTATTTTCGTTTGGATTTGTCAATAAAGGGATAAGATCAAAAAATTCAAATATTGATCCCGGCCAACCATGTATAAGTAACAATGGTAATGCGTTATTCTCAGGCGATTTTAAATGTAAAAAGTGAGTTTTTGTATCCTTATCAATGAAATAAAATTGATCAAAAGAATTTAGTTCTCTCTCAGATTTTTCCCATGAAAATTTATTTTCCCAATAATCTAAAATATGGGCAAGTCTATTATAACTAATGCCTGCATCTTTATTAAAATCCGTTGCCCAATCTATAATTCTACTATTAGAAATTTGTAATTTTAGGTTTTCTATTACTGTTGGATTTGTAACTGAAACAAATTTTTCCATTATTAATAAAAGCTCTTATTCTATTTAAAAATATTTATATGGTAGTCATTGTTTTTCAAAAAAAAAGAACCAAATACTAATTTAAATCAATCAAAAATTACTACAATGCAAAATTCATTCAAAAAAATACTTCTTAATTTATTTCTTATTTTAAACATTTTTACTTATTTTAACTATTCTTCCAATGCAGATACTTTCGTTTATTCTGGTGGTTGCTTTTGGTGTACTGAAGCTGATACAGAAAAACTTGATGGTGTGTCTGATGTTATAAGTGGCTTCACTGCAGGCACAACTAAAGATCCAAAATATATACCTGGGCAGTGGGGAGATCACCGGGAGGCTGCATTAGTAGTATACGATCCTAAAAAAATTACATTTAAAGAACTTGTAACTCATGTATTTAAGACAATAGATTATGAAGACAATAATGGGCAATTTTGTGACAGGGGGAGATCTTACACACCAGCAATTTATTATAAAAATGATGAAGAAAAAAAAATTATTTTATCTCTAGCTCCAAAATCATCGATTGTTCCCGTTGAAAAAGAAAGCAGATTTTATCCAGTAAGAGAGGAACATCAAAATTATTATAAAAAGCAAACTTACAAGTATGAATATTATAGATTTATGTGCAGAAGAGATAGTCGTTTGGAACAATTAAATAATAATTAAACTTTAGCTAAATTTCTATTCCCTCTTGGATCAACCCAACCAATTAAACCATCTTCTCTTTTATATATCATATTAAGTCCACTATGTTTTTTATTTCTGAACATTAATGCTGATATGTTTCCAAGTTTCATTTTTTCGAGAGCATCAACAACAGTTAACTCTTCAATTTCTGTATTTAGTTCTGCAAAAATAAGTGGTTCGTCGGCATTATTTTGTTCTTTTTTAAAATTATTTGAAGAGGGCTCATTTATTATTTGGAACTGAGCATCTAACACATTTGATTTATGTGAATTTTCATTATGTTTATAATTTTTAATTTTTCTTTTATAACGCCTTAGTTGTTTTGATAATTTCTCTAAAGTGGAATCGAATGCTAATTTAGCGGTTTCACCACTTGATTGAGCTGTAAATTCCATTTTTTTTGTAATATGAAGTACTATGATGATATAAAAAATTTTATTTTTTTTTGACAGACTTACTATTGAAGAAACAGCATTAGGAAAATATTTATTAATTACTTGAATAAGACTTGAATTGGAATATTTGGAAAAAGTTTCACCTACCTTAACTTGCTTTCCAAATATTTTAAAATTCATAAATATAACCTCTAACAACAATTTCTATTAAAAAATTTATTCTGTACTATTGTCAATAATTTTATTTTCAACATACTAAATAATTTATATCTAAAATTAAATATGTGAATTTTAGATGACTTGTATCTTAATCATAAAATCAGACACAACTCTCTTAGAAAAAAAGAGTTTGAGAATTGGTATGCTAAAGAAAATCATAGTGAAGGAAAGGGTGCATTTATAACCAAAAATGCAAAAATAGGTTGGATAAAAAATACAAATTTCTTTCTTGCCATATACGAATTTGAAAACTATGAGGATGCTGAAAAAGCAATTAATTCAAAAAATTTAGAAATTCTTATAAAAAAAATTGGTCTTAAATGGGATTAAAAAGTTAAAAGAACAAGGGAATTGACAGAATTAATCTAAACAATTTGAAATATATTTATTAAATTTGATTAGATATTTCAATTAAGTTTTTATCTGGGTCTCTTACATATATTGACCTTATTGGACCATTAGCACCAGTTTTTTTAACGGGTCCATCTTCAATTTTAATGTTAAATTTATTGAATATTTTTATCCAGTCATCAATATAAATTTCGCTTAAAAAGCAAATATCCATTGCACCTGGAATTGGATTATTCGCGTGAGGTTTAAAAGGTTTTGAAGCTTCATGTAAATTTATTTTTTGTTTACCAAATTTGAGAGATTTTCTCTTTACATAATCTGTCAATGATAAAAATTCTTGTAATTCCATTCCTAAAATATTTGAATAAAAATCAATAGATTTATTTATATCTGATACAGTTATCACAACGTGGTCTATATTAAATGACATAATAAATTTCTTTATATTAGTTTAGAAGTTATATATGTCTTACAATAATTATTTAAAAATATTAACTAGAAAGTTAGATGAACTGTGATCTTAAAAATAAATTTGATTTATGTGACTTTTTTAATTTTTTTGTTTTCCTTCAAATCTATGGCTGTTGATGTGCATCTGCCATCCGCAGGATTTGATTGTTCTGATACAAATAATAAGTTTGAGTTTTTATTTGATAGATCAAAAGATATGGATAATCCGAAAGTTTATAGAAGAATAAAAGGTAAATTTGTATTGATTGGAAATTTGTTAGCAGAAAAACAAGGGGCTTATGTCATCTGGGAAGATAAATATTTCTTTACAACAACTGATTTTGCATGGACTTTCGATAAAGTAACTTCAAAATTGTCATCCATAGTATTAAGTGTAGGATTGGGAACAGAAGACTTAAGTAAAATACCAAAACCAATGACATGCATGCAAAAGATTTTTTATTACTAAATTTTTGCAACATTTGTTTTGACTTAATTATTTTTAAGTAATAAAAAATATTTATTTGTGGACGCGTAGCTCAGCTGGATAGAGCAACTGCCTTCTAAGCAGTAGGTCAGAGGTTCGAATCCTCTCGCGTTCACCATTTTCTAAAAAGAGATATGATTGTTTCGATTAGGATTAATAAAAAGTACTGCCATAGGCTTATGAGGTGGTATATTAATATGACTTGTCTTGAAAGAAGCTTGTAAACAATTAAAAATTAAAAAAAATCAGAGATCTAAAAATTCTTCCCTTAATGAAAATCCACCTAATGATATACAAGAAGTTAAATAATACATAATTATTGGCCTTTATTTATACCAATTTCGATACCAGTTTTTAAATAACGTATATTGACTTTCAGCATATTTTCTCTGACTTTCACTTAACTTATCAGTTGGATTAAAGTGCAAATCGTATGCTTTTTCTCCATTTAAAACCATTAAGTATTTATAATAAAGCACCAGATCTGGTCCCTCATCAAAAGATGACAAAACGGCAAGCGCACTCTCAAGTTCTTTAGCTTTTTCTCTAGCCAAAGAATCACCTTTTGCAGCTTTTTCACATAAATTAATTAAATGCAATACTTCTTTTGGAAATGCATTTCCTACTCCAGTTATTGCGCCAACTGCACCACAATTCACATAGCCATGATAAACAGTTGTATCTACACCAATCATCAAAGATATATCTTTGTCTTTAGAAGTAATATGTTCCGCAGCATAACTAAGATCTTTAGCACCTCCAAATTCTTTAAAACCTACTAAATTTGGATATTCTTTTCTTAAATCAAAAAATAAATCTGCTCTTGTTGAAAAGCCATAATAATGACTATTGTAAATTACAGCAGGAAGTTTAGGCGCTCCTCTCAAAATAGATGCAAAATGTTCTCTCTGAGCTGAAAGTGATGGCCCCCTAGATAAAACTCTTGGGATGACCATAAGACCTAAAGCACCCACTTCTTGAGCGTGTACAGCATGTCCGGTTGCTTTTTTGGAATTAATTGAACCAGTACCTACAATTGTAGGAATACCAGCTTTAACCAACCTAGAGACGCCCTCTTGTCTTTCTTCATCACTCAATAAAGGCCAATCTCCCATTGATCCACAATAAATTACTGCTGACATTCCATAATTCATTAGTTCATCAGCTTTTTTCACAAGTAAATCAAAATTTGGAGAAAGATCCTGGTTACATGGCGTCATAAGAGCAGGCATACAACCTTTGAAAATATTTTCCATATTAACTTCCTTCTATTTTAATTTACCCGTTAATTGAATAACCACCATCAACTGGTATTGCTGTACCAGTAACATAATTAGAGGCATCACTAGATAAAAATACTGCTATTCCTCCCAAATCATCTGGATCTCCCCAACGCCCAGCAGGAGTTCTTTCTTCAACCCTTGACTGTAGCTCAGGTATGTCAATCCTAGCCTGACGTGTTAATGTCGTATCGATATATCCTGGTAAAACTGCATTTACTTGGATGTTGTCTTTAGCCCAAGTATTAGCAAGACTTTTTGTTAACTGAACCACCCCTCCCTTACTTGCAGAATATGCACTTCCAAGAGGTGCACCAAACAGAGAATGCATTGATCCAATGTTAATTATTTTTCCACTATTTATATTTTTGAAATGTTTAAAAGCTGCCTTAGAGCAGGTAAATGTACTTATTAAATTTGTATCTATTATTGACGTCCATTCTTCTAACTCATATTCTTCAGGTCGTTTTCTTATATTTGTTCCAGCATTATTAATTAATATATTTAGCTTTCCAAATTCTTTAGCCACATCTTCAATAAGTTTATTACATGAGTTTTCGTTAACCACATCAACTGTCAAAGATTTACATTTAATTTTCAAAGAATTTAACTCTTCAATTGATTTTTTGTTTTTGGTTTCATTCCTTCCAGCGATTACAACGGTTGCTCCTGCTTCACCAATGGCTTTAGCCATCGCGAAGCCTATACCACCATTTCCACCCGTTATAATAGCCACCTTATCAGTTAAATTAAATAATTTCATTTTTACCACCTTCCCTTTTTTCTTACCATTTCTCTTGAGAAGTTCTTAAGTCTAATTCAAATGTCCATGCATCTTTACTTTGATTATATAAAAACATATAAGCATCTGTAACATTCTCTATGTTAATAAGTTTACCTTCCTTAACTCTTTGATCAAAATCTGATAAGCGTTGTTTTATTCTTTCTCCAGCTAACCCTCCATCTACAATTACATGACTTACATGAATTGAGTTTTCAGCGTATTCTTTAGCTAAAGCCTGAGCAAAATTACGCAACGCACCTTTTGCAGAATTAAATGCACCAAAATTTGGTTTACCTCTTAAAGACGCACTAGCACCTGTAAAAATTATCGTCCCAGCAATTTTTTGACTTAAGAAGGACTTAATAACTTCTTTAGCAAACAAGAAACCTCCAAAACAACATGATTCCCAACTTTCTCGAAAATAACTAGCATCCATTTCTATGATCTTACCTGGTCGACTATTTCCTACATTATAAACAGCAAAGTCTAAACCTGGGCCAACTTCTTTGATCATATTTTTAATTTGGTTTTCATCAGTTGCATCTACTACAAGAGGTATTGCTTTATTTCCATCTTTTATAATTGTGTCAGCCAAAACATCTAGAGATTGCTTGGTTCTACCAGCAATAAACACTTCAAAATTATTTTGAGCAATTTTTCTACACAATTGTCCACCCAAACCATTCAATGGACCAACACCTATGACTAAAGCTTTTTTCATTTTTTTACACTCTTTTTAATTTAAGTAAGAATCTACTCTTTGCAGTATAGAATTAAGTCTAATTTTAAGATCTAATAATTGATTTTTTAAATTTTTATTTTCACTTTTTAATTCTTTAATTTTTACTTTTAATAATGAATTGTTTAAATCCGTGCTGGGAGCTCTTTTTTTTAAATCAGCTTTACAAGCGTTATAAATAGTAATTTCTTTTGCTGAAGTACCTTGCAAAATACATTCGTGTGCAGATATTTGGGATGAAATTAAAATAAAAAATGATATAAATATAATCTTCATGTTATTATGTTAACAATTTAATTATCTTAATACAATTACATACTAAGTATGCATTTAACAAGAGGTAAAAATGTACACTAGAATAGCTGAATTTCAATCAACTTCCAAAGTTAATTGTGATATGATAATAGCCTTTTTTCAAAATGTCATGATACCTAGAAATATAAAAAATGGCCAATTAAGTTGTGAAGTTTTTAGAGTTTCTGATACTACCGGGTTTGTGATTTCATGTTTTAAAAACAAAAGTAATGCTACCAAAATAATGAAAATTATGGCAAGTGAGTTAAATGAAGTAAAAGGTAATACTAAAATAAAATTAATTGAGGGTGAAAGGGTTTTCAAAATAGAAAGATAATATGGCTTTTATACAAAATAAATTTTTAAAATATTATGTTGGTTACAATGATTTTTTTGATGAAATTGAAAAAATATCCTCAGTTAAAAGCACATCAAACCTTGCATTTGATATTTTAAAATATGATGAAAATAAATATGAGATCAACGTAGCTTTAGCAGGTATAGCCCCTGATCGGATCACAATTAATACTGTTAATGATTTTTTAATATTGGATGTAAGACAAAAACCATTATCATCTAATCAAGATATAATTCACAAAGGTATACAAAATAATTCTACTAAACAAGTGTTTAGACTAGAACAGAATATTCAGGTTGATGAGGCTGAATTGACAAACGGAATACTAAAAGTAAAACTACATAAAAAAGTTGTACAAAAATCACTCAGAAGAATAATTGAAATAATAGAAGAATGAGTAAAATTTAAGACATTATTTAAATTAAGGAAAAAATATGAATCATATGATTGACACTCAAAAGTTAAAAAGTCAAATTTCTGAAAAAGAATGGCAATTAAGATTAGATCTTGCAGCTACATATAGATTAATTGCAATGTATGGCTGGGATGATTTAATATACACCCATGTTTCACTAAGAATACCTGGGCCTGAACATCATTTTCTAATAAATCCATACGGTTTAATGTTTGATGAAATTACTGCGTCAAGCTTAGTTAAAATTGATCTTAATGGAGATGCAGTTATAAACACACCTTATGAAGTAAATCCTGCTGGTTTTACTATTCATAGTGCAATACATTCTGCAAGAGAAGATGCGCAATGTGTTTTGCACCTTCATACTAATGATGGTGTCGCTGTTTCTATTCAAGAAGATGGATTATTACCAATTAGTCAGACTTCAATGCTCATTCATCCACATATTGCTTATCATGATTATGAGGGATTAGCGTTAGATCACAGTGAAAGAGAGAGGTTAATTAAAGATATAGGAGATAAAAATCTATTTATACTTCGTAATCATGGAACTTTATCTGTTGGACAAACATGCGGAATAGCGTTTATGGGAATATATTTTCTTGAGAGAGCTTGTTCGGCTCAAATAAAAGCACAGGCAGCTGGCAAAATAAATTTACCTTCAAAAGAAGCCATAAAAACTACTCAACAACAATCTAAAGGTATGTTTGATTTAGGAAAAGACAGGTTGGCTTGGCCAGCATTGCTAAGAAAACTTGAGAGATACTCACCAGACTATAAAATTTAAAATGCCGATTTAGCACCCCCTGTTTTTTGAGAAGTGAATATAGATCCATAATCTGGTGCTGGAGGAAGAGGAATTGTTACCGGGACATTCTCCATTCTAGGTTGATAACTTACCTTTCCACACACCATTTGCTTTTCTAATTGATTGCACAATTGTACAGGATTTGTGCTTTTCATATATGCACCTGCACCGACTAATGGCCATGCATCGGCTGAGTTGCATTCATAAAATAAAACTAATCTATCTCTATTACTGTTATTAGGCGACGATCCATGAAGCGTCCTCGCATGATGAATGGTCATAGATTTTGCCTTTCCAGTTAAAGTTACTGCTTTGCTCATATCAAAATCTGAATCTTCTGGATCAATTGCACCACAAAAAACACCATTGTTAAAATGACTTAACACAGGGCCCTTGTGACTCTCAGGTATTACCATTAATGGTCCATTATCTATATCAACATCATTTAGCATTAAACCCAAAGCTAGAACATTATCATTTGTGTGAGGATAAAATGCCCAATCTTGGTGCCATTCCACAGCAGCCCCTCCACCAGGTGCTTTGGTGTTTAATTTGCTTGTTTTTAAAGATACATTATCACCAAGAAGATCCTTAAGAATTTCTTCAATTTTTGACTCTTTTATAATATCCCAAAAAAATTGAGAATGTTGGTGTGGCTGTTTAATTCTTTTAAGTCTGGGGTTATCAGATGAATGACCATCTTCAAGATCGAAAATATTATCATTTTCTCTGATCATTTTTGATTTTTCAAAAAAACAATCTACTAAAGCTAACATTTCCTTGTGTTGATTTTCTGATATAACATCTTCAACGAGTAAATAACCTTGGTCATTGTAAAAATTTATTTCATCCTTAGATAATGCCATCTATACCCCCAAAAAAATAGAAAAGTAATTATAATTTTAGTCATTTGTAAATTATATGTTAATTAAATAATTTTTAAGAGCAACAAGATATGAAGAATAATTTTATAGAGCTAGACAGTAAGCAAGCTTGGCTAAGATTAATAATTATCTTTACAATGAGTGTTATTGGAACTGCAGGCATGTGGTCTGTTGTTATAATAATGCCAAATATTCAAAATGAGTTTGGACTAGATAGAGCAGCTTCTACCTATCCATATGTTGCAACAATGTTTGGTTACGGTATAGGCAATGTAATCATTGGTCGTATGTTAGATAAAATTGGGATTAGAAAACCAATAATTTTTGCTTTAATATTATTAGTTTCTTCTTATTTGTTTTCAGTTTTAGCATCAAATGTTTTTTGGCTATCTATAATTCAGTTTTTTTTAGGTTTTTCTGCTGCCGCTTTTTTTGGTCCAATGATGGCAGATATGTCTAAATTTTTTTATAAAAGAAAAGGTCTTGCTGTCTCTCTAGTTGCAAGTGGTCAACATTTATGCGGTGCAATATGGCCATTTTTAATCAAAGACTTCTTAGTTGACGGCCAATGGAAAAGTGCACATTTATTCATTGCTCTAGTATGCAGCATTTGCATCCCAATATTATTTTTTTTTCTAGGAGAAAAGAAAACAAAATCAAATGAAAAAGTACAAAATTTTGAAATAAATAGAAATGTAAATTCTACTCAAAAATTATCAATAAGTAATAAAAAAATTCAAATTTTACTAATGTTTGCTGGAATTCTTTGTTGTGTTGCTATGTCTGTGCCACAAGTACATATCGTACCTTTATGCATTGATTATGGATATGGCTTAACGGTGGGTACTGAAATATTATCATTTATGTTATTTGCTGCTGTAACAAGCAGAATTTTGTTTGGCTTTTTATCAGATAAAATAGGTCCCATTCAAACACTTATTCTTGGTTCAAGTCTTCAAGCTATTTCTCTCTCAATGTTTTTGCCTTTTAATAGTCAATTATCTTTGTACATTGTTGCAGTCTTTTTTGGATTATCCCAAGGAGGAATAGTACCTATCTATACTGTGATTATAAGTAAATTCTTACCTTCTAATGAAGTCGCTGAAAGAGTTGGTTTACTCATATTCGCAACTATAATTGGAATGTCATTAGGTGGTTGGTTGTCAGGGGAAATATTTGATTATACTAATTCATATAAATTGGCATTTTTAAATGGTATATTTTGGAATATTATAAATGTCTCGATAATGGTTTATCTGTATTTAGTTTATATAAATTCAAAAAGGATTAATGATTGATGGATTTAGAAAAATTAATGTCTGATTTATGGAAAAAATATCTTGAAACAAAAGATGTCAAGTATCTTGCTGAAGCATGTGAAAAAGCACCTTTTTTTGGGCAAAAACAAATGGGAAAAGAAATTAGCAAAATTTTAAAAAATTTGTCATGATTAATCCTATAATAATTTTAGATTTTTGGTTTAAAGAATGTACTCCAAAGATGTGGTTCAAAAAAGACAAAGAATTTGACAGCTTAATAAAGAACAGGTTTCAAAAAATACTTGAATTTTGTTTAGAAAATAAAATCAACAGCTATCACTTTACTAAAGAAGATTATCTTTCGTGGATAATTGTATTAGATCAATTTAGTAGAAATATTTATAGAAACCAAATAAAATCATTCGCTGGAGATAAGAAAGCTCTAAAATTATCAAATATAGCAATAAAGAAGAGTTTTCTTAAATCTAACGAAGATAACCATAATAGTTTTTTTTTGATGCCTTTTATGCATAGTGAAAAACTTTCAGATCATCAATTTAGTCTTCCCTTTTTTAAAAAATATACTAATAAAAAAACTTATGATTCAGCACAAAGACATAAAAAAGTTATAGAAACTTTTTCAAGATTTCCTCACAGGAATAAAATTTTAGGTAGAAAATCAACTAAATCAGAATTAGAGTTTTTGAAATTACCTGGGAGTAAGTTTTAAATATCATGGAAATTAATAATACAAAAGTTGGAAATAATCCAAGTATTTCAATAGATTATGCAGGTCAAGGGGAAATGATTATCTTTTTGCATGGTATTGGTGGTAATAAAAAGAATTGGACAGAGAATCTTATTTTTTTCTCTAAAAAATTTCTTTCAGTTGCTTGGGATACTCGAGGATATGGAGAAAGTGATGATTATGAAGGAGATTTAAATTTTGATGATATTTTAAATGATCTTGTGAAAATATTCAAACATTTTAACAAAGATAAGGCTCACATTGTAGGACTGTCAATGGGTGGACAAATCGCAACTTTATTTTATGAAAAATATCCAGGTTATGTGAAATCTTTAATATTATGTGATACTCATTTTGGATTATCAAATCTAAGTCCAGAAGAAATTGAAAAATTTATAAACTTAAGAAAAGAACCTCTTATAAATGGCAAAGAACCAAGAGACATAGCTCCAATCGTAGCTTCAACACTTATTGGAGATGTTAATAATAAATCAGCCTATGAACAATTAGTTAACTCAATGGAGCAATTACATAAAGAGAGCTATTTAAAAACTATTGACACATCAATGAGAACTGAACATCGTCATATCTTTAAAACAATCGATGTGCCAACATTTATCATGGTTGGTGAGTTAGACACTTTGACGCCACCATCAATGTCTAATGAAATTATGAAAGAAATAAAAAATAGTCAATTAAGCGTTATTCCTAATGCTGGTCATCTATCAAATATTGAAAATCCAACAGTATTCAATCAAAAATTGTTAGAATTTCTAGATAGTTAAATGAAGTTAATTAAAATTAAACTATACATATATCAATTAATCTATTCACAAATAAAGCATACAAAGCTTATGACTCAAAATATGAGAAGTCCAGGAAATGGTTTTTTAGGAAATATTGCTAAAGAACTGATGATCGTATTTAACGAATTTGTTTATAATGACTCAATTAAAAAACTCAATGTTAAAAAAAATGATAATGTTATAGAAATTGGATCTGGTAATGGACAGGGAATTAAAAAATTACTAAACCTCACTTCCAAAAATATTATTTCGATAGAAGTCAGCGATACATTTCGTAATAAATTAATTCAAAAATTTAAAAATCAAAATGTTACAATCTTATCTAATGATGCAAAAAATTTATCTGATATTGTAAAAGATAATTCTTTCGATAAATTACTAGCAGTTAATGTGGTTTATTTTTTACACCCTGTAATTGAGTATGCTAGAGAATTCTTCAGAATATTAAAAATAAATGGATTAGGTGTTTTAGTTTGCAAATTTGAGGGTATTAAAAACTTTGATGATAAAGTTGCTCCAAATAAGAATTTGGAAGATATAGTTAATGCTTTTGAGAAAGCTGGATTTAGAGTTAAAACAGAATTCATTAAATCCAATAATACACAAAAAGAATATCATGCAATTTATTTAAGAAAGAGTAAGAATGAACCATAATTCAAATATACAACCAAGAAGGAGTTTTATATTTACTCCTGGTCTGAAGCCTGACATGTATCCAAAAGCTCTTAAATCCGGCACAGATATGGTATGTGTTGAATTAGAAGATGGTATTGCCCCACATGATAAAGAAATAGCAAGAAACTTAGCTCTAAAATTATTTCAAGAAAAGCAAGAAAATGATGGAGTTGAAAGAATTTTAAGAATTAATTGTTTAAGAGAAAAGTTTGGAATAGAAGATGTCCAGGCTATTTTGTCAACTAAAAATCCTCCACCAGCTCTAATGATCCCAAAAGTAAAAACATCTCAAGAAGTTAAACTTTTAGATGATTTACTTAGTGAAAAAGGACATAACTGCAGACTTCATATTATAATTGAAACTAATGAAGGATTAGAAAATGCCTTTGACATCGCGAATTGTTCACAAAGAATAGATGCACTTTTTTTTGGAGGTGTAGATATGTCTGCAGAGTTAAGATGTGAAAATAAATGGGAACCCCTTTTATATGCAAGATGCAGAATAGTACATGCAGCAGCCTCCGCTGGTATTGATGCAATAGATGTTCCTTATCTTGATCTAGATGATCTAGATGGTATGAAAGAGGAAGCAATTAAAGCAAAAGAGCTTGGTTTTAGTGGGAAAGGATCAATACATCCAAAACAAATTTCTGTATTAAATAATGTTTTCACTCCCTCTATTGAAGTTATAGAAAGAGCAAAAAAAATCACATCAACATTTGAAGAAGCAAATACTGGTCTGGTTGTAATTGATGGCAAATTAATTGAAAAACCAGTCTTAAGAGAAATGTATAGAATTTTATCTATAGCGAACAAATTAAATAATTAATAACCTTAATGCTAAAAATATTAATATAATCTGAAATATATAAAAAAATAATTTATTGCTAATTTTATCTAGTAAATACTGCCCAATTCTGCTTCCCAAAAGTGTAGCAGGTATCATTAACAAAAAAGTATCTATATATTCTAAAAAAGAGAACCCAATCAAAGAGAACCCAATAATTTTTGTGAAGTTTCCGACTAACCCAAAATAACCTAATGTTCCAACTATTGATTTTTTTTCGTTAATACTTTGCTTAACAATTACAGCTAATAGAGGAGCAATAACACCTACAAGGATATTTAAAATACCTGTAAACAATCCTACGATATAATACCAATTCGATGATATAATAAAATTTTTTATAAATTTAATATTTTGCAATATGATTGCAATTATTATGAATGAACCGATTAGTTTTTTAATATCTTCTGCATTGATACTTTGAAAGATCTCAAGACCTATATAGACACCTAAAGGTATCATAAGTGAAAATTTTAATATTATGCTCCATTTTACAAACCTTCTTAAAAGCCATGTCCTTGCAATGTTCGAAGTAAATTGAATTACACCATGAACTGGAATTGCCTCAGATGGATTCATGAATTGTAACATTGCAGCTAGTAGCACTGTGCCACCACCTGCTCCAGCAATAGATGTCATCATTGCTGTGAAAAATGAAAGTAAGGTAAGAAGTAGATTGTCATAAATGGATAATTCAAGCATTGTTAAATTCAAATGATTTTAAGATAATTTATTCTTATACTTTTTTGATATTTAATTGAATAAATTTTGTTTGAAGGGTCATATTATTTTGAAGAAAAATAACGTAATATTATCTGTTAATAATGATGAAGGACACTTATGTGTTGATATATTTATTAGAGAAAATAAAACTTTTGGTTTTGAAGAATATAGAAAAGATCCTGAAAATATTGATGGGTGGTACAAAGTTGGAAATTATAGTGATAAAATATATAAGAACCAAAAAGAAGCCTATAAAAATGCATGCAAAAATATTCTTTGGTTAAAATATAAGAAATGAAGATAGTAAGCCTTTTCCCTGCAGGATCAGAAATAATATGTAATTTAGGGTTGTCAGACAACCTTGTCGCAGTAAGTCATGAATGTGATTTTCCTCTTTTGTTGAATAAAAAAATTAGCGTAACAAAAAGTATCATTACTAATAGTATGGATCAAAGAATGATTGATCAATTAGTTAAAAATGCGGTAGAAAATAATGTTTTAATTTATGAAGTTGATAACAAAAAACTCCTTGAAATAAATCCAGATATAATTATCACACAAGGATTATGCGAAGTATGCTCAATCTCAGAAAATCAAGTTCAAGCTACTTTAAAAAATAATCTATGTACTTTAACAAGCAAAACTAAAATAATTTCGTTAAATGCTACAACATTTGAAGAAATTTGTTCTGAAATTAAAATGATTGGTAGAGAAGTTAACAAAATTGAAATTGCTGAAAGACTAATTCAGGATGCTAATAATAAAAAAAATAATCTAATTAAAAAAAAATTTAATAAAAAACTTTTACTTCTAGAGTGGATTGATCCTTATTTTAGCCCTGGTCATTGGATACCAGAACAAATTGAGATAGCTGGTTTTCAATCTGTTGTGGGAAAGAAAGGTGAAAAGTCAGTAAAATTGTCTGCTGAAAAAATTAATGAACTTAATCCTGATTATATCGGTCTAATCTGTTGTGGTTACAATCTTGAAGAAAATAAAATTTTTGCAAATCAACTTTATAAAGACTCTAGAATAAATAATTTGAATGCTATTAAAAACGAACAAGTATACGCTTTTGATTCTAATTCTTATTTTAGCAGACCATCTTTAAGAATTATGGATGGAGCTGAACAACTAAGAGAGGCAATATTTTATAAGAATAAAAATTATCATTGTAAAAGAACTTATTGATATATTATTGGAAACTCTTCACCAACAAGTTTGTCACCAGTTTTGAGCTTAATATTTTCAAAAGGCGGAGATCCCTTTCCTCCTCTATCTACAAAAAAAGCGTCATCCCCGACAATCCTAGCTGAAAAAATTCTTCTTCTGCTTAATTTATTAACATTTTCAGAAGCCCCATGAAGTGTTCTAAAATCAAACGCAATTGCATCACCAGCTTTTATCTCCCAGCTTAAAATCTTATAGTCATTTCTGTTTGCGTTAATGTCAGGAACTTCGTTTGATTTATCATTTTCATATAAATCATTTCCGTTAAATCTTTTAGGTTTATGAAGAACATTAGACAAATGAGATCCTGCGATACATTCTAAACATCCTTCTTTGGAAATATCGTCTAAAACTATCCAAAAACTTACTGATTGTTCTCCATCAACACAATAATAAGGTTTATCTTGGTGCCAGGGAGTTTTTATCGATGAACCAGGTTCTTTTACAAGAACATGATCATGGAAAAATATTGAACTTTTAGAATTCATTAATAATGAAGCATAATAGCCTAACTTGGAATTAAATATAAAATCATTAAATTCTGATATTCTGTTCCAATTTACTAAATCTTGAAAAAACGGCGCAGTTCCATCCTCTGGTGTATATGATCTTTCCCTAATGCTTGGGTTTGCAATTAATTTATCAACACCTATTCTTAATTTATCAACCCAATCAGAGAAAATTCCTTTACATAAAATTGCACCATCTTTTGTAAAATTTTTAATGTCATTATTATCTATAAACCCCATCCCATTCCTTTACAGCTTCTAATTTTCCATCTTTACCTAGTTTAGGTCTGTTTTTAGAGAAAGTGTTTTCTGAGCCTACTACACCATAGTCCATATACCCTAATCTTACTAAAGGTCTCGCTGCGGAGGCATTAAACAGCCCGTCTTTAATAAACTTATCATTGATATAAATTCCAACAACTTGACCAAATATAACATAGTTACCTTTACCTAATTTTCTGTCTACATTAGGCAAATCTATTGTTTTCCAATGCTTGCATTCAAGCGCAGCTGCAGCTTCAGAAACAAATGGTGCTGATACAAATTTACCAATTTGTGGCTTAAGTCCAGCTAATTCGAATTCATCGACTTCGGAACCTGCAGGGACAGAACTGCCATTCATGTGATCAAATAAATCCTCTGTTGCTAATGAGACTGTAAAATCACCAGTCTCTTCAATGTTTTTTACCGAATCTTTTATGTCAACAGAAGAAAACATAACAAAATGAGGTTTGTCGGCAATTGCGTTAAAGTAGCTATACGGTGCTAAATTATAAATACCAGCTTTAGAACGGCTTCCAATCCAACCTATAGGCCTAGGTGCCACTATTGCTTTAAATGGGTCATGTGGAAGATTATGTTCATTTTTAATAGTATCGTAGTGCATTTAAGTATCAAGTAATAATAAAAAGTTTATAATCAAATTAAACAATATAAATTAAAAGTATAGAATAAATTTTTTTAACAAATGAAGTGTGAAATTATGAATTTGAAAGAGATTAAAAATATTGGTTTTATTGGTTTAGGGGTTATGGGAAGCCCTATGTGCAAAAATCTAGTTAAAAATAAACAATGGCATATTATCGTTCATGATTTAGATAATTCTAAAGAAAAAGAATTAGAAAAAAATGGAGCTTCAATTGCAAAAAATATCAATGAATTATTTGATGTAGCAGATATGATCATTACCTGTTTACCTGGAGGTGATTTCGTAAGAGAAATCTATCTTGGAGAAAAGAAAATAGTATCTGAAATAAACCCAGATAAATTGATTATCGATATGTCTACTTCTCAACCAGATTTAATGATTGAGCTAAACAAACTAATAACAAAAAAAGGTTCTTTCTTTGCAGATGCGCCTATAGCCAGAACAAGGCAGGCCGCCAGAGATGGGACACTAGCAATAATGGTAGGTTGTAAAAAACAAGTTTATAATAGGATTTTTCCTATTTTGGAATATATGGGAAAAGATATTATGCATTGTGGTGATGTAGGGACAGGTCAAATGACCAAAATTTTAAATAATATGATACTATTTGAAACAGTAGTTGCTCTTTCAGAGGCTGCAAATATTGCAGAAAAATATGATATGAATGTTAAAAATTTATTTAAAAATATTACGAAATGTTCTGGGGATAGCTTCGCACTAAGAAATCATGGACTAAAAAGTATAGCCCAAAATCACTTCCCTTCCCCAGCATTTTCTTCAGAGTATGCCCTTAAAGATCTTTCTTATGCAATAAATTTAGGAAAAACACATAACTTAAATTTACCAGGAGCTTACTCAGCTAAAAAACTTCTTAAAAAATCAATCATGAATGGTGATAAGGATTCATATTTCCCAGTCATAAAAAAACATTTTGGTTAAGTTATCCTCTTCCAACGAACGGCATTTTGTTTGCCATAACTGTGATGTCTAAAACATTTACCGTTACAGGTAAGTTAGCCATATATAAAACAGCATTAGCAATATGAATAGAATCAATAACTGGCTCAACTTCTGTTTTACCTGTGGCTTGTGGCACACCTTCTTTCATTCTTTCAGTCATTGGTGTTTCTGCATTTCCAATATTAATTTGACTACAACAAATATCATATTTTCTGCCATCTAATGAAATAGTTTTAGTCATTCCAGTAACACCATGTTTTGTTGCTGTGTAAGGAATAGATCCAGGTCGAGGAGTTACAGAAGAAACACTGCCATTATTGATAATTCTTCCACCTTGTGGAGATTGTTTTCTCATTAATGCAAATGCATATTTTGCACAGAGAAACATTCCATTTAAATTGATATCTACAACACTCTTCCAATTCTCATAAGGCATTTCATCAATAGATTGTGCAGGCACACCAATTCCTGCATTATTAAAAAGAACATCTATTCTGCTATGATCCTTTTCTACAATTTCAAATGCATTTTTTACAGCCTGTGGGTCACTAACATCGCATTGTAAAACTTCAGTTTCGCCAGAGCATAAATTTTGAGTTTCTATTAATTTATCTTTTCTTCTTCCAATAAGATAAACTACCATACCTTCTTTTGATAAAACTTCTGATACTCTTCTGCCAACGCCTGTTCCTGCTCCAGTGACGACTACTATTTTTGACATTTTTTCCTCTTATTTTTTAAACTTAGAAATTTTGGTACATTTATTACTACTTATGTTATATGATTTAAACAACTTTTAATAATTTAACAAAATAATTACCATGCAAAAAAAAGTCATTATAGGTTGTGGAGCAGGTTTTTCTGGAGACAGATTTGACGCTTCAATTCCAATAGTAAACGAGTTTAAAAATATTAGTGAACCTAAATATTTAATGTTTGAAGTTCTTGCTGAAAGAACTTTAGCTATTGCTCAACAATATAGAATTAAAAATCCAGATGAAGGATATTCGCCTTTTTTAGATTCATACATATCTCCTATAATTGATGATTGTCTTCAACATAACATTAAAATTATCTCAAATATTGGCGCAGCTAATCCACTTGGTGCAGCTAGAAGAATACTGGAAATAGCAAAAGAAAAGAAAACAAGAAAGCCTAAGATTGGCGTAGTTGTTGGTGATGATCTTTTAGAATATATGACGAATAAAGAAATATTAGAAAGTCCCACAATGGAGGGATTAGATTTTTCAAATAATCAGATAACAGCCGCAAATGTCTATCTTGGTGCAAAACCAATTGCTGAAGCTCTTTCAAAAGAAGCTGATATAGTAGTTGTAGGAAGAACTGTTGATAGTGCTCTTGCTTTGGGACCATTGATCTACGAGTATAATTGGAAAAATGAAGATCTAGACTTACTTGGTTCCGGTACTATTTGTGGACACCTCTTAGAGTGCGGCGCTCAAGTAACAGGAGCTTACTTCGCTGATCCAGGGTTTAAAGATGTTCCTAATTTAGCCAAAGTTGGCTTTCCAATAGCAGAATTTTATCAAGATGGATCATTCGTAATTACCAAACCAAAAGATACTGGTGGATTAGTAAGCAAAGCAACCATAACCGAGCAATTATTATACGAAACTCATGACCCTTCAAATTATCTTGTCCCTGATGTGACAGCTGATATGTCAGAATTGACACTTGAGGATAATGGAGAAAACAGGATCCTTGTAAAAGGTGGAAAAGGTAAAAAAGCACCCCAAAAATTAAAAGCAACTATATGCTGTGACAATGGCTTTATGGGTGAGGCAGAAATTAGTTATGCTGGACCAAATGCATTAGCAAGAGCAAAACTCGCTGGTGAAGTTATAAGTGAAAGAATTCAAATTCTTGGGCTTCAAGGGCAACTAAGAGTTGAAATTATTGGTGCTGGTTCGGTTCATTTTTCCATGGATGAAGCATCATCCTATGAGTTGCCAAACGATGGTGATTATAGAGTTAGAACATCAGCAATTTACCCTAAAAAATATCAAGCACAACAAATGGTTGATGAAGTAATGTCTCTATACTGTTGTGGTCCGGCTGCAGGTGGAGGTGGTCGTGGATATGTAACACCTCAGTCATCAACAGCATCAATACTGGTTAATAGAGAAATTGTTAATCCTAATGTTCAAGTCAAAATTTTATGATAATTAAATTGAAATATTTATGATGAAGTTAAATTTGCCAGTACATTCTATAGCACATGCCAGAGCTGGAGATAAAGGAGATGTGTCAAATATCTCTCTGATAGCTTATTTAGAAAGTGGTTGGCCAGTTATTGAAAAATTGGCCACTGAAGAAAAAGTTCTTAAGATTTTTAAACATATGGGTGCAACAAAAGTAGACAGATATAAACTACCAAATTTAAAAGCCCTAAATTTCGTTATTCATAGTGCACTTGGTGGAGGTGTTAATAGTTCATTAAGGCTTGATAGACATGGTAAAACCTTGTCTTCATACTTACTCTATGAGTTAATTATACCAGTAACAGAAGATTTATTACCATTAAGGTCACCATATCTTAATAAATTTAAGGATTAAAATCATGAAAGAAGCTGGATTACTGCTAGTAGAGATACTTGAAAATCAAAAAGTTGATAGAGTTTTTTGTGTCCCAGGAGAAAGTTATCTCTCAGTTATGAATGGCCTTCAAGAAACCTCAATAGAAACTGTACTTTGCAAACATGAAGGTGCTGCCTCTATAATGGCTGAAGCAGATGGGAAATTGACCGGAAGACCTGGAATAGCCTTTGTTACAAGAGGACCTGGAGCCACAAATGCTGCTTCTGGGATACATATTGCTCAACAAGACAGTACACCAATGATACTTTTTGTTGGACAGATTGGTAAAGAAATGTATGGAAGAGACGCATTTCAGGAAGTTGATTATCAACAATTTTTTGGTGGTATGGCAAAGCTGGTTGTGGAAGTACAACAAGCTGACAGATTACCAGAAATTGTTTCACGAGCTTATCATACCGCAATGTCAGGTAGGCCTGGCCCAGTTATAATTGCATTACCAGAAAATATGCTAACAGAAAAAACTAAAAACAAACCTGTTGGTTACATTAATAATTTATCATCAGCTCCCTCTACAAGTGACTTGGCTCAATTTATTGAAGATGTAAAATCTGCTGCAAATCCAATTCTTATTTTAGGAGGATCTGTTTGGTCAAATGAGGCTTGTAAAGATTTAGAATCTATATCTGAAATGCTGGGATTAACAATTTTAACTTCTCACAGAAGACAAAGTTTTTATAATAATCTTCATTTTAATTATGGGGGGGATCTAGGACTTGGCGTAAACCCAAAGCTTATTGAACGCATAAACAAATCTGATTATATAGTTTTATTAGGTGGTAGATTAAGTGAAAATCCATCTCAAGGCTTTTCACTTTTAGGCATACCTGAACACGATAAAAAATTTGTTCATATTCATCCAGGTCCTGAAGAAATAGGAAGAATTTATAAACCACATCTGGGTATTGTTTGTAGCCCCATATCTTTTGTGAATGCACTTAATAATGCATTAAAGGGCTTGAATACAAAACCATCATCTCAAAATCAAATTTCAGCAAATCAAGCTCACGAGGAATATTTAGAATGGGGAAACATGCCACTTGAGGCACCAAATTCAGGAGTTGACCTTACTACCGCATTTAGAGATTTAAGAGAAAATTTAGATTCAAACACTATTATCACCAATGGTGCTGGTAATTATGCTGTGTGGGGTCATAGATTGTTTAGATTTACAAATTTTGGAACCCAGCTAGCACCAATTTCAGGATCTATGGGATATGGTTTACCGGCTGCAATAGCTGCAAAATTAAGAAACCCTAATAAAACTGTTATAGCACTTGCAGGCGATGGTTGCTTTCAAATGACAGAAAATGAGTTTGCAACAGCAGTGCAATACAACGCTGGAGTAATTGTGTTTGTAGTAGACAATGAAATGTATGGTACTATTAGGATGCATCAACACAAAAATTATAAAGGAAAATATAAACATACAGGATTAATAAATCCTAACTTTAATAAACTAGCCATTGCTATGGGAGGACAAGGATATACTGTTGAAAAAACTCAAGATTTTATGAGCATTTATGATGAAGCTAAAGAATGGACAGATAAACATAATTTACCATCGTTATTGCATATTAAAACTGGTTCTGAAATGGTTCTACCTGGAAAAAGATTTAGTTCATTATGATGATAATTTAAAATTATTTAAGGTAAAATCATCTTCCAATACCACATCTTCAGATTTTAATTCTTTGATATTTTTAGCGCAAACTTGTTCCATGACATTTGCAAGTTCATCTTTTAAAATATCATGCACGTGATTTGCTCCTCTATCTCCCAAAGCGGCAAGTCCAATTATAAAAGGTCTTCCTGTCATTACAAAATCTGCTCCAAGCATTAACCCCTTGCAAATATCTTGACCTGAGTAAAAACCTGAATCAATTATAATAGGAAATTTTGGTCCTATTTTTTTTCGAGTTTCCGGTAGAATTTGAAGAGGACTTGGGGCAATATCAATTTGACGACCACCATGATTGGATAAATAAATTGCATCAACGATTTTTGAAGCTTTGATTGCATCATCTAAATGCATTAAGCCTTTTAAAATTATTGGACCATTCCAGATATCACGAACTTCTTTAAGATAATCCCAGTCTAAATATCTTTGCATTTGACTACCAGCAAAACCAGCTTTAGATTTAGCGTTGCCATGCCAAGTGCCGTCGCTATATTGATCCATTGTTCCAAATTTTGGAATTCCATTTATAAGTGTATTTATAGACCATGAAGGACAAATTGCAGCTTGGAAAAATGTTCTTAGATTAGTTTTGGGAGGGACAGAAACACCTGCCATTCTAAGTCTTTCTCTTCTACTTGAAGCTGGGATATCTGCAGTAATAATTAGTGTTTTAAATCCTGAGTTTTTTGCTCTTTTTAATAAATCGTTTCTAATAGCTTTATCTGCTGGTGGATATAATTGAAACCAGCCTGTACCATTTAAATATTTTCCAACTTTTTCTACAGATGCGCACGCAACAGTTGACAATGAAAAGGGAATATTATTTTTAACAGACATTTTTGCTAATGATACTTCTGCACCAGGCCACATAAGGCTTGTCATTCCAACAGGGGCCATGCCAAACGGTGCGTCGTATTCATAATCAAATAATTTTGTTTTCAAATCGGGATCAACCGTTCCTTTTAAGTACTTAGGAACTAGAAAAATTTTATTTAATACTTTTCTATTATTCTCAAGAGCTTCATCATAACCTGTTCCTGCAAATAGGTATTCTGAAGCAAAATGAGGAATTCTTCTTTTTGCTAAATTTACCATATCAGACACTCTTGGGAATTTATCAACCAAACTAGACAAAATGTACTCCATAAAATTATTAGTGTTTTCAATTTAACATGTTATGAATGAATAATTAATTAAATAAATAGATTATTGAGAAAAAAATGATAGAAAATCCACCCTTAATACAAATAAAAAAATCATCTAGTAGAAATAGACCTTCAATCAAACAGCTTGAAAATTTTAAGAATATCCCAACGGGTTTCATATGTGATGCTTTAAACGGTTATGCAGCTCTGGATACAAATATCAAACCTCTTCATATTCCGGGTAATGTTAAACATATTTTTGGGCCTGCATTAACAGTTTTTTCTGGAGCAGCAGATGTGCTTGGGATGTCAATTGCATTAAGTGAAATACAACCGGGAGACATTGTTGTAAATGGTGTTAGTGGTTTTCAAGGCACCGCAGCAGTTGGTGACAGGATTGCAGGGATGATTAAAAATAATGGAGGAATAGGTCTTGTAACCGATGGTCCCATGAGAGACTTAGAGGGTATTATAGAAACTGGACTTAGTTGCTTTTGTACAGGATTAAATCCAAACTCTCCATATAATAGTGGTCCAGCAAAAATTGGATATCCAACTGAAATAGGTGGTAAAACCATTCACTCTGGAGATATCATTGTGGCTGATGCTGATGGAGTTACTGTAGTTCCGTTTAACAAAATTGACGAAGTTATAGAAAAGTTAGATAGAATTATTGAATTAGAAAATGCCATGGATGAAAAGGTAAAAAATGGGCTAAAAATTTCTCAAAAAGCTCTCAACTATATCAATAGTGATCAGGTTATATATGAGGATTAGATCACTGATATATATTCCCGTCCGTAACACTTTGAAGATATTCAATTGTTATATCTTCATTTAACTGAATTACTTTAAAACCGGTATCAGTTATATCTAATACTGCATAATCTGAATAAATTCTAGAAACAACTGCTGCTCCTGTAAGTGGTAACGTACACTTTTGAACCAGTTTAGGCTTTCCATCTTTAGTCAAATGCTGTGTCATTACAAATACGTTTTTAGCTCCTGCAACTAAATCCATAGCACCGCCTACTGCTGGTATTCCTTTACCAGTTGACCAATTTGCAAGATCTCCTGTAACAGAAATTTCCATTGCTCCAAGTACACAGTAATCAATATGCCCTCCTCTTATCATAGAAAAGCTGTCCGCATGGTGACAAAAACTCCCTCCTGGAAGAATAGAAACTGGTTTTTTGCCAGCATTTATCAGGTCTAAATCAATTTCGTTCTCGTTTGGTGATGGTCCCATTCCCAACAAACCGTTTTCTGAATGATAAATTATTTCTCTATCTTCTTTAATATATTGAGATACTAATTCTGGCATACCAATGCCAAGATTTACATATGAAGAATGAGGTAAATCATTTGCTATTTTCGATGCAATTGTATTCCTATCCCATCCCTTAATTAAATCATTTGTATTTATATTTATCATGGATATGTCATCCCTTCTTCAATAGCATTAGTCTCAATAATTGGATTTTCTATATTAATAAGACTTTGAACAAAAATACCTGGTGTAATGACATGTTCAGGATTTATTTCATTTGGTTCTAAAATATTTTTTACTTGAACTAATGATGTATCTGCAGCCATACACATTATTGGGTTAAAGTTCCTAGCAGTTTTATTGTATGTGAGGTTGCCATATCTATCAGCTGTTTCTGCCTTAACAAAAGCAAAATCTGCTTTTAAAGCTTCTTCAAGAATGTATTTCTTTCCATTAAAAATTTTTTCTTCTTTACCTTCGGCTAGAGGAGTGCCAACTCCAGTTGCAGTATAAAATCCAGGAATACCTGACCCAGCTGCCCTAATCCTCTCCGCTAATGTCCCTTGTGGAACAACTTCTAATTCGATTTCACCTTTATTATACAATTCAGGGAAAGTAACTCCTTTGGCAGATCTTGCAAAAGAACAAATAACTTTTTTGACTTGTCTTTGACCAATTAACGCACCAAGACCCACTCTTCCATTTCCTGAGTTATTAGCAATAATTGTTAAATCTTTCGTACCTTTATCAATTAAACCGTGCAATAATTCAATTGGGCTTCCCGCTTCACCAAAACCTCCGACCATTATTGTTGCTCCATCAAATACATTTGATAAAATTTCGGTCATATCTTTCTTTATTTTGTTGATTTGCATTCTAACCTTTCATATTGTTTTATTTATTTGTTGAATGTTATAACAAACCTATACACTAATATTGTATCAAACTGAATGGTAATTAAAAATGAATTTTGAATATTCTGAAAAAGAAGAAAAATTTCGAACAGAAGTAAGAAATTGGCTTAAAGAGACTCTTCCAAAGTACTTGTCTGAAAAAGTAAGAAAATACCAGAGACTCACAAAAGAAGATTATGAATTATTTATGAATAATTTAAGTAAAAAGGGTTGGATTGCTTGGCATTGGCCTGAAGAATATGGTGGAACTGGATGGAATGCAATTGAAAAGCACATATTTGAAGAAGAAATTGTAAAGGCATCAGCACCAAGAATTGTACCATTTGGTGTAAATATGTTAGGTCCAGTCTTGATTGAGTTTGGATCAGAAGAACAAAAAAATTATTATCTTCCGAGAATTTTAAATAACGAGGATTGGTGGGCTCAAGGATATTCTGAACCTGGAGCAGGCTCAGATCTTGCAAGTCTTAAAACAACAGCAATAGATAAAGGTGACTATTATTTAGTTAATGGACAGAAAACTTGGACAACTTTAGGTCATCATGCTGATAAGATTTTTTGTCTTGTTAAAACTGATCTTAATGTTAAACCTCAATTAGGAATTTCTTTTCTTCTTATAGATATGGACTCTCCAGGTGTTGAAGTAAAACCAATAATAACACTTGATGGTGAACATGAAGTTAATGAAGTTTGGTTCACTGACGTTAAAGTTCCTAAAAAAAATCTGGTTGGAAAAGAAAATGAAGGTTGGACATACGCAAAATATTTACTAACTTTTGAAAGAACGGGAATAGCTGGTGTTCCCAATTCAAAATCTGCTTTAAATCACTTAAAAATGGTTTCAAGAAAATCAATGAAAAATGGAAAACCATTAATCGAAGATCCTATGTTTTCTTCAGAAGTTGCTGAATTAGAAATAGATCTATTAGCCATGGAAATTTTTAACCTTAGAACAGTCAGCGCAGCAGCTGAAGGCAAAGCCCCGGGAATGGAAAGTTCTTTACTTAAAATTAAAGGAACACTTGTAAGACAGAAAACAACTGAATTACTTAGAAAGGCTCTTGGACCGCAAGCTTTACCATATTTACCCGAACAATTTGATGAAGGATGGAATGAAATGCCAATTGGACCAGAATATGCTGGCCCTATTGCAAAGCAGTATTTTAATATGCGAAAAATTTCTATTTATGGTGGATCTAATGAAATCCAAAAAAATATAGTCGCAAAAGCATCATTTGGTTTATAGGAAATAAGAATGGATTTTTCATTATCTGAAGAAAGAAAAATGCTTCAGGAAACCGTAGCTCGTTTTTTTGAAAATAATTATAATGATATCAAAAAAAGAAGTGAATACCTAGACATGAATGACGGCTTTTCAAGAGACTTTTGGAAAGAAAGTTCAAATTTAGGTGTAATAAGTGGTTTAATTTCACCAAGCTTTGGAGGTTTAGGAGGCTCAGGTGAGGATATCAGCATAATATTTGAATTAATTGGAAAATCACTATGCATTGAACCCTTTTTATCTTCTGGTTTATTATCAAGTACAATTTTGTCTTCTATAAAAAATCCTAAAACTGAATTAATAAATCAAATTATTGACGGAGAATTATTAGTATCATTTGCTCATATGGAAATGAATAATAGATATGAAGATCATTTCGTTGAGAGCAAAGCCTTTTTCGAAGATGAAAACTGGAAACTAAATGGGAGTAAATCTTTTGTAATTAATGGCGATTCTGCAGATAAAGTTATAATTTCTGCCAGAATAGAAGGAAAAATTAACGACAAAAATGGTATTGGTTTATTTTTAGTTGATAATAATCAAATTAATAATAGATCTTATAATACAATAGACGGTTATAGAGCTGCTGAGTTAAACTTTGACAATATAGACGCTGAATTATTATGTGAAGATGATCTAGCTCTTGAGTGTATTATCAAAGCAAATTCTGCAGGTGCACTTGCTCTTTCGGCAGAAGCTGTTGGTATAATGCAAGTATGTTTTGATTTAACACTCGACTATTTGAAAACTAGAAAACAATTTGGTAAGTCTATCGGGTCTTTTCAAAGTATACAACATAGAATGGTAGATATGATGCTGGAAATTGAACAAGTAAGGTCTGCAGTAATGTTAGCATCTTCTACATTTGAAACTAATTCATCAACACGAGATAAGAATATATCTGCTGCAAAAAATTTAGTAGGAAGAGTTGGCAAACTTATAGCTGAGGAGTCAATACAACTACATGGTGGAATAGCAATGACATGGGAGTATTCTGTTGCACATTATGCAAAGAGACTAATCATGATTGATCATTTAATGGGCGATGCAGATTATCATAGGGACAGATTTAAGTTATTAAGTTCGAATTAGTTATCTATTAACAATTTAGAAGCTTTAGCTCTAAAATCTTCCGGGACAACCATTGATTTTCTTTTTTTTAAGTCAAATAAAACTGCAACAACCTCAATATCCATTATTACATCACCAGTACTATCATCCACCATGTGGTGAATAAATTTTAGTGATTTGTTTCCTATCTTTGTAAAATTGGTATGCATTGTAACTGCCATTCCAAGTGGAGCATCTTTAAAATATCTTACAGAATAATCTAATGCAGCCGATCCAATATCATATTCATTTCTCCAATTAAAATCCGCTCCACAATATGTAAATAATTGAGTTGCTGCGTCAGAAATACAACCTATTTTAAATTGACTTGATCCCATTGCCTCATGATCTAAATCCCAAGTATTAACTGCACTTTTACAGCTAATAAATGAATTTCTAGAATAATTTTGCGGCGGTCTATTATCTGTTAGCGGCCTTAAATTTGAAAAATCTAATTCATTTAAAAATGTAGAGCAACTTGAAGAAAATAAATGTGAAATTATTTCTTCTATTTGTTTATTTACGACCAATGAAATAGACGTCTCAAAATAAGCTGATACGTTTTCATTATCTATGCTGTAAACTTTGCTTAATAATAAAAGTTCATTATCTTCAATGGATTTAACTTTGAAAACTATCTCTAGCACGGAATTTAAATGAACTTCACGACTAAAAATACATCTTTCATTTAAAATTTTATATTTAATCTTTTTTGCAGAGAAGCTGTTAATTTTATTAAAAAGGCATTTAATTGCGTCTGCATGTTTTCCAAAATAATATTGGACATTCATGTGAGACATTTGATCACAATCTTCTTTTCTAACCAAATCCTTAAAAGCAGAATAAATACCATTTGAATTAGTTAGATTAAACTTAAATGATTTATCAATATTTTTACTAATTAAGTTTAGAGATTGCTTTGATAATATTTGATCTTCACTATTATTATCTTTATTTAATAAAAATAAAATGTGAGTTATTTTAATTTTATCTTGAGATTCTAATTTAAGATCTGAACTAACATATATTGTCATATGCTCCAATATTGATGTATCAAGATATTCAGTTTCTAAATATTTTTCGCTATCTATTATTAAATCTTTCAAAACTGCTTTTGTAAAATGAGTTGCATCTTCAAAAAATTTTGTAGAACTAGATTTCTTTAAAAACCCTAAATCACTGATATCGTTAGATTTAACAAGACCTTTAAAGGTTTCTATTTGTTGAGTATTCATAATATAATTATTATTAGGAAATTTCCTAATTTTTGTCTCTCATCTCTAATTTTGCAACGCTCATTCTGTGAACTTCATCTGGGCCATCTGCAAGCCTTAATGTCCTTGCATGACCATAAGCGTAGGACAATGGAAAATCTGAAGAAACTCCTCCTCCTCCATGTACTTGTATTGCTCTATCTATAATTTTAGTTGCCATATTTGGAGCTACTACTTTAATCATTGATATTTCTTTTCTTGCAATCTTGTTTCCAACTGTATCCATCATATGAGCAGTTTTAAGCACTAACAATCTGGCTTGTTCGATTTCAGCCCTACTTTCTGCTATCGCATGCATTACCACACCTTGTTCAGAAATAGGTTTACCAAATGCAACTCGTGATTTAGCTCTTTTTACCATTAATTCTAATGCTCTTTCAGCTTGACCAATTAGCCTCATACAATGATGTATCCTACCTGGCCCTAATCTACCTTGAGCGATTTCAAATCCCCTACCTTCTCCTAAGAGAATGTTACTGACTGGAACTTTAACGTCTTTAAAATCAACTTCGGCATGCCCATGAGGAGCATGGTCGTATCCAAAAACTGGCAAATGTCTTAAAACTTTAACTCCAGGTGTATCAATAGGAACTAAGATCATTGATTGTTGTTTATACTTGTCTGCGTTTGGATCAGTTTTACCCATAAAAATCATAATTTTGCATCTGGGATCCATTGCACCTGAGGTCCACCACTTTCTTGCGTTGATCACATATTCATTACCTTTTCTATCAATACTAGCTTGTATATTAGATGCATCTGAAGATGCTACGTCAGGTTCAGTCATTGCAAATGCAGAACGAATTTCACCATTTAATAATGGTGTTAACCACTGATTTTGCTGTTCTTTAGTACCATATCTTACCAGAACTTCCATGTTACCAGTATCCGGAGCAGAACAATTAAATACTTCTGCTCCAATCGGAGAACGCCCCATAATCTCACATAAAGGAGCATATTCGGTATTAGTTAATCCTGCACCTAAATCGCTTTCAGGAAGAAACAAATTCCATAATCCTTGCGCCTTTGCTTTTGACTTCATATCCTCCATAACTTTGGGTACACACCATCGACCACCTTTTTCAACTTCTTCTTTATAAACAGCTTCGTTTTTATAAACATGTTCGTTCATAAAATTTGTAAGTTTATCCTGAAGATCTTTTACTTTGTTTGAATATTCAAAATTCATTTTATACCTCTAATTAAAGTTAAAAACTCCATTTGCTCTATTGATTAAAGCCTCTATTCTCTTACCAAAATTTGCAAACCTCTTATCTTGAGTTTGCCCTTTTAGAAATCTTACGTAAATTTGTTGAATAATTACAGCTAATTTAAATGCTCCAAAAGCATAATACCAGTCAACATCTTTTATGCTAAAACCAGTTTTTAAAGCATAATGATTAATAATTTCACTTTTTTTAGGATATAAAATATTTTTAACTGGCATCGAAGTAATTAAATTAGCTTCATAATCGTCATCTTCATCTATCCAATAATTTAACAAATGACCTATATCCATCAATGGATCTCCTCTAGTACACATATCCCAGTCGAATACCGCTACAGGTAAAAGAGGGTTATCAATATCCCACATAATATTATCTAATTTAAAATCATTATGCAAAATTGTAGCCCCTTGAGGCTCTGGAATATTAGATCTTAAGTACCTAACAAGTTTATTAAACCTATATGCTTTGATTTTATCCTCAGATGCTTTTTTCCACCTATCTTCCCAACCATTAAGCTGTCTTAAAACAAAACCATCAGGTCTTCCAAAGTCACCCAAACCAACCTGTGAGGGATCTAGCTTATGTAATTCAGCTAAAATATCAATCATTTTAAAACTTAATAATCTAATCTTATTTCGAGATCCATCTAATTCCGATCGCATCTCTTTTCTAATCACAATTCCTTTTTTTCTTTCAATTAAATGAAACTTACTTCCAATAATTTTATCATCTTCGCATAAATGAATACTTTTAGGAGCTAAAGGAAATAACTTATTTAAACTATGTTGAACCATGTGCTCTCTAGCCATATCATGAGACGAAGGTGCCACAGGCCCAAGAGGGGGTCTTCTTAATACAAATTCTTTATCATTAAAACTAATTAAATACGTTAGATTTGCATGCCCACCACTGAATTGAAGTATATTGATTTTATCAATATCAATTTTCAATAGCTCATTTAAATAATTTTTAAGCTTATGCAAATCGATTTGTTCATCTTGTCTAATATTTATTAATTCATTATCAACCATTTTGTATCCAAAGCACTAAAAATTAAAAATAATGATGATAAGTTTTTAAATTTTTACTAAGCTAAATAATAATATAATAAAAAAAAATTAGTAATTAAAATTTCGATATTTGAGGAAATTATGGAAAATTTATTTGATATTAATAGTAAGGTAGCCCTTGTAACAGGTGGATCAAGAGGGATAGGCGCAATGATTGCTGAGGGTTTTGTAAAAAATGGTGTAAAAACATACATTACATCAAGAAAATCAGATCAATGTAATTTAAAAGCAGAGGAACTGTCAAAATTTGGGGAGTGTATTTCCATACCCGCTGATCTAACTGACATGAATGAAATGGATAAATTAGTTAGGCATATTGAGGAAAATGAAAAAAAATTAAATATTTTAATTAATAATGCTGGTGCTGCATGGGGGGCACCTTTTGATACTTTTCCTGAAAATGGATGGGATAAAGTCATGGACACAAATGTAAAAGCCGTATTTTTTTTAATTCAAAAATTAATAAAAATGCTAGAAAGTTCTGGAGACAATTCTGATCCATCTAGAATAATTAATGTTGGATCCATAGATGGAATAGGCATACCTAGAGCAGAAACATATTCTTATCCTGCATCAAAAGCTGCAATTCACCAATTAACTAGAGTTTTAGCAAATAGATTAGCTAAAAGGAACATTAACGTAAACGCTATTGCCCCAGGACCATTTCAGAGTAATATGATGGCTCATTCCCTAAAAGAATATGGGGAACAAATCAAAAACTCAGTTCCACGTGGAAGAATTGGCATTCCTGAAGACATGGCTGGGACATCCATATTTCTTTGCTCAAAAGCAAGCGCTTACATTACAGGTTCAATAATTCCTGTAGATGGTGGTTCTCTTATAGCAAGAAGACATATGGAGTAAATGAATAAAAATAAAGCGTCTTTGAGCAAGATAGCTGTTAATGTTTGTATAGGTAAATCTTAAAACTAAACAAATACACTCTTATTATTTCTTTAAACTTAGATCTTGATCAAACTTAATGTAATTCATTTTTCCCGATAATTTTAAACAAATCATCTATCATATCTTTTTTTATATTTTTAGTAATAAAAACTAAACGTGATTGCTTATCATCGCTTGGCCATTTATCTAACCATTCTAAAGGATGAAAAATATGCTGAACACCATGAATAACGGCTGGACAGCTCTGTCCTTTTATATTCAAGATACCTTTGATTCTTAGTATATTCTCACCCATCTGACTCATTAGTAATTCAAGAAAAAAATTTACTGACGTCATACTTACTGGTTGACTGGTTACCATTGCAAAAGTTTCAATGTCATCACCATGCCGATTTACGTCATGTTCGTGATGATGATCATGATGATTATGCGAATAACTAGGTGATTTGTTTTTTTCAATCTCCAACCACTCTCTTACGTTCCAATCTTTATTTTGTGGGTTATAATCATTAAGTCCTAGTAACTTTGATGCTGGCAAAGAGTTCTTGTCACTTTTAATTATAGTAACTTTTGGGTTAATTGATTTTATTTTCTTGGTTAAAGCATCTACTGTTCCTTTGTCTGCAATGTCGGTCTTACTTAATATAATTATGTCTGCAAAAGCTGTTTGCTTTACCGCTTCTTCATGAGAGTTGTATGTAGGTTCACCATTTATTGAATCAACAACAGTAATCACGCCATCTATTGAGTAAATTCTTTGAAGATCCAAAGATGTCATTAGAGTATGAATGATAGGAACAGGATCAGCCAGCCCTGTTGTTTCGATTATCACATGATTGAAAGGTGAAATATCTCCCTTTTCCATTTTCTTTAGAAGATTGAGAAGTGTTGTTTTCAGATCACCTTGGATTGTACAACAAATACACCCATTTTGTAATTCAATGACCTTTTCATCAGTAGTTTCAATTAAATCATGATCTAAACCAACTTCCCCAAATTCATTAATAATAATAGCTGCATTAGCCATCTGTTTTTGTTTTATTAAACAGGTTAAAATAGTGGTTTTTCCACTTCCTAAAAAACCTGTTAAAACTGATATTCCTATATTTTTTGGGAAAGAGGACATAATTGATTTAATAGTTTGCTTTAAAATTATATATGTTGTTATGTTATAACATTACTAGTAACTAAAAAAAAGTGAGCAAATGAAAAATAAATCTGAAAACTCTAACATTATTAAATTTAATCCAAATCCTTCTCGTGAAGAAGCTATGAACGCAGTCAAAACACTTATTGCTTGGGCTGGAGACAATCCCAACAGAGAGGGTTTAATTGAAACTCCTAAAAGAGTTGTGGATGCTTATAAAGAGTTTTTTGAGGGTTACAGTCAAAACCCTGATGAGATTTTATCAAAGACTTTTGAAGAAGTTGAAGGTTACGATGAGATGGTACTGATAAAAAATATTAGATTAGAATCTCACTGTGAGCATCATATAGTTCCAATTCTTGGCACAGCTCATGTAGCATATATGCCCAACAAACGAGTTGTTGGAATAAGCAAATTAGCAAGATTAGTAGATGTTTATGCAAAAAGACTTCAAATACAAGAAACATTAACTTCACAAATTGCTGAGACAATTCAGAGAGTTTTAGACCCGTTAGGCGTTGCTGTGATTATAGATGCATCTCATCAATGTATGACAACTAGAGGAGTTCATAAACCTGAATCTAGTACAGTTACCAAACGGATGCTTGGAGTTTTTAAAAATGATGCAGAAATAAGATCTGAATTTATGCAGTTAATTTCGTAGAAAAAGTTAAAATACTTAACTTATTTTATGCCCACCAAATTTGTCTCTGAGTTTGTTTTTTAATATTTTCCCAGTAGCTCCTAGAGGAATATTATCTGTTAAAATTACGTCGTCTGGTATCATCCATTTTGCAACCTTACCATTATACATTTTTAATATATCATCTTTTGCAGGTGATTTTCCCGGCATTGGCTGAACAATTACAATTGGCCTTTCTTCCCATTTTTCATGTGGAACAGATATGACAGCAGCATTTGCAACTTCTGGGTGACCAACACATATATTCTCTAAATCTATTGAACTTATCCATTCTCCTCCAGATTTGATTATATCTTTGGTTCTATCTGTTATAGTCATAAATCCATCTTGATCTATTTTTGCAACATCACCAGTGTCGAACCAACCACCATCTAGAAATCTATCTTTTTCTGTATTATCTTCAAAGTATTCTTTTAAAACCCAAAAACCCTTTGATAACAATCTTCCTTGGGTTTCTCCATCTTCTGGTAAATCATTTCCTGCATCATCAACAAGTTTCATTTGGTGTCCAAAAATTGTTCTTCCTTGAGGTAATTTTTGATCATAATACTCCGTTCTATTTTTTGGCTCTCCTCCTAATGAAGGCATATTAACTGTTCCTAGAGGGCTCATTTCTGTCATACCCCAGGCGTGTATCACTTCTGCGCCAAACTCATCTTCAAACCCTTCAAATAATGTCCTAGGGCATGAAGATCCACCAATTATTAATCTTTTAACTGTATCTATTTTTTTACCAGAATCTCTCAAATAATTTAGTAATAAGAGCCATATTGTTGGAACCCCAAGAGAAATAGTAACTTTTTCTTCATTCATTAGATTTGTTAAACTTTCACCATCTAATTTAGCACCAGGAAAAACTAATTTTGTGCCACACATTGGTGCTGCATAAGGTGTCCCCCAAGCATTAACATGAAACATAGGTACTACAGGAAGAACAACATCTTTAACGCCATAAGGAACCACATCTTTTAAATTCATCCCGTAGGCATGAAGGACTGTTGAGCGATGAGAATATAAAACTCCCTTTGGGTTTCCAGTGGTTCCAGATGTATAACATAAAGACGATGCTGTTCGTTCGTCCATTTGAGGCCAATCAAATTGATCTGAATGATCTTTAATAAAATCCTCATAACAAATTACTTTAATACTATCTTTAATATTAGGTTGAACCATATTCTTATTATCAGTCATTATAATAATTTCTTTGACTGTTTTAAAATTTTCAGATGCTTTTTCAACCAATGGTAAAATATTTAAATCAACACATAAAACCTTGTCTTGCGCGTGATTTACAATATAAGAAACTTGATCAGGATGAAGTCGTGGATTTATAGTGTGGCAGACCAGGCCACTTGATGAAGTTGCATAATAAATCTCTAGGTGTCTATAACCATTCCAGGCTAAAGTCCCTACTCTATCACTTTCTTTCAAATCAAGAGACTTAAAAGCATTGGCTAATTTCTTAGTCCTTTTTCCCCAGTCAAAATAGGTATATCTATGGATACCACCTTCAACTGTGTTTGAAACAATCTCTTGCTTATTATAGTTTTTAACAGCATGTTCAAAAATAGTTGAAATTAACAGAGGGTGATCTTGCATTACACCAAACAAATGACTCTCCTATTAAGTTATATTTTAATATATAATCATCATAAATAATATATTGAAAGTACTATTTCAAAGTAAATAAATATTAATTTATATCTTTTTATGTATATAAGTTGTGTCGTATTTTTTAGATAGATATTCACCAGCAATAATTTTATCTTTTTTTGATATTATTGTGTCATATTGTGGATTGAAGAAAAAAGGTATAGATAATCGCTCCTTATTATTTCCAAACACTCGGTGAGGTGTAGCCTTAATTTTTTTCTTAGACCAAAATTCTAACATATCTCCAAAATTGACTATGACTTCACCTTCCTTTGGGGTTACCAATTCCCACTCATTTGAAGGATTTTTAATTTCAAGTCCAGGATTATTATCCGTTAACAAAATTGTCAAACAACCATAATCAGTATGAGGTGCTATACCATAATCTTTGTTCGATAATGATGACCTCCTTGGTGGATAATAATTACATCTTAGCAACGACATTGGATTTTCAAATTTATCTCTAAAAAAATTTTCAGATAAGTCTAAAGTACGTTCAATAAATGATAAAACATGCATCCCAATTTCAGTACAGAGATCATAATAATTATTAACAGTATTTTCAAACAATGGTAATTGTTCAGGCCAAAGATTTTTAGCGTAATAAGTTAAGTCTCTAAATTCATCCTTAACTTTTTGATGAGGACCAGTATCAAAAATCTCTTTATAATCTGGGTTGTAATCTGGGTTAACTTGTTCTCCTTTTGGAGCACCCCATCCTCTATTAGAAGAGGTTAAATCCATATTTACTCTATTTTTTTCTTCAAACGGAAGATCAAAAAAGGCTTTATAAGTTTTGAAGATATTATTTTTTACTTTCTTATCTATTGGTGTGTTTTGTAATAGCAAAAAACCATAATGAGAAATAGCATAATTAAATTTTTCTAATTCAGCATTAAAGGACGCATCTACTTGATTTGAAATTATCTTATAATCTACTTTTGGTATAGTTATTTGCATATTATTAAAGTCATAATAAATTTTAAAAATTCAAGATTTGTTTTTATAATATTATTATTTAATTAAATAACTTTAAGTGTATATTTGAAATTAATAAAATAAAAAAAGGCATTTAAAATGATAGTAATAAATAATCCTTCTGAAATAAAAAATTTTATAAACAAACCCCTTACACCTAGTGAATGGTATCACGTTACTCAGGAGAAGATAAATAAATTTGCTGATGCAACATCAGATCACCAATGGATACATGTTGATGAAAAGAGAGCAGAACAAGAAATGCCAGACGGCAAAACAATTGCGCATGGATATTACATGGTCTCTCTTCTTCCAAAATTAGCTGCTCAAAATGCACAAATACAAAACACATCCAAAACCCTTAATTATGGGTCTGACAAAGTGAGATTTATAAACATGGTTAAAGTAGGTTCTCAAGTTAGGTTAAACAGAACAATAATTTCTTGCGAAGAAATGAAAAATGGGGGCTATAGAGTGGTAAATAAATGTGAATTAGAAATTAAAGATGAGATTAAACCTGCTTTTATAGCGGAAACAATATCATTAGTATTCCCATAAATTAAAGGATATAATATGAAAGCTATAGTCTGTAACGATTTTGGTCCAATAAAAAATATTAAGTACATGGATGTGGAAAATCCTGAAATTGATGATGAAAGCATTCTAATTAATGTAAGATCTGTTGGTGTAAATTTCCCTGATGGTCTCCTTGTTCAAGGAAAATATCAATTGAAACCTGAAACACCTTTTATTCCAGGCATGGAAGTCTCCGGTGAAATAATAGAGCTTGGATCAAAAGTTGTAGATTTTAAAATTGGTGATCGGGTTGCTGGCTTATCAAGACTTAGTGGATATGCTGAAAAAGCAGCAGTGAAATTTTCGTCTGTATTTAAAATTCCAGATAGCATGTCATTTGATGATTCTTGCGCTTTATTATGTGCTTATGGAACATCCCATTATGCACTAAAACAGAGAGGTCAATTAAAAAAAGATGAAACTCTAGTTGTATTAGGTGCGTCAGGTTCAACTGGAATTGCAGCCATTCAAATTGGTAAAATAATGGGTGCAAAAGTAATTGGTGTCGCTTCAAATGCTGAAAAACAAAAAATAGCAAAAGATAATGGAGCAGATCATACAATTGGATATGATAATCTAAAAGAAAATTTAAAAGAAATTTCAAATGGCAATGGAATTGATGTTATTTTCGACCCAGTCGGTGGAGACACTTTTGACACAGTTGCAAGAACTATGGCCAGAAAAGGTAGATTATTAGTGATCGGATTTGCTTCTGGGTCAATACCTAAATTAGCTGTAAACCTAGCCTTAGTAAAAGAGTTCAGTGTAGTAGGTGTTTTTTGGGGTGCATTTACTAGAGCTGAACCAGATGAATATAAGTTAAATATGATTGAATTATTTGATTGGTACCAAAAAGGATTTTTAAAACCTCTAATAGAAGAAAATCACCCTTTATCAAAAGCTGCTGCAGTTCTAGAAAAAATTCTTGCTAGAGGTGCAAAAGGAAAAATCATTTTAACTCCATAAAAATCCAATTTTATTTATTTTTGATTCATTAATTTTTTTTAATAAGAAAATTGAATAGATAGGAAAGAAAAAATAAAGTTGCACTAACTACAACTATTGACGGTCCTGAAGGCGCATCAATCTCCACAGAGAGAAAAATCCCAAGAATTACTGAAAAAATACCTATTAAGGTTGCAATTAATGCCATTTGTTCTGGAGAATTAGCTAACCTTCTAGAAGTTGCTGCTGGTATTATCAACATTGCTGTTATTAGCAACAACCCTATAATTTGCAATGATACCGCCACGACAATTGTTAAAATTGAGGTTAATAATAAATTAATATAAATAGGATTTATTCCTTCAGCTCTAGCTAAATCTTCGTCAATTGTAACTAAAAGAAGAGAAGACCAATTAAAAGAGACAAGAAAAATTACTAAAATCACGCCAAGATACATCATCCACAAATCATTAGAACTTACTGTCAGAATATCCCCAAACAAAAATGCATGAATATCTATTTTAATTCTATTAAGTGAAATTACAATAATTCCAATGGATAATGCGAGATGAGCTAATACTCCTAAAAGTGTGTCAGTTGACAAAATCTTACTTTGTTGTAGCCACAAAAAAAGGATACCGAATAATAAGCATACAACAATAATACCAAAATTAATTCCAGTTCCTAGCAATATACCTAACCCAACACCGAGTAATGAACTATGGGCAATTGATTCACCATAGTAAGACATTCTACGCCAAACAACAAAGCAGCCCACAAGTCCTGATATTAGAGCTACTGCAATACCTGCAATAATACCTCTTATAATAAATGGATCAGTTATTTTATCTCTCCATCTATTAAAGGATTATCTATTTGAGATGTATGATTTGTATGTTGGTAAACAGCCATCATATTCGCCATGTCCTTACCAAACATTGAAATAAATTCTGGGTCTTGAGCAACTTGCTGAGGTTTGCCTGAACAACAAATATGATTAGAGAGGCACAAAACTTTTTTTGTTGAAACCATTACTAAATGGAGATCGTGAGAAACCATTAAAATACTAATATCTCTTTTAGAATAGATTTCTTGAATGAGTTTATAAAAACTCAATTGACCTGAAATATCTAAATTTTGAGCAGGTTCGTCCAAAATAAGTAAATCTGGATTATTCAATAAACTTCTTGCCAACAAAACCCTTTGCATTTCTCCACCCGATAAGACTGAAAGTTGTTTGTCTACTAACTGTCTTATATCAATCTCTGAGACTACTTGTTTGAAAGAAATATCATCATATTTCTTTCTAACAGTAATAAAATTTTTTACCGTCATAGGCATTGTATTGATTACATTTATACTTTGTGGCATATACCCAATTTTTAATTTGTCTTTTTTCTGAATCTCTCCAAAATTAGGTTTATAAAAACCCATCAAACATTTTAAGAGCATAGTTTTTCCAGCACCGTTAGGGCCTATAATAGTAATAAAATCATTTTTATTAATTTGTATGTCGATGTTTTTTAAAATAGATTTATTCTGTTTGAAGACGCTGACGTTTGAAGCAGAAATTAAGGCATTAATTGTTTTCATTTTTGACTACAATCAAGACAATGTCCTTCAATTTCTAATGTAGTATTACTTATCACAAAATTATTATGAATAGCTGTTTTTGAAATTCTGTCTTTTAAACTGTCGTCACAGCATTCTTGATAAATATTACATTTTTTACAAATTAAAAAATAACATTCTTTATGAGCTTTAGGATGAAAACATCCTACAAAAGAGTTTATGGAATTTAGCTTATGAACAAACCCATTTTCTATTAAAAAATCAATAGCCCTATAAACTGTGGGTGGATGTGAGGGTTTATTATTTATGTTGCTTATTTTATCAAGTATTTCATAAGCTTTTACAGGTTTGTTATTTTTAATAATTATCTCAAAAACTTGTCTCCTAATTTCTGTAAGACCTAATTTATTTGATTTACAAATTTCTTCAACTTTATGAATTGTGGCTTTTAATTCAGATGTGGATTTTGATTTCATATTCATGCCCTACTCTACAATAATAAAGTTGACTTTGAAACAATATAATTTATGTTATGTTATAACATTACAATGATTAATCAAGGATATAAATAATGTTTAAAATTTTAACTTTTTTCTCTTTTATAATTTGTTTCAGTTTCAATTTATTTGCCTCTGAAACAAAAGGTGTTGTTACAACCATTCAACCAATAAATTCTCTAGTAAGTGCTGTTATTGGAAATACTGGCAAGACGATTTCATTAATACCAGCTGAAATATCACCCCACGAATATAATTTAAAACCTTCTGATACAAAAAAATTACAAAATGCAAACATAATATTTTTTGTCTCAGATCACCTTGAGTCAAGTGTAACTAAAGTATTTGAGAACCTTCCTAAAAACATAAAAATAATAAACTTAATGGAAGACACTGGAATTAAACATTTAGCAATAAGAGATAATGAGGCATGGGAACGTCATGACCACCATCATGGACATGGTGATAACGATGATCATGATAAACATGCTAAGAAACATGACGATCATGACCATGACAAACATGAAAAGAAACATGACGATCACGACCATGATAAACATGGTAAGAAACATGACGATCACGACCATGATAAACATTCAAAAAAACATGACGATCACGACCATGATAAACATGCAAAAAAACATGATGATCACGATGATCATGAAAAAGAAGACGATGTTCACATTTGGTTGAGTCCAGATAACGCAGTAAAGATTATCAAAAAGATAAATAAAGAATTAAGTTTATTTTTCCCAGAAAATGCCAAGACATATGATCAAAATGCCAATCAAATGATTAAGAAAATTAATCAATTAAAAGTTGAATTAAAAAATGAATTATCAGGTATTAAAGATAAACCATATGTAGTATTTCATGATGCATATCAATATTTCGAAACAAGCTTTGGTTTAAATGCTGTTGGTTCTGTTGCGTTAGAAGGAGATATAGCTTCTTCACCAAAGCAAATATCTTTTATAAAAGATAAAATTGTTAAATTAAAAGCTTCGTGTGTTTTTCAAGAACCTCAGTTTGATAGTAAATTAGTAAAAATTGTGGTTGAGGGTACTAATGCACAAATAGGTACACTAGACCCCCTTGGTGTTAATATAAAAAGTGGAGAAAATTTTTATTTACAATTACTTAAAAACATGGCTAAAAGTCTGAAAGATTGTTTAGGGTAATGATTATAAATGTTAATTTGTGAAGATATATCATTTGATATTGACGGACAAAAATTATTTTCAAACATCAATTTAAATATAAAACCTCAGAAGGACCTTTTGATAACTGGTCCTTCTGGAGTTGGTAAAACAACCTTACTTAGTATTTTATGCGGCATTCAAAAACCAACTACTGGTAAAATAACTTATAATAGTATTGACCTTTATAATTTACCTGAAAATAAAATAGATGAATTTAGAGGTATAAATCTTGGTGTGGTTTTTCAAAATTTTAACTTAATTAATACATTTACTGTTAAACAAAACTTAGAAATTGCTGTAGGTGCTATTGATACAAAAAAATCAATTCCATTTTTTAACATTTTGGACAGAGTTGGACTTGCAAACAAATCACATATAAAAGTTGCAAATTTAAGTATTGGTGAAAAACAAAGACTTGCGGTGGCGCGTGCATTTGTCGGAGATCCAAAATGGGTTTTTTGTGATGAACCTACTTCATCATTAGACGATAAAAATGCTGATATTATTGCTAATTTGATAAAAGATGAAAGCTTGCGTTGTAAAGCTTCACTGGTGCTTATAACTCATGATAACCGTATACAATCTTTAATAAAATTCTCTAAAATTTTAAAATTAGGAGATTAGTTATAAATATTTTTTATATATCAATTTTGTATCTAAAATCTAAACCTTTAAACTTTTTGCTAAGTGTTTTTCTAATGATTGTAGGAATCACAATAATAACTGTGTCTATACTGGTTAATCAAGTTACCAAAGAAACTTTCAGTAAAAATAATCCAGGTTTAGATGCTGTAGTTGGTGCAAAAGGAAGCCCCCTTCAATTGATATTATCTTCTATTCATCACATAGATATTCCTACTGGAAATATAAGCTATCAAAATGCAAGAAAAATTATTAAACATCCAGCCATTAAAAGTGCAATACCAATTTCATTGGGAGATAATTTCCAAAATTTTAGAATAGTTGGAACCAACAAAACTTTTTTAAAATTATATAAAGCCAATCTGATTTCAGGTACTACCTGGTCACAACCAATGCAAGCTGTAATTGGTTATAATGTGTCTAAAATCACAAAACTAAAAATCAACAAGTTTTTTGTTGGCTCACACGGCTTAATTGACACCGGGGATGTTCATGCAGAACAACCTTATAAAGTTGTCGGTGTTTTAAAAAAAACTGGAACTATATTAGACAATTTAATTTTAACAAGTTTAGATAGTGTCTGGAATTTACATTCTGTTACAAATAAAGATAAATTAGAGATTACTTCATTGTTATTAAAATACAAAAATAAGACATCATCTTTCTCTTTTCCTCGTTTAATTAACAAAGGTACAAACATGCAAGCTGCCAGTCCTAGTTTTGAAATTTCAAAACTACTTAAACTTACTGGTAATGCTCATAGAATTGTTGATTACTTGAGTGTACTAATAATAATATTATCTTTCTTGGGAATCTTGTTCACTTTATTAAATAACATAAATGAAAGGAAATATGACTTAGCAGTGTTAAGAACACTTGGATTTTCAAGATGGAAATTATTTTCCATTATTTTATCAGAAGGAATGATCATATCTATTTTAGGTAGCACTATTGGTCTAATATTTGGATATATAATATATGAAAGCATGTACTATTTTTCTATTGTAGGTAGAAGCTTAGAACTGGGGCAGTTAAATTTTTTAAATGACTTATTTTTAATTTGGATAATCGTAAACATAATTGCCTTTATAACGTGCCTAGTTCCATGTTTAAAAGTTTATAAGCAGAATATAAGATCTACTTTATTAAATAGTTAAAATTTATATATTTATGACGTAGATTTTATTGAAGGAGAAATTTTTGAATTTGAGATTTCTATTTATAATTGTTTTAACCTTTTTTTGTAATAAAGCATTTGGGTTTGAAAAATTTAACCTTAATGATATTGACCCTTATGAAAATATTATTGTAGAGGATATGTTTGAACCATTAAAGGTCACGGGAGATGCTTTGCCATGGCAATTATTTGGTAAGACTAAAGAAGTAGAAGATTGTACCATTGATAAAGACGGTTTTGATTACTGTCTTATCAAACCAATTTATGACGATAAAATTAAAAAGTATAATGGGGAAACTGTAACTATAATGGGTTATATGTTTCCATTAGAAGAATCTGAAAAACAAAGAAAATTTTTAATAGGACCGTACCCTTTAAGTTGTCCTTTTCACTACCACGTTGGGCCTTCTCAGGTGATTGAGATTAAATCAGATAATCCAGTTGATTTTTCATTTGATCCAATAACTATCAAGGGCAAACTCAAGATAAAATTCAACGAGGAGACTGGTTCATTCTTTTACCTAGAAACTATCAAGTCTTAACTCATAAAGTATCAGAAACGCCCCATATATTCGTTACCTGACTTGATAAAACTCCACCATTTCCATGAGCAACAGATAATCTAGCATTATCAATCCATCCACCATCTAGTCGTTGACCAACATCATCTCCTGAGGCATTTCTTAACTGCCTTAAAGCTTCTAAAGTTACAAAAAGACCATACATTCCAGGATGAACACAGGATAACCCACCACCATTAGTGTTTACTTTTAAGTTTCCAGCAGGTCCTGTATTATTATTTTTTACAAGTTCTTTAGCTTCTCCTTTTTTACAAAAGCCTAAATCCTCTAGGAACAAAAGAGTATTAATTGTAAATGCGTCATACAATTGAATAGTACTCATATCATTCGGTTTATAACCAGACATACTAAATGCTCTTTTTCCACTTTCAATCGCTGATGTTTGTACCAAATCAGGCATTTCAGAAATCATACGATGGTGATGTTCCATTGCTGCACCAAGAAGATAAATAGGAGTATTTTTGGTATCTTTTGCCCTATCTGATCTAGTCATCACAACAGCTGCACCTCCATCTGTTACAAGACAACAATCTAATTTTCCAAGAGGATCAACAATAGGCCTTGCAGACAAAACATCATTAACCGTTAATGGACCATCTTGATGAGTATAAGCCCTAGGATTTAATAAAGCCCAATCTCTTGCTGAAACTGCCACATTAGCAAGATCTTCTCGAGTTGCACCAAACTCATTCATGTAACGTTTAGCTGATAAGGCATACGCAGTTACAGGCATTCTTGGCTGATATTGAGCCTCATAGGGCATAGCTTCGGAGATTGTTTTAAACCCACCTGCACTTTTTTGATTAGATCCATATGCAACAACAGCTACATTGATCAAACCTGCATCAAGAGCCATTGCAGCGGTTAGAATGTGAGACAAAAAACTTGACCCACCTATTTGCGACCCATCTGCAAATTTTGGTTTTACTCCCAAATACTCAGATAATGACATTGCAGCCATAGAATGAAAAGCAGTTGCAGCAAAAACTCCGTCTACTTCTTTTAATTTTATTCCTGCATCGTCTAAAGCATCATGAACAGCAGTTGCCATTATTTCCATAGCACTCCAACCAGACGCTAAACCACATCCGCTCTCTGCTAGACCTACAACAGCAGTTTTACCTCTTAATCTGTTTATATCATTTTGATCCATTAATTTTATCCTTATACAATATCAAAAATTACTGCTGGTTCTCCATTTAATGAAGAAATTCTAGCTTTAACCTTTTGACCAATTTCAACTTTATCTGGATCTATACCCTCAACTCTTGCCATCATCCTTGGACCTTCTTCTAATGTAATCAAGGATAAGTTAAAGTCTCCACCCTTTTCAGGTAATCTTCTATTACAAGAAGAGCTATACACTTCTCCATTTCCAGAGGCTTCAACCCACTCAAGATCACGCTCACCACTTCCAGGAAATGCTACACGAGGATGAAAGAAAAATTTGTTGAGACTTTTACATCTTTGAATCATAAATTTACCCTCTGATAAAAAATTCTTAAATTGCTGTTCTGGTCCTACTGTGCCTGTTAAGTTTTCTGCCATTTTATCCTCCGTCTTATTTTTTTATAATTAGTGCATCAAGTGCTATCACTTCAGCTTCACTTACTAAAATTGGATTCATTTCTACTTGGTCAACTTTATCAGAATTAGCGGCTATGAAGTTTGATAAATTTATAATTGCATTTAGCAATGAATTAATTTCGATAGGTGGCTTTCCCCTTGCGCCATAAAAAATATCTTTACTTTTTAATGATAAAATCATTTGTTCTGCTTTTTGTTTACTAACAGGTGCTTCTGCAAACACAATATCTTTCATTACTTCTGCATAAATTCCACCAAGTCCAAACATTACAATTGGTCCAAAAACTGGATCAATTTTAGCGCCTAAAATACATTCGATATCACCATTTTTCATTGGTGAAATCATAATTCCATCTATATGCGCATTAGGTGCATTATTTTTTACATTTTTGAAAATATCTTGGTAAGATTTATTTGCTAAATCTAAGTTATTTATGTTCAAAACCACACCACCAATATCAGTCTTATGTTGAATATCCGAAGACACTATTTTCATGACATATTTATCTTTGCCTTCTTTAAAGTAAGAGGATAAGTCTTCAATATCTTTTATAAGAATTGGTTTTAATATTGGCAAACCAGCAGATAAAAGCACTTCACTACAGTCAATTTCGTTTAAATTCTTGTTTGGTATATCAACTTTGTAATTGTCTAAATTAATTTTGTTACTCTTATGTTTTTCCTTAAATTTTTCACCAAAAAACATAAGTGCGGACATTGCGACAATTGCTCTCGTAGGATCTTCAAGGCAGGGAAATCCCTCTTTTTCATACATTTTTATATATTCTTCAGATGCTACCATACAGTTTATGAACAGTTTATCTTCATATCCCTTCATAGCTTGTTTTAACGCAGAAAGTAACGGTTTGGACAAAACAGGAGAACCCGCAACTGAAGTCCAAAAACCTATCAATGCATCATAGCCACCTTTGGAAAGCATTAAATCTGTGAATTTAGGTATTAATGTTAAATCATTAAAAAACTGGGCTGTTACATCAACAGGATTCATTGGAGACGCGAAGGGAACAAGTTCTTTTAATTCATCTTGTGCGTCTTTTGGCATTGGGCCTACAATTAGACCTTCATCTTCAGCTGCATCTGCCATAATTACTCCACCACCCCCGGAAATAGTAACTAATCCTAAATTTTTTCCAGCTGGGAATATTCTGGGCATTGTTGAATACGCTATATCTAACATTTCTTCTGTGCTTCTTACTCTATATGCACCATGCGCTCTCAATACTTCGTCGTAAACTTTGTCTTCACCTGCTAAAGAGGCTGTATGAGAGTTAGCAGCTGCCGCTCCCACTTCAGATCTTCCTACCTTCATAAAAATTACCGGTTTCTTTTCAGATCTTGCAGTATCTAGCGCATCAGTAAATTGTTTACCGTCTTTAACACTTTCTGCATATGCCATGATTGTGTGTACATCTGGATCTTCTGCCATAAGCTTAATGGTCTCTCCAACAGAGAGATCAACCTCATTACCAGTTGTCATCCAATATCTAATTCCAAGTCCTCTTTGATGAGATACCATATAAATGTGGCTTCCATAAGCTCCTGATTGACTCGCAATAGAAATACCACCTGGTTTAGGAGTTGCTCTATCTATAGTGGAAGTGAATGTAGGATAGAAGTTTTTGGCTGAATTAAATAGACCTAAACAATTTGGTCCAATAACTCTGAGACCACTCTCTTTGCTAATTTTTTTTATTTGATTTTGAAGAATCTCACCTTGACCTCCAATTTCTGCAAACCCAGAGGAGAAAATTAATGCAGTTTTAGCCTTTTTAACTACTGCTTCTTGTAAAACTGATACGACAATATTGGAAGGTACTGCAACTAATATGAAATCTAAATCATCTTTTACATCTAATAAACTTGGATAGGCTTTTATACCTTGTACTGTGTCCCTATTAGGATTAATTGGAAAAATACCTCCAGAAAATTTTTGTTCTATCATATGAGCAAGTGGACGACCTCCAATCCTCGCTTTGTTGTCTGAAGCGCCAACAATAGCAATAGACTTAGGAGACATAATTTCTTGCAATGTAATCATATTGACCTTCTTTAAATTCTTTGTACTTAGGTATATTTACAAAATACAGAATAAATAATTTACTTCTTAAATCAAACTTTATAATTTTAGTTTGATGTTTATTTATAAATTACCAAAAATTTTAATACTAACATGTTTTATTCAGATGATTTCTATGGTTGGGTTTGCTATTTGGCCAATATACTTAATAGACCTTCAAGCACAGTGGAATTTATCTAATAGCGAAGCAGGTTGGATTAGTGGTTCATTTTACATAGGTTATGTAATCGCCACTCCATTTTTAGTCAGTTTGACTGATACTTTTGATTCAAGGAAACTTTATGCTATTTCATGTTTAATAGGATCAGCAGGATTATTCTTTTTTTCTATTTTTTCAACAAATGCAATTAATGCATCAATTTTCTGGTCACTTGTGGGGGTTGGGCTTGCAGGGACTTATATGCCAGGTTTACAAATACTTAATTCTAGACTAAATCAAATTTCTAGAGAAAAATACGTTGCTGTGTATACTTCATTTTTCGGACTAGGAACTGCTTTTTCTTTTTCTCTTTTTGGAATTTTAAAAAACTATAATGTAAGTTGGGAAAATGCTTTTCTTTTAGCTTCAGTTATACTCTTCTTATGTTGTTTCCCTCTTTTATTATTTTCAGGTGATGAAATTGAAGAGCGTAAAAAAAAGAAATATCAGGGTATCATCAAAGTTATTGTTCCTATTTTAAAAACTTTCAAAAATAAAAAAGCATCTCCTTTTATATTAGGGTATGGTGGCCATACTTATGAATTATTTGGATTTAGGAGTTGGACATTTCCTTGCATTGTCTTTCTTTCAAGTCACTTCAAAGTTTCTGTAAGTGACGCTTTCATTGCGAACAGTATTGCTTTAATGGGTTTTATAGGAATTTTTGCTTCAATATTTGGAGCAAAATATTGTATTGGCAAAGATAGAGCAAGAATAGTTTCCAATATGGGAATTCTCTGTTTTTTTGGTTCAATATTTACAGCAGTCTCTTTTCTATTTAGCTTTTGGTTGGCTCTGTTTATGCTTTTTTTATACAATAGCTTAATAATTTTAGATTCTGGTTCATTAACAACAGGTACAGTTGTCAATGGAGAACCTCATGACAGAGGTGTGAGACTGGCTTTGCACTCAATGGTTGGTTTTTTGGGAGGAGCCATAGGTGGACCAGTTGTAGGTTTTGTTTTAGACAATTTTGGAGGACAGGCAAGTCATTTGGCTTGGTTCATGTCTTTTTTATGCTTAGGTTTAGGTTCGCTTCTTTCAGCCTTGACATTTAGATATTACTTTTTCAAATATAAGATATAGTATAAACTTATCACAACCTAGGAGATATTTATGAATACTAAAATTTTACTTAATGAAAGACCCGTTGGAGAACCAACATTAGGTAATTTTAGAACAGTTAAAGAAGACATTGTTTCTCCTAAAGATGGAGAAGTACTTTTAAAAACAATTTATATGTCTTTAGATCCCTATATGCGAGGCCGAATGAATGATGCTAAGAGTTACGCAAAACCAGTCGGTATAGGTGAAGTTATGGAGGCTGGTGCTTTAAGTCAAGTTGTGGAAAGTAAATCTGAAATATTTAAAGCTGGTGATTTTGTTGAAGGCAGAACGGGCTGGCAAGACAATCCTACTGTTAATGAAAAAAAATTAAGATTAATTGATCCAAAAATGGCACCCCTATCAACTTCTATTGGTGTTTTGGGCATGCCAGGGACAACAGCTTATGTTGGTATGCATAATTTTGCCAAACCACAAAATGGAGAAACTTTAGTTGTTTCAGCAGCAAGTGGTGCCGTAGGAGCGACTGTTGGTCAAATTGGTAAAATTTATGGATGTAGAGTTGTAGGAGTTGCAGGTACCGAAGATAAATGTGAGTTTACTAAAACTGAACTTGGTTTTGATGAATGTGTAAATTATAAGGATCCAAATTTTAAAGAAAAACTAAAATCTGCTTGTCCTAATGGTGTGGATATCTATTGGGAGAACGTTGGTGGTATTACTTTCGATGCTGTTATGCCCCTCTTAAATGATTATGCCAGGATACCAGTTTGTGGCCTTATTAGTTTGTATAATGCTACAAGTTTAAAAGGTGGAGAAGAAGATAGATTGCCCCTATTATTTAGGCAAATACTTACAAAAAGAATGATGATAAAAGGTTTTATTGTTTTTAATCATTATGATCAAAGAGAAGAGTCAATCATAGCTCTTTCAAAATGGATAAATGAAGGCAAGATTAAATATAAAGAAGATTTTGTTGAGGGCTTAGAAAATGCTCCTAATGCTTTCATAGGATTATTAAATGGTAAAAATTTTGGCAAGTTAGTTGTTAAAGTTAATCCCGACCCTACTTTGTAGATATAGATAATTAAATCTTAATTTAAACTGTCAAAATTTTTGTTTTGTTTAACTAAATCTTCTAATAACTTCGGAGGAGACCAAAATCTTGGGTCTTCTTCTGAATATTTTTTAATATTTTTCAATATTTTGTCTAATCCAATCATATCTGCATATTTCATTGGACCTCCTCTCCACTTAGGAAATCCATAACCATTAGTAAAGACAACATCGATATCTGAAGGCTTTAGTGCTATTTGTTCACTTAAAATTTTAGTCCCTTCATATACCATTGCAGCAATGTATTTATCTAATATCTCTTTATCATCAAATTTTTTCGGAGTTATTCCAGCTCTTTTTCTTTCTTGTTCACAAATTACTTCTATTTCTGGATTAGGCGTAAGAAAATCTACATTTTCTCCATATAAATAATATCCTTTAGAAGTTTTTTGACCAAACCAACCTCTTTCACATACTCTATCAGGTATTTCCACATATCTATCATCTTTATGTCTGAATGGTGCTTTTCTTTTTCTTGTTGCCCAACCAATATCACCACCAGCCAAATCAATTACCTGGAAAATTCCCATTGCACAGCCGAAATCCCTTATCACTTTATCAACATGGAATGGGCTTGCTCCATCCTCAACCATATGATACGTACCAACTAAATATTTTGAAAGAATTCTGTTACCTATAAAGCCATCACAAACTCCTGATCTTACAGGTACCTTTCTCATTTTTTTTGCTAAGTTAAAGGCAGTAGCAACAGTATCTTTAGATGTTTTTTCTGCCACTACAACTTCTAAAAGTTTCATAATGTTAGCAGGTGAAAAGAAATGCAAACCAATAACCCTACTCGGATTATCTACAACTGAAGCAATTTCATTTACATTTAAATAACTAGTATTGGATGCTAAAATACAGTCTTGACTACAAATCTGATTTAATTTCAAAAAGACTTCCTTTTTTACATCCATATTTTCAAAAACAGCTTCTATTATCAAATCTCTATCTTTAAGATCTGAAAATTCTGTTGTTGCAGAAAACATTTCCATAGTTTTATTTTTTTGTTCATTTGTAATTCTATTTAATTTAACGCTTCTATCATAAGTTGAATTAATTTTTGCCTTGGCTTTTTGAATAGCTTCATCATTTTGTTCAATCATAATCACATTAAATCCTGCATTCATAGCAGCCATAGAAATTCCAGTGCCCATAGTACCACCACCAATTATACCAATTTTATTGAGTTCTATTGGTTTGCCTTCTTTTAATTCTGGTATTTTTGTATTAGCTCTTTCAGCAAAAAAAGAATGTATTAAACCTTGTCTTTGGGGACTTTCAATACATTCTTCAAATAATTTTCTTTCATTTAATATAGCTTCAGGAAAATCTAATTTTAGACCCTCTTCTACAGATCTAATAATTGCATGAGGTGAAAATAAATTTTTGTATTTTTTGGATGCAGTATCTTTAAATTTTAAAATAATTTCGTTTGTTTCTTTTATATCACTAATTTTATTTTGTATTTGAGAAGTAGGTCTTGTTTTGAAACCATCTTTAATTAATTTTTTAGCATATTCAATACCATTGTTTATGGTATTGTTATTTTCAGCAATCTCATCAATTATACCTGATGATAAAGCTTCTTTAGATGGAACATGCTTTCCAGTAAGCATCATATCTAAAGCCATATCAACGCCACATAATCTCGGAAGTCTTTGTGTTCCACCAGCACCAGGGAGGATTCCAAGCAACACTTCTGGTAATCCAACTTTGGTGTTAGGAGCTGCAATTCTATAATGTGCTGACATTGCAACTTCTAATCCACCACCAAGTGGAGTTCCGTGTAATGATGCGACAACTATTTTGTTAAGACTTTCAATTTTATCACAAATCTTTCCTAATATTGGAGCGTCTACTTTTTTGCCAAACTCTTTTATATCAGCGCCAGCAAGGAAAGTTCTTTCAGGAGCTGTAATAACAATTGCTTTAATTTTTTCATTTAAAGACAGATTTTCAATAGTCTCTAATAGCCCAACTCTGACTGCAGCGCTTATTGCATTAACTGGTGGATTAGAAATTTCTATAAGTGCTATTTCTTCTATTATTTTATGTTTAATTACTGACATCTTTTCCTCTAAATAAGTTTACTTTTTGCCTCAATATACTCTTTATTAATTCTCTTCACCAACTCACCTGCAGGCATAATACTTTTCACAGCAGAAATACCCTGACCAGAGCCCCAAATTTCTTTCCAACTTTTTGGTTTTGAAGTTCCAGAGCTAAAATTCATTTTACTCGAATCACTTACTTCAAGATTGTCAGGATCAAGGCCCTGAGCTACGATAGAACCTTTTAAATAATTTCCATGCACTCCAGTAAACAAGTTTGTATAAATGATATCATCTGCAGATGACTCGGTAATCATTTCTTTATATCTTTGATCTGCATTAGCCTCATTAGTAGCAATAAATGCAGAACCTATATAAGCTAAGTCAGCTCCCATTGCCTGAGCGGCAAGCACTGCTCCTCCATTAGCAATTGAACCTGACAGTAAAAGAGGTCCAGAAAACCATTCACGAATTTCTTGAATTAATGCAAATGGTGATAGTGTACCTGCATGACCACCAGCACCTGCAGCAACAGCTACTAATCCATCGGCACCTTTATCAATTGCCTTTTTTGCAAAAAAATTATTTATAATATCGTGCAAGACAATTCCTTTAGCCTGATGTGCAACTTCATTTACTTCAGGCCTTGCACCTAAAGAAGTTATCCAGACAGGGGCTTCCCATTTTGCACAAATATCAATATCTTTTTCTAACCTAATATTTGATTTATGAACAATGTGATTTACAGCATAGGGAGCTGCCGGATTGTCAGGATTTTCTTGATTATGTTTATCTAATTCTTCGCTTATTTTTTTTAACCATATCTCAAGCATATTAGGCTCACCCTCACCTTCTCTGGCATTTAAACAAGGAAAAGAACCAATTATGCCCGCTTTACATTGAGCTATAACTAAATCTGGATTAGATATTATAAATAATGGAGATCCTATTACTGGTATTTTTAATTTATCTAAGGGTGAAATCAGTGACAAATCTGTCTCCTTTTTAACATAATTACTCTTAAATAATTATTTAACACGCTAACAATGATTACATCAATTATTTTAATTACATAATTATAAATTTTTATATAATGTTATTATATTAATTTTAATTTGGAGCGATTGAATGTTTTTAAATGAAACTGATTTAGAAAAATTTGATAAAGATGGTTATTTATTCTTTCCTAAACTATTTAATTCTGATGAAGCCGAATTGTTAAAAGAAGAAGCTGACAAAGTATATTTAGAAGATAGAAAAGAAGTTTGGAAAGAAAGCACAGGTGTTGCAAGAACAGCTTTTGCTGCACATACCTACAACGAAGCTTTTAGAAGATTAGCTGCTCATCCAAGGCTGATTGATCCAGTATCTCAAATACTAAATGGTGATGTTTACATGCATCAATTTAAATTAAATGCTAAGGCCGCATTTGACGGAGCTGTTTGGCAATGGCACCAAGACTATGGAACTTGGAAAAGAGATGACGGGATGCCAGAGCCAAGAGCTATGAATATTGCTGTATTTCTTGATGACGTAACTGCGGCAAATGGTCCTTTACTATTTATACCAGGCAGTCATAAAACAGGAGTTATTGATGCAGGTCACGATTTAGAAACAACAAGTTATCCACTTTGGACTTTAGATAACGAAAAAGTTTTAGAGTTAGCTGAAAGAGGTGGATGTGTTGCTCCAACAGGAGCAGCTGGTAGTATGTTGATGTTTTCATCTTTGCTAGTTCACGCAAGTCCACCAAACATTTCACCATTTGGTCGAAGTATTGTCTATCTTTCTTTATGTCACGTAGATAATCATATACAAAAGTTTAATCGAGAAGAATGGATCGCGCACAGAGATTTTACACCCATTACAAAGCTTGATGATAATTGCCTTAATGAGTTATTAAATATTGGTGTTAGCGCAGCTGAATAGTTAAACATTTTTAAACAAGGAAAAATTTTTTGATCTCAATTGAATCAGTTTCAAATTTTAGAGACGTGTCTATTGGCTCTAAAATGAAAAAAAATTTATTATTTAGGTGTGCTAAACTTAGCACCCTAAACGAACAAGATATTAGAGTTTTAGAAAATTTAAATCCTCATGCCATAATTGATTTTCGTGATCCTAAAGAAGTAAAAATGGCACCAGATAACCTGTCTCCTAAACTTCAAGAAAGATATATTAACCTTCCAATTTCAGCTAGCACTCTAAGTAGAATGGTTTCTCAAAAGCAAATTAATGGAGACAATATTAAATCTTATGAAGAAGTGATGGAAGAAAGTTATCGCATGTACATTAACGACCATAAAAAAGTTTGGATAAAATTTTTTGAAATTCTACTTCGATCAAATAAACGTCCAATTATTTTTCATTGCTCAGCGGGCAAGGATAGAACTGGCATAGCTAGTTTTATGATACAGAGTTTTTTCAATAATCATATTGATAAGATTTTTGAAAATTATCTTATTTCAAATGATTTATTAACTATTAAAGCAGCCACAGCGGAACAAAAGACTAACTCTTCAAAACAGGACACTCAAGTTACAAAAAATATGTTGAGCACTTTAGGTAAGGTTCAGACATCTTATTTAAATGCAGCGATAGATGAAATAGAAAAAAAATACAGTTCATTGGAAAATTATTTTATTTCACAGCTAGGACTTAAAAATAATGACATCCAGAAAATAAAGCAAATATTTGGGAATTAGTTAAGATATGTTTTTGCAAAATTTGATTTCACAAAGAATTGATAATAATAGACCCGTTAAAGTTGCCTTAATTGGAGCTGGAAAGTTTGGCTCTATGTTTTTAAGTCAAGTACCAACTACCCCTGGTTTAGAAGTTGTAATAATTGCAGATTTAATTCCAGATAATGCTAAGAAAGCTTGTAAAAATGTTGGTTGGAATGATGACCTTATTTCTAATGCCGAATTTGTTGACTCAGGAATTAAAGCAATAACAAAACCCGAAGTAGAGGTCGTTGTTGAAGCAACTGGGAATCCTTCAGATGGAATTTCACATGCTCGAGAAGCATTTCGTAAAGGTAAACATATTGTAATGGTTAATGTTGAAGCAGATGTTTTAGCTGGTGCGTCCTTATCAAAAGAAGCTAAATCAGCTGGTGTTGTATATTCTATGGCTTATGGAGACCAGCCAGCCCTTACTGCTGAAATTGTTGACTGGGCTAGGTCTAGTGGCTTTTATGTAACTGCTGCTGGTAAAGGTACTAAATATCTTCCTGAATATCATAAATCAACTCCAGAAACAGTTTGGAATTACTATGGATTATCTGAAAAAGATGCAATTGAAGCTGGAATGAACCCTAAAATGTTTAACTCATTTCTTGATGGAACAAAATCAAGCCTTGAAATGGCAGCTATTGCTAACGCTTGCAACCTAAAGGTACCCTCCAATGGATTACTTTTTCCTCCCTGTGGTATGGATGATCTAGCAGAGGTACTTAAACCAAAAAACAATGGTGGTGTTTTAGAACATGATGGACAAGTTGAGGTAGTATCATCTCTTGATAGAGATGGTAAAGATGTATTTAAAGATTTAAGATGGGGAGTTTACGCCGTTCTCAAGGCACCAAATGATTATGCAGCCTCATGTTTTAAACAATATGGTATGAATACTGATAGTACTGGACAATTTTCTGCTATGTACAAACCATTTCATTTAATTGGCATGGAACTTAATATTTCAATCTTTAGTGCAGCTTTATTAAATCAATCCACTGGACAAACACAAAATTTTTCAGGTGATGTAGTTGCCACATCAAAAAGATCACTAAAAAAAGGTGAAATTTTAGATGGAGAAGGTGGAGCTACCGTATGGGGCAAACTGATACCAGCAAGAGATTCTCTTTCAAATGAAACTCTGCCAATAGGTCTTGCTCATGGAATAAAACTTAATAAAGATATTAAAGAAGATCAAATTATAACTTGGAAAGATGTAGATTATTTATCTGATAATCCTACTGTTTCATTTAGAAGATCAATGGAAAAAAACTTTAGATCTTTACTGGACTAGTTGGTCCTTTATCTAATCTCCAAACAAAACCTGATGTTCCTTCTTTAGGAAAAAAGTTTTTAACTAGAGGATCATGTCCTGGAATCACCATATCATTACTGCTTGCCAGACTTTTAATTAAATTAAAGCCATTAAGCATGTCTTCCAAATCAACAACAATAGGGAATGGTTTACCCATAAGAAAGTTTTCATAGAAATGTGTGGCATCTGATGCCAAACATAAATAACCATTTTCTGTTTTTACTCTTACAGACTGCAGGCCTCTTGAATGACCTCCTACTAAATGAACAGTTACTCCACTTTTAATTGATCCAATACCATTATAAAAGATAACCCTGCCAGAGTATAGATTTTTAACCATTTCACATACATGTTCCCCTGTAAAAGGCATTTTAATAGTTTCATGACACATACATGGACCAGTCGCGTATGCCATCTCAGTTTCTTGAAGATGAAATTTTGCATTAGGAAAATCCTTTAATCCACCTGCATGATCATAATGAAGATGAGTTATAATTACGTCAGTAACATCACTAGCCTCAACGTTAATAGCTTTCAAGGCCTCAGATGGAGCTCTTTGTATAGGCCTATCTCTTCTTTTAGCTTCGTCGTAATCATATCCTGTGTCTACAACAACAATATCCTTATCTGATTTCAAAACCCAAATAAAATAATCAATGGTGTGAGCATGATTAGAATGATCGTCAAAAATGAAGCTGTCACTACGAGTTCTATCTGCTCTTTCAGCATATTTTAAAGCATAAACTTCCCAATTTTTTTCTATTGCAGTATCCAAGAGATTTCCTTATTTAATCGTCACTGACTTCTTCTAATCTATCAGTTGCAGGAGCAGGTATAGGACTTATACTAGATATTAATTTGTAAGTTTCATTATCTAATGAAATTTTTACTGAATCTAAGGAAGGTTTTAATTGTTTTAGATTTCTGGCGCTTATTATTGGGGCAGTAACTGCATCATTCTTTAAAACCCAAGCAACTGCCAAAGAAATAGGATCATAATTTAAATCATTAGCTAAATTTTTTAAAGAATGTGCTGCTTTGTACATCCAATCTTGTCCATATCTAATTTTATATTTTTCATTTTCATGAAGTCTTCCAGATGTATTTTTACTTGATGTAATTGATGCGTCATATTTACCCGTAAGAAGTCCCCCTCCTAAAGGACTATAACTTATTACACCAATATCTTCTGATATTGCCATAGGAAGAATTTCTACTTCGGCTTGTCTTTTAACAATATTATACATGGGTTGCAGAATATCTACTGATGGAAAATTATATTTTTGAGCAATCAAATTTGCTTTCATAACTTGCCAAGCAGCAAAATTAGAAACACCTAGTTGAAAAAATTTTTTTTCTTCTTTTAATTTTTTAAGTGTTTCAAATGTTTTTTCTAATGGCACATTATCATCCCAATGATGTAAGAAGAAAATATCTACGTAATCCTGATTTAGTCTTTTAAGACTTTGCTCTAGTTGTGATCTAATATTTTCTCCACTTGAACCTCCAACTGAACCTGCTTTTGTAATTAGAATAATTTTTTCACGTTCTTCTCTAATTAAATTTCCAAGAATTTTTTCAGATTTACCTCCAGTATAAACAAATGCAGTATCAAAAAAATTAATACCATTTTCTCGACATGCCTCATACATTTCTTGGCTGTCGCGTTCATCTGCCCCGTCTCCAAACTGCATTGTTCCAAAACACAATGATGAGTTTTCTATTTCATTAGGGCCATATTGTCTGATTATTTTCATTTAAAAATCCTTTAAAATTTTTATTTAAAATTATCCATCCAAGCAATTCCTTCATCAGTCGTGGTTCTTGGCTTATATTCTGCTCCAATCAGCCCTTTGTAACCTATTTTATAAATTTCTGGAATAATGTAAGAAAAATCTAATTCACCTTTGTCTGGTTCAGATCTACGCTTTACTGAAGCTATCTGCACATGACCAATGAAAGGTAAATTATCTGCAAATCTATTTATGACATTACCTTGATTGATTTGAACATGATAAAAATCAAACATAATTTTTATACTATCAGAACCTACAAGCTCACATATCTCCTTAGCCTGCTCCACTCTTGTTAAGAAATATCCTGGATTATCATTTAGGTTTAAAGGTTCAATGACTAAACCGATATTACTTTCTTTGACCAATTCTTTTGCAAATTTTAAATTATCAATAAAAGTCACAAGAGATTTTGTTGATAAATCTGTGACGCCTGCCATTGCATGAATGTTTTTTGATTTAATTACTTTTGCATACTCAAATGCTTGTAATAATGCGTCTCTTGCCTCAGACACCCTTGAAGGGACAGCTAAGAGACCATTATCACCTTTTTCAATATTACCTTTAATTGTATTAATACCCATAACAGGTAAGTTTACATCATCCAATGCTTTTTTAATTTCTCGAGAATCATATTGATAAGGAAACTGAAACTCTACTGCATCAAACCCTTTATCTTTAGCTTTATATATAGCGTCGATTTGAGACATTTCTGTCCATAAAAGACCTAAATTAGCGGAAAATTTATACATTGTCCTAATCCCATTCTATGTTAAATTTAGACACTATTTTATCTATTTGAGATGTTTTTAATTCTATTGCATCTGACCCTCTTAATATAAGAGCTAGTTTAGCATTAGCTTCTAATTCTTCAACAGCATTAACCGCTGATTCCAAATCTTTACCAGAAACAACAGGACCATGATTTGCGAGAAGAACGGAAGATCTTTTTCCAGCAAGACCTTTGATTGCATCACCCATTGCAGGATCTCCTGGCACAAAAAAAGGAAGTAATTTTACCTTTCCTAATAACATAACGGAGTAAGGTGTATATGAGGGTAAAACATTATCTTCATTAATTCCAGGCATCATTGATAAAGCGACTGAATACGTAGAATGAAGGTGTACTACTGCGCCAGATTTCATTCCTCTTGTTTCATAAAAAGCCTGATGAAGTGGTAATTCTTTTGTAGGTGTTGTAGACCCAATAATTTCACCAGATTTAGTAACCTTGACTATTTGTTTTGGGTCAAGTCTACCAAAAGAAGATCCAGAAGGAGTAACTAAAATATTATTATCATCCAAACGTACTGAAATATTTCCGGTTGAACCATGTGTTAAGCCTCTATCAAAAATAGAAGTAGCTAAAACACATATTTGCTCTCTTAATTTATTTTCTTTCATTTTTTATACTCAATACGTATATCTTAATTTAGTAACCAAATACCTGATAAAACCCACCGATAGGCGCACCTATAGCAATATGACTTCCAACTGCTAAAGAACAAGCCATAAGTGGTGACGGTGTCTTTGTTCCTAATAAACCTTTACCTAAAGCTGGCATAAAAAAAAACCAAGGGACAATTACACTTATCAAACCAAAAATAATGCCATTCATAAGAGATGCGCTACATATTTCATATTTTAATAAAATAAAAAAAAATACTGAATACATAATTGCAACGGAATAATGAACCATCCAGCCAATTATTAATTCATTTTTAATTGGATCTTCTTCATCGATAGTAGGATTATAAATTTTTCCTCTAGACATTACTAATAAAAACCATCTTCCAACAATACCCCAATCAGAAGGATTTATATCATATAATAATTTAAGTAGCCTCTGCCACATATCCATTGCAAGACAAGATACAATTCCAATAATGACTATGTGAAATATTTCCATCAAACTTCCTCTATTTTTAAAATTTTTCTAGCATTGGATAGTTGAACGATATAAAACACTATAAGTGTTTATATGAAATATATCTATTGTTAATATATTCTTATAATTCAACCAAATCAAATACAGGGGGTGTTTATGGCTAATTTTAATGGACAAACTGCAGTTATTACTGGTGGAGCTCAAGGGATTGGACTAGCAACTGCAAAAAGATTTATTAATGATGGCTGTGAAGTTATGATTTGGGATATTGATAAAAAGTTGGGTATGGACGCTGCAAAAGAACTTAATTGCCATTTTTTAGAAGTTGATCAAACTGATAATAAAGTTGTAAAACAAGCTACGGCTGAAACAATTAACCAGCTAAAAAAAATTGACATATTAGTATGTAGTGCAGGTATAGCAGGTCCGACCTTTTCAACATGGGATTATCCAGTTGAAGAATGGTCAAAAGTTTTCAATGTAAATGTTAATGGTGTGTTTTATTGCAACAAATATGTTGTTAAAACTATGCGAGAAAACGGATATGGTAGAATTATTAATATAGCATCTATTGCTGGAAAAGAGGGCAACCCTAATGCTCCTGCTTACTCAGCATCAAAGGCTGCTGTCATTGGATTAACTAAATCTCTTGGAAAAGAAACAGCTGATCAAGATATTGCAGTTAATTGTATTACTCCTGCAACGGCAAAAACAAGAATACTTGATCAAGTATCACAAGAATTTATTGATTACATGCTGTCTAAAATACCAAGAAAAAGATTCGTAACCGTTGATGAGATTGCTTCTTTAATTACTTTCTTAGGAAGTAAGGAGAATAGTTTTACTACAGCTGGAGTTTTTGACATATCAGGAGGTAGAGCTACGTATTAGTAGTGAGGATTTTAAGGAGATCCTCTGCACCTAATTTAAACTAATCACTAGGGAGGAATGTATTAGTTTTGAGTACAATTAAACGGGGGAGTTTATTGAACTTTCTATTTTTATATGTCGAATCGTTAAATAAGTCATGAAATGTTTAATCAATCAAAAAACAAAGAATATATTTGCTAAAAATTTGAGCAAAAAAAATTAGCCAAATTAGTAGATGATTAATATTTGATCATTTTACATCTCTAAATTTAATTCCATAAAAGTGGAAAGGACAACAACTGCAAACAAAGCCAGGCCCATTCCCCTATTTACCCAAATTTGTTTATTAACACCTAATGACCATTTCTTTAAACTTATTCCTAACCAAAGCCATAATAAATGAATTGGTATCCAAATAGAATTAACAATGATAAATTTTACAATAATTTCAGTATTGAATGATGCCAGTCCAAGAGATAAAACTACAAACAAATGACCTTGCACAACATAAGCTTTAGGATTAACAAATTGTAAAAAAATACCTTCATATAATCTGGGCGCCTTCAAACTCTGCTTAAACCCAGTTTTGTTGTCAGACGTAGCTATTCGCCAAGATAGAAAAGATAAATAAGATAAAGAAAGAAGCAAGAAAGTAATTTCAACACCATCAATCTCAAATAAAAATTGTTTGAAGCCTAAAACTACTAATAGTGCAACTCCATTAGTTCCAAAAAATAAACCAATAAGATACATCATACCAACTTTCCAACCAAAGCCAGCACCAACACCAGCTAATGATAATACACCTGGGCCAGGAGTAACCATCATTAAAAAACTAATAATTATGTATGTAATCATCTGAACTTGTAGAAGATTCTCTACACCTTGAAGTTAATGAAAAATAACCTGTTAACCATACTATGAATGATGTTAATGCAATATTACAGGAAAAGTTTTCCTGGGTTCATTATTTTATGAGGATCAAAAGCTTCTTTTACACTTTTCATAACATTTACAGCATTACCTAACTCTTTAAGCATATATTTTCTTTTACCTTGGCCAACTCCATGTTCACCCGTACATGTGCCATCCATTCTTATAGCTCTCTCAGATATTCTTACTAAAAATTCATCTAACTTGTCTAACTCAGTTTTGTTATTTTTATCAATTAAAAGTGCAACGTGAAAATTTCCATCTCCTGCATGACTTACTATTGGACCTATTAATTCATTTTGTTCCATATCTTCAATCGTTTCTGTAATACAGTCTGATAATTTTGAAATCGGCACGCAGACATCAGTAGAATAAAGTTCTGCCTCTGGCCTTACAGCTCTACATGACCAATACGCATCATGCCTTGCTTTCCATAATTTATTTCTGTCCTCATTGTTGGAAGTCCATTCAAAATCTTTACCTCCAAAATCAGATGATATCTCTCCAAATAACTCCGACTGCTCATCAACAGACGATTGACTTCCATGAAATTCTACCAACAACAATGGAGCTTCAGGAAGATTTGTTTTGGAATAATTATTAACAGCCTTTACCTGTGCTGTATCCATAAATTCTATTCTAGCAACCGGGATACCAGCTTGAATAGTCATAATAACCGCATCAGTTGCATTTTTTACGGTTGGGAAACTTACTCTTCCACCAGCTATAACTTCTGGGATACCATAGAGTTTGAGAGTAATTTCTGTCGTTATACCTAAAGTCCCTTCTGAACCAACTATTAACCTTGTTAAGTCATATCCAGCAGAACTTTTCCTTGCTTTATTTGCTGTTTTAATTATCTGACCGTCTGGAGTGACAACTTCCAAAGCTATCACATTGTCTTTCATTGTACCATAACGAACCGCATTTGTTCCTGAGGCTCGTGTAGCAGTCATTCCACCTATTGATGCATTTGCCCCTGGATCAATTGGAAAAAATAAACCTGTATCTCTAAGGTATGTATTAAGCTGCTCTCTCGTTACACCTGGTTGAACAACAACTAGAAGGTCATCTTGATGTACCTTCAATATTTTATTCATATTATTCATATCAATAGAAATTCCACCAAAAGGTGCATTGAGATGCCCTTCGAAGGAAGAACCAACACCAAATGGTATAATTGGGCACTTATATTCTTTACAAATATTTACAACTTTTTGAACATCCTCTTTTGTTTCAACAAATACAACACCATTTGGTAATTCAGATTCGTGTATTGTCATTGTATGAGTGTGTTGTTCTAAAATACTCTGGCTATCTGAAAATTGCTGTCCAAATTCTTCTTTTAACTTTTTTACACATAACTTGATACTTACAGGATCATAATTATCTGAAGACCAAATTGAAGTATTACCATCCATATTTAATGCCTCTAAAATAATCGATTTTATTTCTACAAAATTTTTCCAGGATTCATAATACCTTTGGGGTCTAATTCTTCCTTAATTAATTTCATAAAATTTACCGCAGAACCTAGCTCCTCAAGTAGATACTGTTTTTTTCCCTGCCCTACACCATGTTCACCAGTACATGTGCCATCCATACTAATTGCTCTATGAGCTAATCTTTCTAAAAAACCATTCGCAACATCAATTTCACTCTGGTCTTTGGGATCAATCATAAGTTGAACATGAAAATTGCCGTCTCCAACATGACCAACAATAGGACCAAATAATTTATTTTGCTCCATATCTTCAATGGTTTCTGTAATGCATTCCGAGAGTCTTGAAATAGGTACACACACGTCTGTTGCGATATAATCTGCCTCTGGTCTACATGCTTTTACAGCATAATAAACATCATGCCTAGCTTTCCATAATTTATTTCTTTCTTCAATATTAGTGTTCCACTCAAAATTATTCCCTCCAAAATCTTTAGAAATCTCGTTAAATAATTCTGACTGCTCTTTAACAGAAGATTTGCTTCCATGAAACTCTAAAAGCAACAAGGGTGATTCTGGTAAACTCAATTTAGAATAATTATTAACTGCTTTAACTTGTGCAATGTCTAATAGTTCAATTCTAGCTACTGGGATACCAGCTTGTATCGTCATGATAACTGCATCAGTTGCATCTTTAACAGAAGGAAACGTGCACCTGCCAGCTCCAATTTCCTCAGGTATACCATAAAGTTTAAGAGTAATTTCAGTAATTACACCCAAAGTTCCTTCAGAACCAACAATTAATCTTGTTAAATCATATCCAGCTGAACTTTTTCTTGCTCTACTGGCAGTTTTTATTATCTCACCATTTGGCATAACAACTTCAAGAGATAAAACATTGTCTTTCATTGTACCATAACGAACTGCATTTGTTCCAGAAGCTCGTGTAGATGTCATTCCACCAATTGAAGCATTCGCGCCAGGATCAATAGGAAAAAATAAACCTGTATCTCTTAGATATGTATTAAGTTGTTCTCTTGTTACACCAGGTTGTACTACAACAGTAGAATCTTCAGGGTGAACTTCTATAATATTATTGAGATTATTCATATCTATTGAGATCCCACCAAAATTGGCATTTAGGTGCCCCTCCAGAGAAGAACCTGCACCAAAGGGGATAATTGGGCAACCATGTTCGTGACAAATTTTTACAGTTTTTTGAACATCTTCCTTACTATATGCAAAAACAACACCATCAGGTAGTTCGGGTGTATGAACTGTAGTTGTGCTAGTATGTTGTTCACGAACGGATTTAGATATTGAAAATTGTTGACCAAATTCTTTTTTCAATGCCTCTACAGCTTTTTCAACATTATAATCAAATTTATTATAAAATGAGCTGTTGTTTATATCTAAGATTGTCACCAATAAACCTCATATTTTCCTAAGTTACTCTACTATAAATATATTTTAAAATAAAGATTGAGTAAATTATTACATTTTAATAATTATAGTAACCATAAAATTTATATCTTAAGGATACTTATAAAATGCAGAAAAAAGCTATCTTTTTAGGGGAATGCATGATTGAGCTAAACGGTGATATATCCTCTTTAGGAAATTCAAATTCACTGATGGAGGTTAATTTTGGAGGTGATACTTATAACTCTGCAGTTTATTTTTCACGATTAACAAATAAGGAAACTAGTACTTTTTACTGCACAGCTCTTTCAAAAGATAGTTTTTCTAAGAAAATGATGGAAAGATTCAAAATTGAAAAACTTAACTGTGATCTTATCAGGACAGATGGGAAAAATCCACCAGGATTATATTCTATTGAAATCAATGAAAAAGGAGAACGAAGTTTTTCCTATTGGAGAGATCAATCTCCAACTAAAAATATTTTTTTAGGATTAAAAGGAAAGTATCTTTTAGATAATATAAGCAATTCAGATATTTTTTATTACTCCGGTATTTCTGCTGGCATACTTGATGAAAATCAAAAACAACAACTAATTAAGGTTGGGGCTACAGCTGATGTTTGTGCTTTTGATTTTAATTTTAGACATCAACTACATTATGACAAAAATAGATCGCAATCACTATTTATAGAAATTAACAATTATGTAAATATTAATTTTGTCTCTTATGATGATGTTAAAAATCTATTTAAGATTAGAAAACCAAATGAAATCTTTAATCTATTAAATAATGAAAAAAATCTGATTTTATTGAGATATAAAAATTCAATTATATTTAAAAACCTTGATCAAGATATAAAAACCATTACTGTTCCGCATGGTGAGGTTGTAGATACAACTGCTGCAGGAGATGCTTTCAACGGCTCATTCTTAGCATTGATGAACAATGGTAAAAATACTAGTATTGAAGAAATTATATTAAAATCTCATGCTGTCACCAGAGAAGTCATCAAATATAAAGGGGCGATTATCAAAAAAAATCAGATGCCTAAATTAAGTATATAAGGGATATTTTGAATGAAAAAAAACTTACTAATAATGACCGAAATGCCAGAATATTTTGTTTCGCTTGCTGATCAAAACTTTAACACACATAAATTATGGAAACAAAAGGATGAAGATAATTATTTATTTGAAGTTAGAGAAGATATTGATGCAATAGCAGTCATGGGAGGTTATAAAATTACCCCTGATTTAATGAAAAGCATGCCTAATCTAAAAATTATAGCGTGTTATGGTGTAGGTTATGATGCTATTGATGTTAATTTTGCTAAAAGTTTAGCAATAAAAGTCACTAATACACCAGAAGTTCTTAATGATGAAGTAGCTGATACCGCTATCGCATTAATGCTATGTGTCTACAAAAAAATCGTTGAAGCTGACAGTTTTGCAAGAAACAACCAATGGATTGAGGGTGATTTTCCACTAACTAAAAAGTTTACAGGAACCAAGCTAGGAATAGTTGGAATGGGAAGAATTGGTAAAGCTATAGCTAAAAGGGCAGAAGCATTTAATTGTGAAATTTCCTATCATTCAAGAAATAAAAAAGATGTTAAGTATAAATTTTACAGAGATTTGAAAGAATTAGCAAAAGAAGTTGATACACTTTGTATAATTACACCTGGTGGAAAAGAAACAGAAAAGTTAATTAATAAAGATGTTCTTAATAATCTTGGAGAAAATGGCGTACTTATCAATGTAGCTAGAGGTTCGGTTATCGATCAAGATGAATTAATACATTGTCTAGAAAATAATTTAATATTGGGTGCTGGTTTAGATGTTTATACAAATGAGCCCAACATCCCTGAAAAATTAATGAAACTACAAAATACGGTCTTATTACCTCATATTGCGTCTGGCACAGTTGAGACAAGAAATGCAATGGGTCAGCTTGTATTTGATAACATAATAAATTACTTTGAAGGAAAATCTCTAATTTCAGAAGTAAATTAGGAGGATATTTAATACTTAGTTAATTCAATTCCTGCATTACGAGCATAAATTTTAGCTACAGCAGCATCATCTTCATAACCCAAACCAGAACCAGCAGCTGCAACAAATTGTTGCATTGCTGTTGCAGTTAAAGGTGCAGAAAAATTTGATTTTTTTGCTATATCCAGAACAATCCCTAGATCTTTTGGCCATATATTTATCGATGATTTTGGAGAATAATCATCATTTATAATATGTGGAGCTCTATTCTCAAGCATCCAGGATGTTCCAGCACATTCAGAAATAACCTCTAAAAATTTCTTAGGGTCTATGCCTTGAGTTATTCCAAATGTTATAGCCTCTGCCATTGCTGAAATATGAATACCTGCGAGCATTTGATTAACTGCCTTCATTGCAGACCCAGCTCCGACAGATTGGCCAAATTTAAAAACTTTTTCTGAGGTTGAATCTAAAAGTGGCTTGGCTTTTTGCAGAGCTTTTTGACTTCCAGAAATCATATAAGACAATTTACCTTCTAATGATTTTTTTGATCCACCAGAAATGGGCGCATCTAAATATAAAAGTCCTTTTTTAGAACACTTGTTATCCATTTCTTTTGCAAAATCTGGAGAAACAGTAGTACATACCATTATCAATGAGTTATTTTTTAATTTATTGGAAATCCCCTCCTCACCAAAAATAATCTCACGAGTTTGCTTTTCATTTAAGACAACTATTATTACTGCTTCTAATTTGTCGTATGGAACTTTACCTTCAAACCCTCCATCTTGAAAAAATTTTTTTTGTTGATCTGGGTTTTTATCTTGACCATAAACATTATACCCTGCGCGCATAAGCGATTTTGCTATCCCATAACCCATTGAGCCTAAACCAATTACTAAAATATTTTTATTTTCTGTCATTATTTTAATGATTATCCCTTGGTAATTTTTTTCTTACCTTCTGAAATTTGACAGCATTCTCAAGTACAGCTCCATCAGATAGTTCACCTACTAAATTTCTTTGAATTTCTTGCCAAGGAGTTTGACTTTCAGGATAAGGCGGAACACCATCTTTTTTCCTAAGCTCAATCTCTTCATCACTTACAAGCATGTTAGCTGTATAATTATTCAAATCAATTACGACAGTGTCACCCGTCCTCAACCAAGCTAATCCGCCTCCAGTCGTACTCTCAGGTGAAGCATTAAGTATTGATGGACTTCCTGAGGTTCCTGATTGTCTTCCATCACCTATGCATGGTAATTCTGTAATCCCTTGCTTAATTAATTCATCTGATGGTTGCATATTAACAACTTCAGCTGATCCAGGCCAGCCAACAGGTCCTGCACCTCTAATAACTAATATAGAATTTTCATCCATATTTAAACTTTTGTCATTAAGCCTGTCATGATAATCTTCAGATCCTTCAAAGACAATAACTTTACCTTCTAGTACACCTTCTTTTCCTGGACGTGATAAAAATTTATCTTTGAATTCTTTTGAAATAACTGAGGTTTTCATTATTGCAGAGTCAAATAAATTTCCTTTAAGTACTATAAAGCCTGCTTTTTGTTTCATAGGTTTTTTAAAAGGGGTAATGACCTTTTCGTCCTTAATCTTGATTCCTTTTAAATTATCAGACATTTTTTTTCCTGTGACAGTCATTACATCTCCATGAAGTTTTGAATTTTCAAAAAGCTCTGACATTACAGCAGCTGTCCCACCAGCTCTATGATAGCTCTCACATAGGTACTCGCCTGCCGGTTGTATGTTAGCCATCAAAGGAATGTCATAACCAACATTTTGCCATGCAACAGTTTCTAATTCTACACCAACATGCCTTGCTATTGCAGTAATATGCCATTGAGCGTTAGTTGATCCACCAATAGCAGAATTTACAATGATTGCATTTTCAAAAGACTCTCTAGTCATAATCATGGAAGGAGTTAAATCATCCCTAACCATATCTACAATTCTTAAACCTGTCTTATATGCCATTTGCCCTCTTTCTCTGTAAGGTGCAGGAATATTAGCATTTCCAGTTAAGCTCATTCCAAGAGCTTCAGCTAAAGAATTCATTGTAGATGCAGTGCCCATAGTGTTACAATGACCGTCAGAAGGAGCTGAGCTAGTAACAATATCAATGAATTGTTCATAATCTATTCTGCCAGCTGCTAACTCAACTCTACTATCCCAAACAGCTGTTCCTGAACCAGCAAGCTTTCCATTATGCCACCCATCCAGCATTGGACCTCCGTTTAGTACAATAGCTGGCAGATCTACAGTAGCAGCTGCCATTAAACAAGCTGGAGTTGTTTTGTCACAACCGGTCATTAGGACAACACCATCAATAGGATAACCATGAAGAATTTCAACTAATCCTAAATATGCTAAATTTCTGTCGACAGCAGCGGTAGGTCTCTTTAATGTTTCTTGAATGGGATGAACAGGAAACTCAAAAGCAATACCACCTGCTGTTCTAATTCCTTCTCTTACTCTTTCTGCCAGTTTAAGATGAACCCTATTACATGGGGATATATCCGATCCGGTTTGTGCTATTCCAATAATTGGTTTTCCAGATCTTAATTCGTCTGGTGTCAGCCCAAAATTCATTGATCTTTCCAAATACAATGCCGTCATACCAGGATTAGTTGGATTATCAAACCACTGTTGACTTCTGTATTTTGGATTAAAATTTTTATCTGACATGATTTTCTCCCAAGTAAAATTTAATAACAACAAATAGAGTTTATAAATTATTTTAAAAATAGTATGAATAGATCTTAATATATTTTAAGATCAATGTAACAATCATACTTGATTTAAAAAAAATCAAAAGATAATTTCAGTTTTTTTGCTTTTTATTAGCTGGGAGATAATAAAAATGAATAATATTGAAAACTTAACAGTTAAACTTAATAAAAATGACAATGTTGCTACAGCATTAAGAGAAATAAATGCTGGTGAAATAACTCAAGATCTTACGAGTAAAAACATTATTCCGAAAGGTCATAAAATAGCCTTAAGAAAAATAGTAAAGGGTGAGAAAATAATTAAGTATGACCAATTGATAGGTATTGCTAGCAAAGATATTTTACCAGGTGAACATGTACATGTTGAAAATACAAATTTCCAATCAACAGATCATGATTATGAGTTTTCAACATCTGTTAAATTACCCAACATGATTGAACCTGAAAAAAGAGCTACTTTCAAAGGATATAAAAGACAAAACGGAAAGGTTGGGACAAGAAATTATATTGGCATACTTACTTCTGTAAATTGTTCTGCAACAGCTGCAAAAAATATTGCAGAAGCATTTAATGAAGAAAAATTATCTAAGTTCCCAAATGTTGACGGAGTAGTTTCATTTACTCACGGCACAGGATGTGGAATGGCAGATTCAGGAGACGGTTTTGACGCTCTTCAAAGAGTCCTTTTAGGGTATATTCAACATCCAAATTTAGCTGGTATATTACTAATTGGATTAGGATGTGAGGCAAATCAAATCAAGTTTTTAATGGATGCTTTCAACTTAAACGAAAATCCATTTTTTAAAACTATGACCTTACAAGACATGGGAGGTCTTAGAAAAACAATTAAAGCTGGAATAAAATGCATTGATGATATGCTACCTGAAGTTAATTCCATTGAGCGATCTGATCAATCTGTAGAACATTTAAGTGTTGCTCTTCAATGTGGAGGATCCGATGCATGGTCTGGTATAACCTCAAACCCTTCACTTGGTCATGCTGCAGATTTAATTGTAAAAAATGGTGGAACTGCAATTTTGGCAGAAACACCAGAAATTTATGGTGCAGAACACATGTTAACAAGAAGAGCCATTTCTCCTGAAGTAGGCAAAAAACTTGTCGATAGAATTCTTTGGTGGGAAGATTATGTAACAAGAAATAAGGGAAGTTTAAATAATAACCCTTCCCCAGGTAACAAAGCAGGTGGATTAACTACAATATTAGAAAAGTCTCTAGGAGCAGCTGCAAAAGGAGGAACCACACCTTTAAATGATGTTCTCCTATATGCACAGCAAGCAGAGAAAAAGGGTTTTTTATTTATGGATAGCCCTGGATATGATCCAGCATCAGTTACGGGTCAAATTGCTAGCGGTTGTAATGTCGTAACTTTTACTACAGGAAGAGGTTCATGTTTTGGTTGTAAACCCTCACCTTCAATTAAAATAGCTACGAACACCGAAATGTATAATAATATGATTGAGGACATGGATGTAAATGCTGGAAAAGTAATTTCAGATAACAAAAGTATTGAGGATGTTGGACAAGAAATATTTGATTTGATTGTTCGGGTCGCATCTGGTGAAAAATCAAAATCTGAAAGCCAAGGCCTTGGAGACTTGGAGTTTGTTCCTTGGCAAATTGGAGCAACTATGTAGGGAGTTTTTATGATTAATTTAGAGGGCAAGACTGCTCTTTTAACTGCATCGGGACAAGGTATTGGCAAAGCAACAGCTGAGGCTTTTGTAAAAGCTGGTGCTTATGTTATTGCAACAGACATTAACGAAGAAAGTTTAGACAATTTAAAAAAAACTGTACATGAAACTCATAAACTTGATGTTACAAATCAAGATGAAATTAAAGATTTAATGAAACTAATTAAAGAACCTAACGTACTATTTAATTGCGCAGGTATAGTTCATAATGGAACAATTTTAGAGTCTACAGACGATGACTGGGATCTGGCTTTTAATCTAAATAGTAAAGCCATGTACCACATGATAAAAGAAATCTTACCAATAATGATCAAAAATGGTGGAGGATCAATTGTTAATATTGCCTCTGTAGCATCCTCAACAAAAGGTATAATTAATAGGTTTATCTACACTGCATCTAAAGCTGCAGTACTTGGTATAACAAAATCAGTTGCAGCAGACTATATTGCAGCTGGAATAAGGTGTAATGCCATTTGCCCTGGCACAATTCAAAGTCCATCTTTAGAGGAAAGACTTTCAAACATGGGAGATTATGAATTAGCCAAAAAGCAATTTGTTGCAAGGCAACCAATGGGAAGATTTGGTGAGGCAGAAGAAGTCGCTAATCTTGCAGTTTATCTAGCTAGTGATGCATCAGCCTTTACCACAGGTCAATTCCATATAATTGATGGTGGAATATGTATGTAATAAATCAATAATAAAATTTTTAATTATATTAATTAGAGAGAGGAAGTAAAATGAAGTTATTACGCTACGGAGAAATTGGGAAAGAAAAGCCTGGTATTCTTGGCCAGGATGGTAAAATAAGAGATTTATCTAATCATATTACGGATATCAATGGAGATAATATTAGTGAAGAGGGCTTAAATAAAATTTCTATGATTGATGTTTCATCTTTGCCAATTATTCCTGAAAATACAAGATTGGGAGCATGTGTTGGTAATATTGGAAAATTTCTTTGTATTGGGTTAAATTATTCGGATCACGCTGCAGAAACTGGAATGCCTGTACCAAGTGAACCAATATTATTTTCAAAGGCAACATCTGCTGTAGTAGGTCCAAATGATAATGTTGAAATACCAAGAAATTCTAATGAAACTGACTGGGAAGTTGAACTTGGTATTATAATTGGGAAAAAAGCTAAATATATTAATGAAGAGGATGCAGAAAAATATATTGCTGGATATTGTGTAGTTAATGATGTTTCAGAAAGAGAATTTCAACTAAAAAAAGAAGGACAGTGGACTAAAGGCAAATCTTGTGACACTTTTGGGCCAACTGGACCATATTTAGTTACTAAAGATGAAGTGTCTGACGTTCAGAACCTAAAAATGTATCTAGATGTTAATGGTAAAAGAATGCAAGATGGTTCTACAAAAACCATGATATTCTCTGCAAAATACATTGTATATTATTTATCACAATTTATGAGTTTAAATCCTGGCGATGTTATTGCTACGGGCACTCCACCTGGAGTTGGTAGTGGAATGAAACCACCTGTTTTCTTAAAAGCAGGCGATAAAATGAAGTTGGGTATAGAAGGTTTGGGTGAACAAAATCAAACATGTTTCCAAGGTTAATTAGATTTTAACTTAGAACTTTTCGTATAAAACTTAATTAATTTTGAACCTTAACTATGCAGGGGGTTTCAGTTTTTTGATTAATATCAAAAATTGATCTTCCTGTATAATTGAGATGCTTTCCATATGTATGTATAGAAAGAGCTATCTCACGTCCATTATTCCAAACACTATGTATGTCCTCAGGCAAACAACAAGTAGCATCTCCTGCGTATATAGTCTCTTCATTTGTTTTTACTAAATCCGCAAAACCGTCTGTAGTTCCATCATCTATTCTTTTGTAACTAGTTTCATGTTCTTGTCCTTGAATACCAGCAACAACCGCCCATGTTTTGTGATTATGTGGCGCAAGTCCCTCTCCAGGAGCCCACGCAATTGCAAAAACAGCTAAGCTGTGATCTTTTTCTTCGTGCAGTAAATGCAATCCAAATCCCTGTTCTTTATCTACATTAAAATATTCTGGCTTAACCCAACTTTTGTTTGCTGCTATTTTTTTTGATAATGGTTTTATTCTATCGATTATCTTTCCCTCGTCAGTCTCTTCTTTTACAACTGAACGAATATCAGTTACATAATCCTCAATTGAATATTCAGTCATTGCTTCCCCCAAGTTTTTAAAAACACATAAAACTAATTTCTAAATATAATGATAGACAAATCGAAATATTTTACAAAAAAATTTATTTATTATTTATTTAGAACAAACGGGAAATTATTTTGACAAACTACTTGCTAATAAAGCTCTTTTTGTAATTTCTTTGTAATCTCTGCTTTCAGGTGGAATTATCCAACTACCGCCTACACATATTACATTCTTTTGACTAAGCCATTCATGAGCGTTATTTTGGTTAATACCACCTGTTGGGCAAAACAAAATTTCAGGAAATGGCCCACTTAAAGATTTAAGATATTTAAGACCACCTGCGGCTTGTGCTGGAAAAAATTTAAAAAGTTTATAATCTAAATTCATTAAATTCATAATATCACTAGAATTTGAAACTCCCGGCAGGAATGGAAATTCTTTTTCTAGTGCATGTGTTGCAAGGGAAATTGTAGAGCCAGGACTAACAGCAAATTTCGCTCCAGCATCTTTTACGGAATTTAAATCTTCATTGTTTAAAACTGTACCTGCTCCAATTTTCAAAGAAGTAAATTTTTTGGACGCAATCTCTATTGCTTTTAGGGCACAATCTGTTCTTAAAGTGATTTCAACTACCTTGAGATTTCCGTTGATTAGAGCCTCAAATAAATATTCAACATTAGCAATATTATTGATTGTCAATACAGGCATAACAGGAGACATTGAAAGAGTAGATTTAATATAATTATG